>CAZOYV010000308.1:0-9672 GCA_964584075.1 uncultured Rickettsiales bacterium | reverse complement strand
GTGGCGCTGCGGCACTCAGGCTCGGTCCGGGGATAGATTCACAAGCTCTGAGGACACTCACGGGGCGTTGACGCACTTCCGCAGACACACCACCGTCACCGTCCGCTGCTCCACCATGTCCTGCAGGCTGTAGCCGGTGGTGATGCCCCCGCTGCCGGGATCGATCACCGGCTCCCCCTTCAGCTCGTAGGTCGTCTCGCGGTACACGTCGAACGGCTCCCACCCCGGCGGCGGCGAGCACGGCCGGTTCTCCGGGATGTTGCCGACCTCGGCGCCGGTGGGCAGCGCCGCGGTGCCGCAGTCCCGCTGGGGCCGCCAGTAGGCGAAGCGCCACTGGGCGCAGCCGAGGATCCCGGCGTCGGAGATCGCCTGGGGATCGGGGTCCATGTCGGCCGGGGGCGGGGGGGCCTTGCCCACGCCGGGGACGGCCAGGACGATCAGCGCGCCGACCACGCCGGCGGCCAGCGGTGCGAGGGCTCTCTTCATCGGGGACCTCCTCCTCATCGGGTGTCGCCGCAGTCTACCGCAGCCCCCACGTCGAGTGGCTTGTCGTGTTCGCCGCAGTGGTTACATCTATATTTGTTAGCCACAACGAACTGTTCGGATCCCGTGTCGCGGGAGAGGGAGAGAGAGATGTCCTTGGCCCAGACGTTCCAGAGCATCCGTGCCGCAGCCTCGACCGCCGCGCTGGCCTTGTTCGCCGCGGTGTCGCTGGGGGGCTGCGCGGTCCCCGTCGAGGAATCCTCCGAGCAAGACGAGGCCGTGGTGATCGTGCTGTCGCCGCCGTGGAGCGAGAAGCTCGCCGGCGTGCCCCACGACCCGCACTTCGACGCGGCCGAGCCGGCTCTCGACGAGGACCTGGCGGTGATCGAGGCCGAGCAGCCGGAGATCGCGCTCGACGAGTACTACCAGCAGCTCACGGACGCCCCCGAGGTCTGGCTCGACCAGGACGTGAGAGTCGACCTGAGCCAGAACTTCGACGCCTGGCTGGACTCTCCGGTGGACGACACGATCGCGCTGGATTGCAGCCCCGGCGAGGGTTTCGTGCAGTGCTGGACCGAGGTCGAGCTGCTGCCGGGGGGCGAGTACTGGTTCGAGTTCGAACTCGGCTAGCCGGGCTCCGGGGTCTCGCCGGCCAGAACCCCCGCCCACGCCTGCCCCAGCGCCAGGCCCCCGTCGCTGGGGGGCACCCGGTGGTGCATCAGGACCCGCAGGCCCCGCTTGCGCAGCCCCTTGCGCAGCATCCGGGCCAGAACGCCGTTGAGCAGCACGCCCCCGGTCAGCGCCACCGTGTGCAGCGCAGTGCGCTCCGCGGCGTCGGCGGCGACCTCGACCAGCGCAGCGGCCAGGGTCTGGTGGAACGCGCGGGCCAGGCGGCGGCGGGGGGTCCCGGCGCGCACCCCGTCGACCAGTGCGCGGAATGCCGGATCGAGGTCGACGATCCGCGGGGCGCCGCGGCCGGGATCGCCGACGTGGTAGGGGAGGGGCCGGGTGCCGCGCGCGCGGGCGGCGGCCTGCTCCAGCGCCATCCCGGCCTGGCCCTCGAAGCTCGTCACCTGGCAGAGGCCGAGCAGCGCGGCGGCGGCGTCGAACAGCCGGCCGGCGCTGCTCGTGCGGGGGCCGGCGTCGCCGCGGGCGAGCAGCCGGCGCACGCCCTCGGAGACCGCGGGGGGTGCGCCCCGCAGCGGCGGCAGGTCGTCGAGGCCGTCCAGCTCGCCGCAGGCGTCGTGCAGGACCGACAGGGCCATTCGCCACGGCTCGCGGGCGGCGCGGTCGGCGCCGGGCATCGACCGCTCGCGCAGGTGGGCCAGGCGCTCGAAGCGCAGCACGTCGACCGCCAGCAGCTCGCCCCCCCAAACGTGGCCGTCGGTCCCGTACCCGGTGCCGTCCAGGGCCAGGGCCAGCGCCGGGCCGTCGTGGCCGTGCTCGGCGAGGCAGGCCAGCCCGTGGGCGTGGTGGTGCTGCACGGCGAGCGTCGGCAGGCCCTGCTGCCGCGCCCAGCGGGTGCCGTGGTAGTCGGGGTGCAGGTCGTGGACCACGAGCGCCAGCTCGACGCCGAGGAGCCGCCGCAGGTGATCGACGGCCTCGCCGTGGGCGTCCATCGCCGCGGGGTGCTCCAGATCGCCCACGTGGGCCCCGAGGAACGCGGCGTCCCCGCGCGTGATCGCGCACGTGTTCTTGAGATCTCCACCCACGGCGAGCACCGGCGGGCCCCCGCGGGGCAGCGCGATCGGGGCCGGGACCCAGCCACGGCTGCGGCGGACCGGGAGCGTGCGTCCGGCCACCACCCGCGCCACCGAGTCGTCGGCGCGGGCCTCGATCGCGCGGTCGTGGATCAGGATCACGTCGGCCACGCCGCCGAGCTCGCGGCGGGCGCGCCCGTCGTCGATCACGATCGGCTCGTCGCGGCGGTTGCCGCTGGTCATCACCAGCGCCGGGTAGCGGCCCTCGAGCAGCAGGTGGTGCAGCGGGGTGTAGGGCAGCATCGCGCCGATCCACCTGCTGCTGCCGCCGACGCCGGGGTCGAGGGGGCCGTCGGGGCGGGCCTCGAGCAGCACGATCGGGCGCCGCCAGCCCTGCAGCAACGCCGCCTCCGTGCGAGTGACGCGGGCCAGCCGGTGCAGCGCGGGCAGGTCGCGGGCCATCACCGCGAACGGCTTGTCCGGGCGCTGCTTGCGCGCGCGCAGCGCCGCGACGGGCGCGGCGGCGGTGGCGTCGCAGGCCAGGTGGTACCCGCCGAGGCCCTTGACCGCCGCGATGGCGCCGGCCTCCAGGCGGCGGATCGTCCCGGACAGCGGGTCGCCGGGCACCGCGCGGTCCCCGGCCCACAGCGTCAGCCGGGGGCCACACGCGGCGCACGCGGTGGGCTGGGCGTGGAACCGGCGGTCGGCGGGGTCGCCGTACTCCGCGGCGCACGCCTCGCACAGCGGGAACGGCGCCATCGTGGTCCGCGGCCGGTCGTAGGGCAGGCCGCGGACGATGGTGTAGCGCGGCCCGCAGTCGGTGCAGTTGAGGAACGGGTAGCGGTGCCGGCGGTCACCGGGGTCGCGCAGCTCGGCCAGGCAGGCGTCGCAGGTGGCGATGTCCGGGGGGATCGGGGCCGCTTCGACCTGCGATCCCGCGTCGCTGGGCAGGATCCGGAAGTCCCGCTCGCCGGTGGCGCGACGGCGCCGGGTGCGCAGCGAGCGGATCGTGGACCGCGCCGGTGCCTCGCGGCGCAGGGCCGCGCGGAACGCCGCCACCGCCGCCGCTGGGCCCTCCACCTCGGCCTGGACCCCTGCGCCGTCGTTGCGCACCCACCCGGCGAGGCCATGGCGCACCGCGAGGCGGTACACGAACGGCCGGAAGCCGACGCCCTGGACCACGCCGTGGACCACCACGCGGCGGCGGACGGGGGCGTGCTCGGGGGCGGGGGGCGTCACGGTCAGCAGATCCGGGGCAGCTGCTCTCCGCTGGGGCGCAGCACGGTGCGGCGGCCGCCGAACCGGGTGTGGATCACGGCGCGGCCGCGGTGGTCCTCGCCGATGCGCCCGACGATCGCCGCGTCGGCGCCGTCCGGCCGCGCTCGCCACGCGGCCAGCGCCGCCTCGGCGTGGGCGCCGGGGACCGCCGCGAGGACCCGCCCCTCGCAGGCCAGGAACAGGGGATCGACCCCGGTGATCTCGCCCACCGCGGCGACCTGCTCGCGAACCGGGATCGAGTCCTCCTCGACCTCCACGGCCAGCGGCGCCCCCGCCGGGCCGGCGTCCTCGGCGAGGTCGCACAGCGCCACCCCCAGCCCGCCGCGGGTCGGGTCGCGCAGGAAGGTGGGGGCCACGCCCGCCTCGACCAGCGCGCCCACCAGCCCGGTCACCGGCGCGCAGTCGCTGCGCAGGGTGCCCACGTCGAGCTCCATCCGCGCCGCGAGGATCACCGCGCCGTGGTCGCCCACCGGGCCGCTGACCAGCAGCACGTCCCCCGGTCCCGGCCACGCCGCCGGGGGGAAGCCGTCGCGCAGCACGCCGATCCCGGTGGTGGTCAGGTAGATCCCGTCCCCGTGGCCCCGCTCGACGACCTTGGTGTCGCCGGCGACGACCTCCACCCCGCAGGCGCGCGCCGCCGCCGCCGCCGAGGCCACCACCGCGCGCAGCTCGGCCAGCGGCAGCCCCTCCTCGAGGATCGCCCCCAGCGTCAGGTAGCGCGGGATCGCCCCGCTGACCGCCAGGTCGTTGACCGTGCCGTGGATCGCCAGCGCCCCGATGTCGCCGCCGGGGAAGGCCCGCGGCCGCACCACGAACCCGTCGGTGCTGACCGCCAGCCGGCCCCCCGGGTCCGGCAGCAGCGCGCCGTCGTCGAGGGCGTCCAGCGCCGGGTTGGACAGCGCGCGGGCGAACACCTCGCGGACCAGCTCGAGGGTCCGCTGGCCGCCGCCGCCGTGCGCCAGCTCGATGCGGGGCTCGGGGTCGCTCATCTCACTCCACGTCCCGGTACAGGTAGCGGTTGCGGCAGGTGCCCTCGAACGAGACCATGCACGGCCCGCGCGGGGCCTCGGGGGTGCAGGTGTCGGCGAACAGGGCACACTCGGGGGGCTCGATCAGGCCGGCCATCACGTCGCTGCAGCGGCAACCGGGCAGCGAGTCGGGCAGCGCCGGGTCGGGCGCCACGCCGAGCCGACGCAGCGCGTCGTGGGCGGCGAACGCGTCGCGCAGCACCAGCCCCGAGGCGGGGATCGTGCCCAGCCCGCGCCAGGGGGCGTCGACCACGGCGAAGACCCGGTCCATCATCTGGCGGGCCCGCGGATTGCCGGCGGCCCTCACCGCGCGCGGGTACGCGTTGCCCACCGCGCCGCCTCCCGCCACCGCCGCCTCGACCAGCTCGGCGAGGCCGTGCATCACGTCCAGCGGCTCGAAGCCGGCCGCGACCATCGGGCGTGCGACGCGCCCGGCCAGCGCCTCGTACGGCTCGGTCCCGGTGACCGTCGCCACGTGGCCCGGGAGCAGGAAGCCATCGAGGCGCAGCTCGGGGCGCGCCACCAGCGCCTCCAGCGCCGCGGGGATCGTGCGGTGCGAGACCAGCACGCTGAGGTTGGCCGGCGGGTCGGCGAGCAGCGCCGCGGCGGTGGTGCACGCGGTGGTCTCGAAGCCCACGGCGAAGAACACCACCTCGCGCTCCGGCGCGCGGCGGGCCAGCGCCACCGCGTCGGCGGCGCCGGTCACGACCCGCACGCCGGCGCCGCGGGCGCGGGCGGCCTGCAGCGAGGTGCGGCCGGGCACCGGCACCATGTCGCCGAAGGTGCACAGCGTCACGCCGCGGTCCAGCGCCAGCGTCGCGGCCAGCTCGATGTCCCCCGGCGGGCAGACGCACACCGGGCAGCCGGGCCCGGCGATCACGCGCACCCCGGGGGGCAGCAGCGAGCGCAGCCCGAAGCGGGCGATGGCGTTCTCGTGGGTCCCGCAGACGTGCATCAGCCGCAGCTCGCGATCGCCGGCGGCGCGGGCCAGCCGCGCGGCCACCCCGTGCAGCCGGGCCGGGTCGCGGAACCCCCCGCCGGCGTTCCTCACGGCTCCTCCGCCGCCGCCGCGGCGAGCTCGTCGATCAGGGCCAGCGTCTCGGCGGCCTCGGCCTCGTCGAGCAGCTGGATCGCGTACCCTGCGTGGACCAGCACGTAGGCCCCGACCGCGGCGCCGTCCACCAGGTCGAGGCGGACCTCGGAGCGCACGCCGCCGGTCTCGGCGACGCCTCGCGCGCCGTCGACCTCGACCAGCGCCATCGGCACCGCCAGGCACATCAGCCGGCCTCCCCGAAGCGCCGGACCCGCTGCTCGAGCCACGCGATCCAGGCGTCGAGCCCCTCGCCGGTGCGACAGCTGATGCGCAGCACGTCCAGCTCCGGGTGTAGCGTGGTGGCCACCCGCGTGGCCTCGTCCGGGTCGAAGTCGCAGACCCCGAGCAGGTCGATCTTGTTGATCAGCAGCAGGTCCGAGGTCTGGAACATCAGCGGGTACTTGCCGGGCTTGTCGTCCCCCTCGGGGACCGACAGCAGCATCACGCGGGCGTGCTCGCCGAGGTCGAACTCGGCGGGGCACACCAGGTTGCCGACGTTCTCGATGATCAGCAGGTCCAGCTGCGGGGCGTCGAGCTCCGCGAGGGCGCCCTCGACCTGCCGCGGGTCGAGGTGGCAGGTGCCGCGGGTGTTGATCGAGCGCACCGGGACACCGAAGCGCGCCAGCCGGTCGGCGTCGGCGGTGCCCTGGATGTCCCCCTCGATCACGCCGGCCCGCAGCCGGCCGTCGAGCTGCTCCAGGGTCCGCTCCAGCAGGGAGGTCTTGCCCGCGCCGGGGGAGCTCATCAGGTTGACGACGTAGACCCCGTCGCGGCGGTAGCGGGCGCGGGCCGCGGCCGCGGCGCGGTCGGTCTCCTCGAGCAGCGGGCGTTCGATGCGGATCTCGGTCACGGGGTCTCCAGCGATGCGGACTCGAGCACGAGGTCTCTGCCCTCGGCGGTGCGCACGGGGACGGCGCCACAGCGCGGGCACGGGAACAGGATCGGGTCGGTGACCTCGCCTGTCCACCCGCACCCGGCGCACTCGCCGCGCGCCGGGGCGTGGACCACCTCGAGCTCGCACCCCGCGGCGATGGTGCCCCGCGCCAGGGCCCCGAAGCCGAACCGCAGCGCCTCCTCCTGGATGCAGCTCAGCGCACCGATCCGTACTCGCGCGCGGACCACGGCGGTGGCGTCCTCGTGGGCCGCGGCCTCGAGGAGGGCGTCCAGCAGGCTGGCGGCGACGGTCAGCTCGTGCATCGGCCGGTCAGGATACCCTGCCCCCCCTTGACTTGCCCCGCGCGACGTTGAACGGTGGGGCGGATCGCCGGGAGCACGGATCGATGGAGCGGCGGACGGTGGTGCTGATCGGGCTCGTGCTGCTGGCGTTCCCGGCGAGCCTGGGGCTGCGCCAGCTGGCCCCCGACCACCGTGCTGCGGACCCCACCGAGCCGTGCCAGCGCGTGGTGTCGCTGGCGCCGTCGATCACCGAGACGCTGTTCGCGCTGGGGCTCGGGGATCGGGTCGTCGGGGTCTCGACCTACTGCAGCTACCCGCCCGAGGCGCAGTCGAGGCCGAAGGTCGGCGCCCTGTTCGATCCCAACTACGAGGCGATGGTCGCGCTGCAGCCCGACCTGGTGGTGATGACCGTCGAGCACCACGCCCACCGCGAGCACCTCGAGCAGCTGGGGCTGTCCTACGTCACGGTGGACCACCAGCAGATCGGAGGGATCCTGGCGTCGTTCGGGATCCTCGGCGAGCAGTGCGGGGTGGCCGATCGGGCCCTGGCGCTGGAGGCCGAGCTGCGCGGGGAGATGGAGCGCCACCGCCGGGCGATCCCCCCGGGCCCGCGCCCCACGGTGCTGATCGTGGTCGGTCGCGAGCTGGGCACGGGCGTCGTGCGCGACCCGGTCGTCGCGGGCCGCGACGGGTTCTACGACGAGCTGATCGAGCTGTCGGGCGGGGCCAACGCCTACGCCGACGGGGAGGTCCGGTTCCCCACGATCTCCGGCGAGGGGCTGCTGGTGATGGACCCGGACGTGATCGTCGACCTGGTCCCCGACCTGGAGCTGGCGGGGGTCGACGCCGCCGCGGTGCGCGCCGACTGGGAGAGCCTGCCCCAGCTGCGGGCCGTGCGGAGCGGCCGGGTCCACGTCTTCGAGGGGCAGCACATGGTGGTCCCCGGGCCGCGCTTCCCGATCATCGTCGACGAGCTGGAGGCGGTGCTGCACCCGGCCGGGACGACCCCGGCCGGGGGGGAGGGCGGCCCGTGAGCCGTCCCGGCGCGCCGGCGCTGGAGATCCGCGGCTGGTCGTTCGAGACCGGCGGGCGGCCGATCCTCGACGACGTGTCGCTGACGCTGGCGCGCGGCGAGCTGGTGGCGCTGATCGGACCCAACGGCGCGGGCAAGACCACGCTGCTGCGCTGCGTGCTGCGGATCCTGCGGGGCGGGCGCGGCACGATCCGGATCGACGGCCGCGATCGGGACGAGCTGCGCCAGGTGGAGCTGGCGCGCGCCGTGGGCTACGTGCCCCAGGCGGGGGACGCCCGCCCGCCGTTCTCCGTGCGGGCCTTCGTCGAGCAGGGGCGCTACCCGCACCTCAGCCCGTTCACCCCCCTGCGGGCCTCCGATCGCCGGGCGGTGGAGCACGCGCTGGCGCTCACCGACACCGTCGCGCTGGCCGACCGCCAGCTGGTCACCCTCAGCGGCGGAGAGCGCCAGCGGGTCCACATCGCGGCGGCGCTGGCCCAGGGGGCGGCGACCCTGCTGCTGGACGAGCCGACCACCTTCCTCGACCCGCGCCACCAGGCCGAGGTCGTCGCGATCCTGCGCCGGCTCCACCGCGAGGAGAGCACCTCGATCCTGGCTGTGACGCACGACATCAACACCGCCGCCGTGGTGGCCGACCGCGTCGCCGCGCTGCGCGCGGGGCGGGTGGTGTTCGACGGGACCCCGGCCGAGCTGATGGACGGCGAGCGGCTCGCCGCGATCTTCGACCACCGGTTCACCTTCGCGACGCACCCCGAGACCGGGACGCGGGTGGTGGTGCCGTGATGGCCTCGCGCGGGCGCACCGCGGGGACCCTGGCCGCGCTGGCGCTGCTGGCGCTGGCGGCGCTGGCGGTGGCCCCGCTGGTCGGCATCGAGCGCGTGCCGTGGAGCGCGGTCGTCGACCCCACCCCGGGCGACAAGGCGGCGGTGATCCTCTGGGGCCTGCGCGTCCCGCGGGTCCTGGTCGCGTTCCTCGCCGGCGCCGGCCTCGGGACCGCCGGGCTGGCGTTCCAGGCGATGTTCCGCAACCCGCTGGCGACCCCGTTCACCCTCGGCGTCGCCAGCGGCGCCTCGCTCGGCGCGGCGCTGTACGTCAAGCTCGGGCTGGCGCTGGTGTTCCTCGGCGTGACCGGCACCTCGCTGGCGGCCTTCGCCGGCGCCCTCGGCGCGATGGCGCTGGTCTACGGCCTGACCCGGCTGCGGCGCGGGTTCTCCATCGCGACGATGCTGCTCGCCGGCGTGGCGGTCAGCTTCACCTGCTCGGCCGTGATCCTGCTTCTGCAGTACCTGGCCGACTTCACCCAGTCGTACCGCATCCTGCGCTGGCTGATGGGCGGGCTCGAGGTCGCCGGCTTCGACGCCGCGCTGGGGCTGCTGCCGCTGGTCGCGGTGGGCATCGCCGTGGTGGCGCTGCTGACCCGCGAGCTGAACCTGCTGACCACCGGCGACGAGCTGGCCCAGGCCCGCGGCGTGGACCTCCGCGGCACGCGCCAGGTGCTGTTCCTCGCCACCTCGGTGATGGTCGGCGGCGTGGTCGCGGAGTGCGGCCCGATCGGCTTCGTGGGGATGATGGCGCCCCACATCTGCCGGATGCTGGTCGGCGCCGACCACCGCGCCCTGCTGCCCGCCACGGCGCTGTTCGGCGGGGCCTTCCTGGTGATCTGCGACACCATCGCGCGCGTCGTGATCGCGCCGGCCGAGATCCCGGTGGGGGTGATCACCTCGCTGCTCGGCGGCCCTTTCTTCCTGTGGCTGCTGCTGGGGGGATCGCTGCGCCGGGCGGGGTACGTGGAGGAGCGGTAGCATCTGGCATCTGACATTTGGGGTCCATTTGGGGTCAAAGGGGTATGCCCTTGACTCCAGTGACCCCAAGATGTAGTGC
>CAZOYV010000307.1:0-9680 GCA_964584075.1 uncultured Rickettsiales bacterium | reverse complement strand
CCGCAGCGCTCGCGGGGGGAAGTGACAAAAAAGGGGCGGTGCGCGACCGTGCGGCGTCGCGAGATGTGCCCGGCGCGAGCTACCGCGTCGGCACGGGCTTTTCGCCGGAGTAATCGTAGAACCCGCGGCCGGCCTTGCGGCCCACCCAGCCGGCCTCGACGTACTTGACCAGCAGCGGACAGGGGCGATACTTGCTGTCCGCCAGGCCGTCGTAGAGCACGTGCATCACCGCCAGGCAGGTGTCCAGCCCGATGAAGTCGGCCAGCGTCAGCGGGCCCATCGGCACGTTGGTCCCCAGCTTCATCACCTCGTCGATCCCGGCGGGATCGCCGATGCCCTCGTGCAGCGTGTAGAACGCCTCGTTGATGTAGGGCATCAGGATCCGGTTGGCGATGAACCCGGGGAAGTCCTTGGCCCCGATGCAGGTCTTGCCCATCGCCTGGCCCAGCTCCAGCGTGGTCTGCAGCGTCTCGTCGGTGGTCTGCATCGCGCTGATGATCTCGATCAGCTTCATGATCGGGACCGGGTTCATGAAGTGCATCCCGATGAACTCGCCCGGGCGCGAGGTGGCCGACGCCATCCGGGTGATCGGGATCGAGCTGGTGTTGGACGCCAGGATCACGCCGGGGCGGGCGATCTCGTCCAGCTTCTGGAAGATCTGGAGCTTGAGGTCCTCGCGCTCGGTGGCGGCCTCGATGATGAAGTCGGCCTCGGCCAGCGGGTCCATGCTGCCGTGGGCCGTGATGCGGGCCAGCGCGGCGTCGCGGTCGGCGGCGTCGAGCTTGCCCTTGTCCACCGCCTTGCCCATGAACCTGGCGATGCCGGCCAGGCCCTTGTCGGCGAGCTCCTGGCTGATGTCGGTGAGGATCACGTCGCGGCCGGCGACCAGCGCCGAGACGTGGGCGATGCCCCCGCCCATCTGGCCCGCGCCGACGACGCCGACGGTCTTGATCTGATCGATACCCATGATGTCCTCCCCTCGCTCAGACCCGCTCGACCATCACGGCCACGGACTCGCCGCCGCCGATGCACGGGCTGGTCACGCCGATGGTACCGTCGTGCCTCTGCATCGCGTACAGCAGGGTGGTCAGGATCCGCGCGCCGGAGCAGCCGATCGGGTGGCCCAGCGACACCGCGCCGCCGTGCAGGTTGCACTTGTCGTCGGGGTAGCCGATGTAGTCCTGGGTGAACAGCGCCACCACCGCGAACGCCTCGTTGATCTCCCACACGTCCACGTCGGCCTGCGTCTTGCCGGTCTTCTCGAGCAGCTTCTCCACCGCGTAGGCCGGGGCGGTGGTGAACCACTCGGGCGGGTTGGCGTGGTTGGTGAAGTCGACGATCCGGGCCATCGGCTGGATCCCCAGATCCCTGGCCCTGTCGCCCGACATCAGCACCAGCGCCGAGGCGCCGTCGTTGATCGAGCTGGCGTTGCCGGCCGTGACCGTCCCGCCGTCGGGCTGGAACGCGGGTCGCAGCTTGCGCAGCTTGGCCTCGTCGAACCGCTTGGGCTCCTCGTCCTCGTCGAACACGATCGGGTCGCCCTTGCGCTGCGGGATCTCCACCGGGACGATCTCGTCCTTGAACGCCCCGTTCTCGATCGAGGCCAGCGACCGCGTGTAGGACATCACCGCGAAGTCGTCCTGCCGCTCGCGGCCGATGCCGTGCTCGGCGGCGCACAGCTCGGCGAACATCCCCATGTGCTTGTTCTGGTAGGGGTCCCACAGGCCGTCCTTGACCATCAGGTCGTCGATCTGGCCGGGCCCCATCCGGTAGCCGGTGCGCGCCTTGGCCAGGGCGTAGGGCGCCAGGCTCATGTTCTCCATCCCGCCGGCGACCACGATGTCGGCCTGGCCCGCCATGATCTCGCAGGCGCCGAGGGTCACGGTGCGCAGCCCGGAGCCGCAGACCTTGTTGACCGTGGTGTTGGGGATGCTCTTGGGCAGCCCGGCGTAGATCGCGGCCTGGCGGCCGGGGGCCTGGCCCTGCCCCGCGGGCAGCACGCAGCCCATCAGGATCTGGTCGATGGTCTCGGGGTCGATCCCGGCCCGGTCGACGGCGCCCTTGAGCGCCACTGCGCCGAGCCTGGCAGCGGGGACGGTGGACAGCGATCCGTTGAAGGACCCCAGGGCGGTCCGGGCCGCAGAGACGATGACGACGTCGCGCATGGTATCTCTCCCGTTCGGGCCGCGCCCGCGCACGGCCGATCCGTGGTTTACCGGAAGTACTTCAGCCCCCCGTCTCCGTAGCCCTCGACGTGGACCCACATCACCACGTCGTTGCCCGCGTTGGGCACCAGGGCCACCTCCCGCTCGCGGTGCTCCCACCACGCCCCCTCGCGGAAGTCGAACACGTCGGTGAACAGCAGCGGGTCCCCCGGCAGCTCCAGGACGCCCACCGGGCTGATCCCGTCGTTGACCGAGAACCGCATCCAGTCGCCGTCCGACGCCGCCCGCGCGCCCGACGCGATCACGAACGAGATCTCGCCGTCGTCGCTGATGTAGCGCACGTCCTCGACGGCGTGGCGCTCCTGGATCCCGCTGATCGAGCCCTCCACCTCCCAGTCCAGCGTGTCCTCGCGGTAGCGCAGGGTCCACAGCTGGTCCCGGGCCACCCCGCCACACGGGTTGACCGAGACCGCCTGGGCGGAGACCGGGTCCGTCAGCAGGATCACGTCGTTCGCCGGGCCCACGTCGTAGTAGGTCACCTGCGTGCCGAACTCGGTGGTCTCGAGGTAGGGGCCGAAGGTGCTCTCCACCGCCTGGCAGCCGGTGTCGGCCTCGATCACGTGGAGGTAGCCGGCGTAGGTCGAGGCGACCACCGCGTACTTCTCCTCGTGCAGCCCCACCCCCGTCAGCGAGTTCATCTCGATCGGCCGGCGGGTGGCGTCCAGGCCCGTGATCAGCGAGCCGATGTCGACGGGGTCGACCTCGGGGGTCCACACGTTGGCGTCCACCGGCTCGCCGCTGGCCAGGTCGAGGATCTCGATCGTCTCGTCGTACGCCGCGGCCACGAACAGGTAGTCGCGCTCGGCGTCCCCGCCGTGGGCGACGTCGAAGCCCGGCAGGGACACCGGGATCTCGCTCACCGGCCACAGGGCCGGGTCGGCGCCGTCGAGGTCGACGCGCAGCACCCGGCTGGCCGCCGACGAGTCCGCGACGAACAGCGCGTCGCCGTCGCGGTGCAGGCCCAGGTTCTCGGGCACCGTGCCGGCGGGCAGCGCCACCTCGGTGCTGATCCCGGTCTGCCAGTCGTGGGCCCACAGCACGCCGTCTCCGCCGTAGCCCAGCACCGCGGCGACGACCCACGCGCCGTCCGGCGTGGTCTTCAGGTCGGAGACCACGCCGGGCACGTCGTACGCCTCGATGCCGGTGTCGGTGACCAGCGTGAAGGAGGTCCCCTGCTCCACCGGCTCGCCGTGGTGCAGCACCGTGAAGCCCAGCTCGTCGCCGTCGCTGACGTAGGCCAGCCCGGGGACCGCCTCCTGGCGCTGCAGCCCGCTGGCGGTCCCCTCCAGGACCCACGAGTGGCCGCGGTAGGTGATCGTCCACGTCTCCGTGGTGGCGAAGCCGGGCCGCACGTCGAGCTCGGCCAGCTCGGGCCCGCCGGACCGCTCGGCGCCGTCGGGATCGCGGAGCACGGGGGGCTCCCAGCTCACGGTCGCGAACGAGTAGCCCCCCTCGCCGTCCGGGATCACGTGGGGCACGCGCAGCACCTGGCCGCGCTGGCTGTCGGAGACCCACACGTCGACGCGGGTCGCGCCGTCGGTCGTCACCGCCACCTGGTCCAGCACGCGGTCCCGGCCGCAGGCGAGGTACGGCGCCGCGAGCCACGAGGCCGCGCCCTCCTCGACCAGCAGGTCGATGCGCTTGAGGTCGAGCTTGGCGATCTGCCCGGTGCGGAAGCTCGGGACGTAGGCCACCGGGACCTCGAACACGCCGCCGGGCTCGAGCAGCGCCACGTCGGACGGCCCGTGCAGCCGGTGGAAGTAGTCCTCCTGGGCCTCGCAGCCCGCCAGGGCGGCCCCCGCGAGGGCCAGCAGCGCCGCCGCGAGCAGCGAGATCGTGCCGCGCGCGCCTACCATGCGTCCCGGTTCCTCAGGGTGGTCAGCACCCGGTGGTAGGTGGGGCTCAGCGGGTCCACGTCGATCACCGTCATCGTCGAGTGCACGGTGTTCTGGGTCGGCCCCTCGAGCTCGCCGACGTAGTTGACGACGTACAGCAGCGTGCCGTCCGGCGACAGCGCCAGGTCGAACGGTTCGTCGCCGAGCCCCTCGATCACGTCGACCAGCACCGGATCGCGGCCCAGGTCGAGGCGGTACACGTGCACCGTGTTGTCGTTGTAGTGCGCCACGTACGCCAGCGCCTCGTCGGGCGACAGGGCGATGTTGGTCGGCCCGCCGGAGATCACGGACGGGTTGCCCTCGTCCTCCTCGACGCCGCGGGCGGTCGCGGCGTAGCCCACCACCCAGTCGTCGAAGATCTCGGGCTCCGGGATCTCCTCGAGCCGGGACAGGTCGACGACCAGCACGGCCTCGGGGCCGTAGGCCCGGCTGGGGTCCTCGATCCGCACGTGGGGCGCCAGCAGCAGGTACATCGTGTCGCCGTCGGCGGAGAACGCCATCCCGCGCGTCCCGGTCACCGCGTGGTGGTGCGGCACTTGGATCACCGCCTCGATGCGGTGGTAGTTGGCGTCGACGTAGTCCCCGTCGCTGTCGTCCCAGACGTCGAGGACGAAGACGTTGTCGTACATCTTGTTGGTCACGAACAGGTAGCGCCCGTCGGGGCTCAGCGCCATGTCGGAGACGCCCGAGCCGTGGACCAGCTCGCCGTCGACGAACAGCGAGGTGTCGTCGCCCAGGTCGATGCTCGAGGCGGGGTCGCTGTCGCCCTCCTCGGTGTCGATCACGAAGCCGTCGTCGAACTGCAGCGGCCGGTAGGCCTTGGTCCAGGCGCCGCCCTCGCGGCTCAGCGCGATCCCGATGCGGGGCACCGAGCCGCGCAGCCCCTCGTACCACAGCGCCAGCCGGTCCCCGAGGTCGATCACGCACGGCTCCCGGATGCCGTCCTGGTCGAAGCCGAGGCTGTCGGAGTCGAGGATCGCCTCGGCGGCCCCGTCCTCCTCGCGCTGCCAGGTGATCCCGTCGCCGGAGCGGACCTCGCCGAGCCGCTCGGTGGCGCCGTCGTTGCCCACGTAGGTCATCACCAGCTCGGCGCCCTCGACGCGCACGTGGGGCGTCCCCACCGAGGCGTCGTCGAAGGCCCCGACGCCCGCGCGGTCGAGCACCAGGCCGGGGCGGTCGGGGTCGATGCCCTCGACGCGCTCGAAGTGCCCGTCGGGCTGTAGCACGGCGGCGCCGATGCGCGCGTCGTCGCCCAGCCCCCCCTGGTAGAACAACCACACCTCGCCGTCGACCTCGGCCAGCGCCGGGGAGGAGACCGCGAGGCCGTCCCACGACCCGTCCAGCGGGGCCAGGGCCGCGGCGCCGTCCAGCTCGGGGGTGAAGTCCGCGCCCGGGGCGGCGGCCCCGCGGGCCAGGTAGATCGCGCTGTGCTCGCCGCGCCAGCCGGTGAACGCCAGCAGGCGCTCGCCGTCGTGATCGAGCACCGCCGGCTCGCCGGCGCCGTCCAGGTCGCCGACCGCGCCACCCGCGGAGCCGAACGACACCGCGCCGGTGCGCTCGAAGGCCAGCCCGTCCTCGCTGCGCGCCTCGCCGAGCAGCACCAGGCTGTCCTCGACGGTCTCGTAGTACAGCGTCACCGAGCCGTCGTCCTCGACGATCGCCGCGGGCGCCCCCGAGCCGTCCTCCCATGGATCGCCGTCCTCGCCGCTGCCCAGCAGGTGGCGGTCGACGATGGTGAACGCCAGCGGGCAGGCGGTGTTGAGGAACGACTCGCCGGGGCGGGCCACCGTGCTGCCGGCGTCCGGCACCTCGCTCATCACGCCGCTGACGCTGCCCTCGACGCGGAAGTAGTCGCCCTGCACGCTCTTGACCACGCCGACCACCGGCGGCGCGTCCCCGCCGAGGGCGATGCTCAGCGGGTTGAGCGGGTCGCGGGTCCAGACCACGCCGTCGAAGCTGGTGGCGTGCCCCAGGCCCCACGTGCTGCCGTCGGTCCCCGCGTAGTACAGGTGGAACAGCCCGGCGTCCTGCAGCACCGCCGGGTGGGCCACGCCGGCGCTGTCCCAGCTGCCGGGCTCGCCGGCGCCGAGGACCAGGCCCGGGTCTCCGGCCAGCAGCTCGACGCGCTCGAAGCCCTGACCGTCGCGGCCCACGGCCAGGCCGATGCCGGTCGTCGCGCCGTCGCTGCCGGTGTAGTACAGCAGGTCGTCGCCGGTCAGCGCCCAGCGGTAGGCCGCCGGGGCGTAGACCTCGGCGCCGTCCCATGCGCCGCCGCCCGCCCCCTCGAGGACCGGCTCGTCGCGCCGCGAGAACGTCGTCGCGGTCCCGGTCGCCAGGCCGACGCTGCGGGTGCCGCCCCCCTCGGCCGTGTAGAACAGCAGGTGGGCGTCCTCGTCGGCGACGATCCACGGGTCCCCGACGCCCTCGGCCTCGTACCCGTCGCCGCGGGGGGACAGCACCGGCTCGGCCAGATCGGAGAGGCTCCAGTCCACCGACCAGCTCGCCAGGGTCTGGGTGAAGCCGATCGAGCGCACCCCGTCGGCGTCGAGCCCCTCGACCCACATCTGCAGGTAGGCGCCCTCGTCGGTCTCGATCTGGACCACCGAGGCCCGGCCGTACCCGGCGTCCGACCACGCCCCCTGCCCCGGGGTCTCCAGATCGGCGAAGGTCGACGCCACCCAGGTCCGCGAGTCGGACGAGCGGTGGCGGAACAGCTCCGGGCCGTAGCCCAGGTCGGCGGCGGCGAACAGCAGCGTCTGGCCCTCGCGGTAGCGGATCTCCCAGGTCTCGTTCTGGGCCATGGTCGAGGCGAACGCCTCCAGCCGGAAGTCCGCCAGGCTGCCGCTGCCGTCCAGGTCCTCGAAGCGCGCCTCGCTGGCGTCCCCGGAGCCGACCACGTCGACGGTGGCGATCGGGGTGCTGCCCTCGTCCAGCACCGTCACCTGGTGGGTGGTCAGCGCCAGCACGTAGACCAGCCCGGTCTCCGGGTGGGTCACCACCGAGTAGGGATCGGTGGGGACCGCGACGTACGAGCGGCCCTCGTCGTCGACCAGCTGGCCGCGGTCCGCGTACGCCAGCGAGCCGTCGACGGGGTCCAGCCCCGTCAGGTCGACGGGGTAGACCCGGTCGGTCAGCTCGCCCAGGATCTTGTTCGCCTGGCGGTCGCTGACCAGCGCGGTCCGGCCGTCGCTGGAGACGTCGACCCCCGCCGGGTAGGACGGGATCGAGATCGCCGCGGCCGAGACCTCGTGGAGGTAGTTGGTCTCCCGCGTCAGATCGATCCCCGAGGCCGGGATCGCCAGCAGCGAGCCGTCGGCGAAGTTGGCCTCGAAGTTGGAGTTGACGATCAGGAGGTAGTACTCGTCCGGGTCGTCGGGGTCGGGCAGGACCTTGATGTCCGAGGGTCCCCCGAGGCAGGTCCCGATGCCGACCTGGCCGTACTCGTAGACGTCGAGCCCGGCCGTGTCCGCGCACTCACCCAGGAAGGGCAAGGGCTGGTGCACGATGCAGCCGGGCACCGCCACGAGGGCGGAGAGTATAATTCCCGTAAGGTATTGTTTTTTCTTGGACATTTCGCAGATCAAAGAGGAGCGGAACTTAGCACGATATGACCACCGCGTCAACCGAGGCGGGCACCCCTGCGACGCGTCGCTATCTCCCCGTGATCGTTGTGCTTTCTTGCCTGTACGGTGGACTGTCGGTCTATCTCTTCACGCCCGCGCTGCCCGCGGGGGACGGCGCGGCCTACCTCGATCAGGCCTCCGGGGGGCTCCTCGGGCAGCGCACGGTCCACCTCGGCTACCTGCTGCAGCTGCTCCCGCTGGCGCGCTCGCTGGGCGACGCGGGCGGGGCGCTGCTGTCGTGCCTGTGGGCCGCGATCGGGCTGGGGGCGGCCCTCGTCGCCGGCCGCGAGCTGACGGGCTCGTGGTGGCTCGCGGCCGCGGCCCCCGCCGCGCTGCTGGGGATGCCGCCGTTCTGGACCCACGCGCTGTTCCCCGAGGTCTACGGGCCCGCTGCGGCGGCCGTGCTGGTGGCCGCGGCGCTGCGCCTGCGGGGTCACGCGGTGGCCGCGGGGATCGCGGTCGGGGTCGGCGCGGCGATGCACCCCGGGGCGCTGATCTGGGTCCCGACGCTGGCGTGGCTCGGCGACCGCCGGGGGCGGTTCCTGCTCGCCGCCGCGGTGCTCCCGCTGGCGGCCGCGCTGGTGGCGCCGGCCGACTACTGGCTCGGGGAGCGGGGCGTGCTCGCGGTGCTGCAGCTGCCGCGCCCGTGGTCCGCGGCCCAGCGGCTGTACCGCCTGGCGCTGGACGCCGCCCCGCTGTCCGCGGCGCTGATGCTGCTCGGCCTGGCCGACGGCTGCGCCCGGCGGCGGCTGGCGCTGCCGCTGCTGCCGGGGCTGGCGCTGGTGTTGCTCACCGACTGGCGCGACGACGTGCCGGCCGCCCTGCCCGGCCTGTACCTGGCCGCCCTGCTGGTCCCCGTGGGGCTCGATCAGCTGCGGGAGCGCCTGCCGCGCCGGGCCGTGGTGACCGCGGCGGTGGTGGCCCTGCTGGCGTGCCAGATCGGCGAGGCCACGTCGCGCCACGACCGGGATCGCCGGCGGACGGTGCGCGAGGTGGCGATCCTCGAGGCGCTCGCGGCCCGCGGCCCCGGACTGCAGCCCTGGGGGAGCTACGGCGAGCGGGCGCGCTACCGCCACTACGTCGGGGACCGGGACGGCGGCCCTCACGTGGCCCTGCCTCCCGGGCACCCGTTCCCCGCCGGCCGCTGCGAGGCGCAGCAGACCCTCGAGGTCGCCGGTACCGCGCTGTTCGTGTGCCCCGGGGAGCCCCGATGAGCGCGTGGCCACCGCGCACCCCGTGGACGCCGGCGGCCCTGGCGGCGAGGGCGCTGCTGGGGATCGCGATCGGCCTGGGGCTGGCCCTCGCCGCCGCCGCGCTGCTGTGGGCCAGCGGGGCCTACCGGCTCGAGGCCGTGGCGCCCCGCCCGCCGCCCGTCGTCGTGCTCGGCCTGCCGCTGTTCGCCTGGATCGAGGAGCTGCTGTTCCGCCGGCTGCTGCTGGACCGGCTGGCGGGCTGGTGGGGTCGCACGGCGGGGCTGCTGGCCTCCGCGGCGGCGTTCGCCGCGGTCCACCGGGTCAACCCCGGCGGGGCCTCCGTCGCGGCGATGCTCGGGGTGTTCCTCGCCGGCCTGTGGATGGGCCAGCTGTACCTCCAGCGGCGGCGGCTGGTGGCGTGCACGGCGGCCCACCTGGCCTGGAACGCGGGGCTCGGGCCGCTGATCGGCCTGCCGGTCAGCGGGATCGATCTCGGCGGGCTGGCCCGCTGGAGCGCGGCCGGCGGGGAGCTGGCGACGGGCGGCGCGTTCGGGCCGGAGGCCTCGGTGTGGTCGTGGGGACCGTTCGCGGTGGCGATCGTCGCCCTCGAGATCGTCCACCGCCGGCGGCGGAGGTCGAGCACCCCGCAGGCCGCCCCCCCTGCGGCGCCGGGACCCTCGCGGTCCGGGGATCCGGGCTAGCAGCCTGTCGCAGATTGGCGCGTGCCGAGCCGCGCTCGACTGG
>CAZOYV010000306.1:0-9730 GCA_964584075.1 uncultured Rickettsiales bacterium | reverse complement strand
CGGAATGGCGATGATGTCATTTGACGACCTGCGTATGTCAGGAGGTCTGGACTCCTGGATCCCGATCCAGAAGTGGCCGACCTCTACCTCGACGTTCGGCCGCTCGACGATGACGGCATCCTCCGCGCCATGCTGGAGAGCGTGCGGCCCTGGCGGTTCGCCGACCGGGTCGTGAGCACCCTCCGGCGAGACGACGGCGTCCGTGTAAGCCTGCCGCGGAACGGGGAGCTACGCCAACTGCTGAAACAGTCGGCCTGGCTCCCCGCTCTTGACGGAGAAGACGGAGTCGCCCCAAAGGACCTCCTGATTCTGCCGGAGGAGCTGCGGCCTTTCGTCGCCCCTCTGGCGAGGTCGGGGGTTCTCGGCTGCTACAGAGTGGCGGAGGATCTGCAGCCGGGCGCGTGGAGCGAGTCGAAGGACGTTGTCATCGAGATCCTCGACCGTCCAGGCCGGTCTCGACAGGTGCAGCAGCTCGCTCGGGCCATCGACCGTGGCCGCATCGCCTCGGTCGACGACGGCGCGTTCCTCATCCTCCCTGACGCGCGGCATGTCGAGGTTTCGTTGATCGGCGACGCGCGCGCGACACCTCTGGTCGGCTCCCATCCCGGCTGGAGGCTCGTGCATGCAGCGGCGGCGACCGTTGGAGAAAGCAAGATGCTTGACGCTGCATCGGGCGCCGCGCAGGAAGCCGTCGCAGCGCTCGCGAGGGCTCTTTGCGGGCGCATGCCGGCCGCGCGTCAGGCCTCGGTGCTTCAGACGCTGGCAGCTTCGCGTCCTGCGAAGGACTCGCCGGCGGGTCGCATGTTCCTCGTCCTGGTGGGGTGCCTCGCGGGGACGGATCGGTTCTTCGAAGCGGTTCTGCCGGAGCTCGATCTCCCGACGCAGGACGGTCAGTGGCATGCGTCTCGAGAGGTCGCTCGGTCGGCCACCGGCGTCGCACGGCGACATCGGGTGCTATCCGTTCTCCGCACCAGCCTGCGGCTCGACAGCGATGTGCCGGTCCGAGAGGGGGCCGCAAGCTCCACCAGGATCAGTTCCGGCACGGCAGAGGCGCTAGCGAAGTACTTCGAGCCCTGGGCAGGGCGCCTACCGCATGGCGCGGTGGGTGCGTTTCTTGGTCTGCTGGGTGACGGTAAGGACGGCGCGGTTGTTCAGCTTGCGGAGGAGTGGCTCGGCGACGACGTGAATGTGGGTGGCATGCGGAGAAGCCTCGCCCCGACGAACGAGCCGCATCGCTATGCGATGGTCAGAGTCTTCGTTTCCGGGCAGATTGCACAGGGGAAGCGGGTCGAGGCCGTGAACCTCCTGGGCGAGTGGGTCGAGATGGAAGCCGGCTCAGACGGCGATACCATCTTCGCGACGGATCCCGTGCGCCGGAATTCGGTGCTGGGCGACTTCTGGGAGATCAGCCTACGCGCCGTAGGACCGCAGCAGCGCACGGCCCACGAGCTCATCAGGCTGCTGGGTGCGACCGTCGAGTGGTGGGCTATTCGGATCCTCCGGCTCGATCGCCAGGCCGTACGCGCATGGTGGTTGCAGTGGGGGACCGGGTCCCAGGCTCAGGTGGGGCCCGTGCGGGCCTCCATCCTGGCCCACCTACCACTGACGCTCCACCAGCTCGATGTGCGCGAGTGCCCGCCCCTGCGAGACGCGCTGCGGGATGCGCAACGTGCGCAGCGAAGACGTGAGCAGGCGCCACCCGCGCAGTTGCAGGAGGCCATTGACGCGGAGCGCGCCGCCCTGGACCACCTCTCGGCCCTGATCGTCGATGATCCCGACCACCGACGGTTTCTGTGGGGGCGGGTGCAGGACCTGATACAGCGTTTCGGCTATCGCGCCGACAGCGTGCTGCTGGAACTCGCGCAGAACGCGGACGACGCGCTCACCCAGACTGCCGAAATCGCCGGCGGCTCGGTTTCACCGGCGGCTCGCCGTCTGCTCGTTCGCGTCGATGAGCACGACGGGATACCGACCCTGGACGTCACGCATTTCGGCCGCCCCATCAACGACACTGGGGGCGCCACGTTCCCCGAGGGCCGCGAACGGCAGTGGGACCAGGACCTCTACTTCATGATGCTGCTCAACCTCAGCGGCAAGCCTGGCGAGGCCCCCGGCCAGCCCATGGCTGCTTCGACAACGGGCCGGTTCGGGTTGGGCTTCAAGTCCGTACACCTCGTGTCGACCGAGCCGTCGGTCGTGAGTGGGTTCCTTGCGTTCTCCATTGCGGGGGGACTGCTTCCCTCAGAAGGGCCCGTGCCGGACGACCCGGATCTGGTGCCCGTCGAGGGACACCGGGCGACCCGGGTACGTCTGCCGCTGCGCCAGGACATCCCGGCGACGGACCTGCTCGACAGCCTGTTCCGGCGCTTCTCACCTGCGCGAGCGCTACTACCGGCATTCGCTCGACAGCTCAGGGAGGTGGTCGTCGCCGGCGGCCCCGCTCCGGGGGTCAGCACATTCGATGGGCAGTCCATCGCGAGAGCGCGAGGCTGGACCATCGCCTCGGAGGCGACCGAGCTGGCCCACGCCGGGCGGTGGCGAATCGTGCGCTTCCGGCCGCCCAACGCGGCTGTGGGTACCGCTGCGTTGGCCTTCGGCCTTCGAGACGGAGCGCCAGCGGCCTTTCCGGCGGACCTGCCGTTTCTATGGAACGTCGCCCCCACGAGCGAAGGGTGGGGGTGCGGCTACGCGATCAACGGTCCGTTCAAGCTGGACCCCGGCAGAACGCACGTCTCACTCGACGACGAGGCCACCCTTCGGGTCGTCAATGTCCTGGGAGAGGCGCTCGGAGGAGGGCTCGTCGAGTTGCACGACGCCCTGCTGGCTCCGGTGGAGGACGGCGAACTCCGTTTGCTTGGCAGCCAAGACGTCCCCCGATTCGTCGGGGAATTGTGGACGCTGCTTACATCTGGCATCGACAGCCGCGACGAGCTCCGCCGCGACCTGCTCCTCCACCTACACGGCCCAGGGCGTGGTCTCTCAGCCTGGATGGAGGCCAGGTCCGTCGTGCCCTCTGGTCTGCCGGCCCCGTTTGCCGAGCGCTTGCCCCCGATGAAGCCCAAACCGCGTCTCGAGATCGCGGTGGGTGGCCTAGACAACGCGGACTTGTGCCGCGCCCTCACGAAGATTGACGAGGTTGCGGCGCTGGCGGCAAAGCACTGCGTCGTGTCGGGCGACGTGGCCCAGCGCCTACGCCCGTTGCTGGCAGGTAGAAGCCTCCGCCAGCTTCAGCCCTGCGACATTTTCGAGGAGCTCGCCCAGAGCTGGGACCAGATCCTTACCCCCAGCCGCCTACAGTCGCTGCGGCCGCTCGCCGCCGACGAGGTCTGGAAGTTGGTGAGTTCCGGAACGCACAGCACCGGGTGGCCGTCGCAACTCGTCGCTCGGGCTGAGGACGGGTCCTCGGCTCCACTACGTGCGCTACTGCTCCCAAAGGACTTGCCGCTGCCGGATGCGGGCGCTGATGTGGAGGAAGAGCTACTACGCTCGGCGTTCGCGCCCGACGCCCGGACTCTCGACGCGACCTACCTGGTGACGGTCGAGGATCTGTCTGTGTTCCAGCGCCTGAGGGCGAGACACCAGGTCGATGCGGCGACCATGGCGGCCTGGTGCGCGGAGCTTCCCGAGCAACGACGAGCGGCCGCCCTCCGCTATCTCCTTCACGGCCGCCTCCAGCAAGAGGTCCTGGAGCGACTGGTTCCACGCGAGACTCGACCGATTTGGCTCGACAAGTACGATGCCGTTCGCGACATGCTCGACGATCTCGGCGAGGAGGAGTGGCGGTGTCGACAGCTCCTCGGCGCGCTGTTCCCGACCCACTTCGACGAAGGGCCGGCGCCGCAACCTGCCGTGCTCCTGACCGAAGCTGCAAGACGTAGCTTCTTCGAGCGCATGACGGAGTGGTGGGACGACGTACATGTTCGTCGTGAGGTGGTTTCCGGCTACGAAGCCGGAGCATGGCCTGACTGGCTCCGGCGTACAGGTGTACGCGAGGGACTGCGCGCGGACTCCGCCGACCACTGGCTGGGGTTGCTCGTCCTGGGTGCATGCCAGAGCATCGGCCGGGCACAGGACGGTCATCACCGCACCTTCCTCGAGAAGGCCCACGCGGTGGGGTGGTGGGAGGTCTTCACGGCGCCGGACGACACGGCCCCCTGGATGGACGTGCTACGCACCTGGCAAGACCTCGCCGTGGCGGACCTCTCGTACTCCCGCTGGATGTCGCTCTTCCCCGCCATCTACCAGCTCAGCCGGTACCTCGAGAAGTACCGTCGTCTCCTACGCACCGCCGGCCGGCGCCCGGCGGAGCTGTACAGGGTGACCTGTCTCCTTTCCCCGCGTGTGGATGAGGCGCTGACCGGGGCGGGGCAGCAGTTCGACGCCCCGCCGGCGCCCCTCAACATGGGCGTCCACTGGGTTCTCCGGGAGCTGGTGCGCCTGGAGGTGCTCGATGGCGAGCATCTCTTCCGAGACTGTTGGGTACCGGCGGAGCAAGTGCTCCGGTTCCTCCGACCGCTGGGGCTGAACGACCTGGATGGTGGCGCGGCCAACTCGGAGAAGGCGGCTGCGGTCTTCGCGTTCCTGGCTCGTGAGCTCGACACGCCGACGCCGCATCTTCATCGGGCATTCGACATACCGCTGCGCCACGTCGAAGGCAACGTGGATCTGCGACGACAGCTTGGCTTGGAGGCCTGATGACGACTTTCGATAAGGACGCAACCGTTCGACATCCTCGCTTCGGCCGTGGGCGAGTCCGCATGGACGATGGCGAGAGCGTCCTCGTCCGCTTCGATCACGGCGTCGAAGAGTGTCTGTCGGCAGACCTCGAACTCGTCTCCGGACTTGGCGAGCGCGCCGCGACGAAGACGTTCGACCCGACGGTCAACGTCGTGACGAAGATTCTGGGCAACTGCATCCTCTCGGTCAACGACTCGTGGGGAGTGTTTTCCCGCTCGCGGATCGCGCTCCTTCCTCACCAGCTCTGGGTCTGCAAGCGCGTTCTGGAGTCCTGGCCCACCCGGTGGTTGGTGGCCGACGACGTCGGCCTCGGCAAGACCATCGAAGCTGGCCTGATTCTCACTCCGCTGCTCTCGTCCGGCCGCGTCCGTCGGCTCCTCATCCTTGCACCGGCCAGCCTGGTGGAGCAGTGGCAGGTGCGGCTTCGGGAGATGTTCGACATCCGCGTCTCCCTATATGCGCCGTCGGTCGACACCGAGACGTCGGACTACTGGAACACGCACGACAAAATCGTGGCTTCGGCGCACACGCTTCGCATGGACACCGGCGGCCGCTGGGATCGCCTCGTGGAAGCCAAGCCGTGGGACCTCGTGCTGGTGGACGAGGCACACCACATGAACGTGGACGAGGACCGCGGCCGCACCCTGGCTTTCCAACTCGTCGAGCGGCTACAGACGCGGGGCCGCGTGCAGTCCATGGTGCTGTTCACCGGAACGCCGCATCGAGGGAAGGACTACGGCTTCCTGTCTTTGCTCAGGCTGCTGCGGCCCGACGACTTCGATCCGCAGGAGCCGCTGGAGGATCAGGTTCGCAAGCTGCGAACGGTCATGATCCGGAACAACAAGCAGCGCGTGACCGACATGACGGGCGAACCCCTGTTCATGCCCGTCGTCCCGCGGCGGGAGACCTACACTTACTCGACCGAGGAGGCGCGGTTCTACAGCAAGCTCACGGACTTCATCACCACGGGCAAGGCCTACGCGCAGGGCTTGGGTCGCCAGCAGCGGCGCACAGCGATCCTGGTCCTGATCACCATGCAAAAGCTGGCGTCGAGCTCAGTCGCTGCAGTTCGACGCGCACTCGCCAAGCGGCTGGCGCGCCTGCAAGAGGCCAGGGCAAAGATCGAAGAGTCCGCTCCCGACATAGCGCGCATCGAGGAGTTGATGGCTGAAGATGATCCCGCCAACCTCGACGAAATCTCCCGTCTGGAGGAGCGGCTCGTCGAGAACCTTGGAGATGTGGTCCACCTGAATCCGAATGAGATCCCGGCACTGCGAGAGCTCATCGAAGCCGCCGAAGAGGTGGACCGCGAGACCAAAATCGACCGGATTATGGAGGTGGTCGACGACTCGTTCGCCGGCCGTTCCGTGCTGTTCTTCACCGAGTACAAAGCCACCCAGGCCCTGGTGATGAGCGCGCTGCATGCGAGGTTCGGCGACGACTGCGTTGGTTTCATCAACGGAGACGGTTTCATCGAGGGCGTCAAGGACTCGCAAGGGTGGGAGGGGAAGCTCCACGAGGACCGGCGTCGTGTGGCGGACCGGTTCAACCGCGGTGACATGCGCTTCCTGGTGTCGACCGAGGCCGCCGGTGAGGGGATCGACCTCCAAGAGAGCTGCAGCGCGCTGGTCCACGTCGACCTTCCGTGGAACCCGATGCGCCTGCACCAACGGGTGGGCCGACTCAGCCGCTATGGGCAGACCCTGCCGGTCGACGTCGTCACGGTTCGCAACCCAGACACGGTGGAGAGCCGCATCTGGGAGTGCCTGGATCAGAAGCTCGATCGCATCACGCTCGCGTTCCAGGGAGCGATGGACGACCCGGAGGACATGCGGCAGCTCGTGATCGGCATGGCGTCGCCGCGGATGTTCACGAAGGTATTCGCGGACGCCGATCCCGAACTGCGAGGGCAACGGCTCGTGGAGTGGTTCAACGCGAAGACGGCGACCTTTGGTGGGAAGGACGCGGTCGGGGCCGTCCGAAGCCTGTTCGGCAACGTCGCCCGCTTCGACTTCGGTGAGGTGGCCGACCAGATTCCGAAAGTGGACCTTCCCGACCTCGTTCCGTTCTTCAAGTCGATCTTCGCCATGCTCGGCAAGCGCCCTAACAAGGCCGATGACGTGCGACTGAGCTTCAAGACTCCTCAGGAGTGGACGGACGACTTCACCATCGCGGAGAGATACGACCTCCTCTTCGCTCGCGAGCCCTGCCCGCTCGAAGGCGAAGACGTCGCGGGCGTTGGACTCCGGGTCGTCGATCGCGCATTGAGGACCGCGGTTGAAGCTCCTGACGCCCTCGCCGCGATGGGCGAACTCAAGGGCCCGCTGGTGGTCTTCGCCCTCCGCGATCGCATCACCGGCGACGAAGGAGCCATCCGAAAGGTTGTGGTAGGGCTGCAGCAAAGCGACGGCTCCGAGTGGAAGTTGATCCGCGACTGGGAGTTGCTGAAGCTGCTGAATCCCGCTGCGGACAAACCCCGAAGCGCCGTGTTCGACGTCAAGGCGAGGCGAGGTCTGGATGCTACAACGGTGATCGACGTCGCGCAGAGCTCTCTCAATGCCCAACTTGCAGAGTTGGACTTGCCTTTCCGCCTGACGGTCGTGGAACCTCTCGCGCTTCTGGTTCCAGGTTATTCAGGAGGAAGCCAAAACGGCGCGTGCTGACATGAGACACCAGCACCAGCCTTATCTCGGGTTCCGGGGTCATAAGGGCCTCGCGTACGAGCCGCAGCATTTGCCTCGCAGCAGGGGTCAGAAGGTCGGGCCAAGTGCGTGGCCAGAACCAGATGATTGTCACCCAGGCAATACGACAGGGAGCCAAGCCGCCATATCAAACCAAGACGACATGTGATGGACGCTGCGGTGGGGCAGAGTAGCCCAATCCGCCGCTACTCGACAAGGCACGAACTTTAGACATCAGGTCCGGCGTCCCATCGAGCAAACTCTCGATGTAAGGCTCCATGGCCTTCCGCTGGTTAGCAGTGAGCTTGGGGATTAGTACTTTGACCACATCATCGCTGGTGATCTCAGCGAGACCGTCAGAACCGCGAGCAAGAGAGCGCATTTGGATCGCGTACGACTCCGTGCAAAGGAACGCCAAGACATCTGCAAGGTACTTCTTCTTGGCCTCCTTCACGCGGAGTCGGTGGCAGCCGTTGGTGACAACGGTGTCGGTCACCGCTGTTGGCATCAAACACCAGGCGGTGACGCTCGACCAGATCTTGCCGACATAGATGTCCCCCGACTCGGCAAAGTGTCGTGCCCGCTCTGGAAGTTCCCAGCCACGCATCTCATTGGCCCGGTGGTCGCCGTGGCCCATCTCGGAGATCCCCACATACATATACAAGGCCGCTGCCTTCGCCCGAATCGCCTTGCCCTTCGCCGTCGTACGCTCGGGGATAATATCCACCACTTTGCCGAGTGGGAAACACCCCACCTCCTTGAGATCGGAGCGAACTTGAGTCGCCTTTCGACAGAGGCGCTTCGGGTCGAGGGTGATGTCCGGATCACATAGGACGTCGTCCATCCCAACAGCCCACCCAACCGGGCCATCCGGAACCACGATTTCCTCAGTGAGCCACGAAAAGTCCTCAGCTGCTGCGCTCCGTCGAAGGTCATCAAGAACCTTGCCAAAGTCGGCATCCAACACTTTCTCGCCATCTTCTCCGATCCGGAAGCTCCCATCCTCGGGAACCCGAATATACTTCGGTGCTGCCCGCTTGTTCCCGAGGTCCCAGCCCACGTTCTCGATGATCTGCACACTGAAGGAGTAGCCGCCCGCCTTCTCCAACGATGAAAGCGGTTTTTCCCTCCTTTGGAGGTAGATCACGCTCGCGCTCACGTCGGCTCCGCTCGTCTTGAACGTGAATCTCGGAAAACCACAAATAGCCGCAAGTCTGCAGTTTCGGAGGAGCCACTCCCTAAACACCCGATATCGCTTCGACCGGTTTCCGAGGTAGCCGTTGGGGACGATGATGCCGATTCGGCCCTCCCCCTTTTTAGCCTGGAGGACGCAGGCCTCCACGAACAGGATGCCCACTTCCTGCGCCGACAGAAGACCCTTCTGTCTCATGTATCTCTTCGCGCCCTCATCCAGTTCCCACTCATGTCCCAGGTCGAATTTACGTAGCGTAGTCGCCTTCTTCTCTTTGATCTTCACGCCGAAGGGAGGATTGCAAACAAGGATCTCGTACTTGTTGAGCTCTGAATCGACGGTCGCGAGCGAGTCAACCTCCTTGATATTCGATTTACCGTCTCCGTTGAGGAGCATGTTTAAAACCGCCACCTGGACAGCGTTCTTCGAATTATCCGCACCCCATACGCTGTCAGCAGAACTCGGATCTGTATCACGCCGCTTGTGAAAAGCAGCCGTTAGGAAATCAGCGCTTCCACAGGCTGGGTCCTTGATGTGTTCTCCAAACTGGGGATTTAGGACGTCTACAATGAAGTCGGTGACCGTTGGTGGCGTGAAAAACTGCGCCAAGTCCCACTTGTATAGCCCCTTGGCAAACTTCATGTAGAAGGTCTGCACGACACTTCGCTTGGAGGCGATCAGGCGAACTGGCGCGAGCAGCTTGCAGATCTCGATGAGATCCTCTCCTGATACCTTACTGTTGAGTTTGCTCGCTATCGACCTGGGAAGATGCTTCTGATAGTAGCCGACCGACTTGGCGAGGACCTTGTTAAACGCCGTAATCGCCGATGTGCCAGAGTAGCCAAGAGCACCGAAGTCCTGCAGGTCCAGATCGGGGCGCATCCTCCGAGAGGGGGCATTTCGGACCTCCAATCATGCTGCTGAGTCCCAGGCTTGAGGAAACTGGAACTCCAGGAAGTACGTGTTCCTGATCAGCCCCCGGCTCATGTCCTCCCACCAGCCGGACTTCCAGATGGCGCGGAGAAACAGCAGCGGTTCGAGGTGCTCGACCTTCCAGAAGATGGAGGTCTTGCGTTGCATGCCCAGTGACTCCACCTCGGCTTTCCAGTTGCAGTCGATC
>CAZOYV010000305.1:0-9737 GCA_964584075.1 uncultured Rickettsiales bacterium | reverse complement strand
CGTAGATCACCAGCTTCAGGTCCCGCTCCAGGGTGCGCAGCTTCTCGCGGTCGCTGGTCGTGACGGTCTTGGACGGCACGCGGGCCATCGTCGAGACCACCCGCTCGATCTCCTTGGGCCGCACCGTCTGCGGGCGCCGCTCCTCGGGCAGCAGCCGCACCGCGGCGCCGGCCTCGTCGATCACGTCGATCGCCTTGTCGGGCAGGAACCGGTCGCTGATGTAGCGCTGGGACAGCTCCGCCGCGGCCTGCAGCGCGGTGCGGGTGTAGCGCACCGCGTGGTGCTCCTCGTAGGCCTGCTTGAGCCCCTCGAGGATCCGCACCGTCTCGGGCACCGTCGGCTCGCGGATCTCGATCTTCTGGAAGCGGCGGGCCAGCGCGCGGTCCTTCTCGAACACGTTCTTGAAGTCCTCGAACGTGGTGGTGCCGATGCAGCGCAGCTCGCCGCTGGCCAGCACCGGCTTGAGGATGCTGGAGGCGTCCAGCGTCCCGCCGCTGGTCGCGCCGGCGCCGACGATGGTGTGGATCTCGTCGATGAACAGGATCCGGCCGGGCTCGGCGAGCATCGCCCCGATCACCGCCTTGAGCCGCTTCTCGAACTGGCCGCGGTACTTGGTCCCGGCGATCAGCGCACCGAGATCGAGCGAGTAGATCCGGACCCCCTGGAGCAGGTCGGGCACCTCGCCGGCGTGGATCGCGCGGGCCAGCCCCTCGGCCATCGCGGTCTTGCCGACCCCCGCCTCGCCCACGAAGATCGGGTTGTTCTTGCGGCGCCGGCACAGCACCTGGGCGGTGCGCTGCAGCTCCGCCTCGCGCCCGATCAGCGGGTCGAGCCTGCCGTCCGCGGCGCGCTGGGTCAGGTCGACGGTGAACGCCTCGAGGGGGTCCGCCCCGCCGCCGCCGAGCTCCTCCTCGGTGGGGGCGCCGGAGGGCTGCAGCGCGTCGCGGGTGGCGCCGTGGGACATCACCTCGAGGATGTCCAGGCGCGACACGTTCTGCTTCTTGAGCAGGTACACCGCGTGGGACTCGGGCTCGCGGTACATCGCGGCGAGCACGTCGCCGGCCTCGATCTCGCTCTTGCCGCTGGACTCGACGTGGATCGCCGCGCGCTGCAGCACCCGCGTCACCGCCACGGTCTGCTGGACCTCGCCGCTGCGTCCCTGGGGCAGCCGTGGCAGCTCCTCGAGGTGCTCGCCGAGCTCCCGGCGCAGCACGTCGAGGCTCGCCCCGCAGCCCTCCAGGAGATCGCGGCCGCGGGGATCGTCGCACAGCGCCAGCAGCAGGTGCTCCAGCGTCAGCAGCTCCTGGCGCCGGTCGCGGGCCGACGCGAACGCCCGGGCGAAGGTCTGCTCCAGGTCCTTGGAGATCATGCGGGCTCCAGGCTGCAGCGCAGCGGGAACTCGTGCTCCCGTGCGCGCTGTGTGACCTGGGCGACCTTGGTCTCGGCGACCTCGAAGGGGAACACCCCGGCGACGCCGATGCCCTCGTGGTGGACCTGCAGCATGATCCGGAAGGCCACGTTCTCGGGGTGGTGGAACAGGTCCATCAGGACCGCCACGACGAACTCCATCGTGGTGTAGTCGTCGTTGTGCAGCAGCACCTTGTAGAGCCGCGGGCGGTGGAGGTCGGTCTCGTCCTCGGTGTCGATCCCGACGTCGCCCTCGAGCTCCTCGTCGTGCTCCCAGCGGTCGCGGTCGCCCATGGGTCCATTCTCAGCATTCTCGAGCGCGAGGGGAACCGGCGGGGCGCTGCACGACGCACCGCGACCCCACCGGCCGGCCCCGATCGTCGGGGAGCGCCCGGATCTTCGAGGAGGAGCGATCCGGGTCGGGACCGGCCGGTGGGGCCGGGGTCGAGCGCGGATCAGTTGGGGTGCAGCTCGAAGAACCCGGGGGCCGGGTCGCCCATCCCGAGGTCCACCAGGAACTCGCCCCACACGATGTCGCCGGCGGCCTCGCCGTTCCACGGCGACTCGATGGTGCCCATCTGGCCCAGGTCGCCCGTGATCTGCCCCGCGCCGTTGCCGGCTCCGTCGAACCCGCCGTAGATCGCCAGCGGGACGGTCGTCCAGCCCATGTCCAGCTCGGCCTCGCCGGTCATCTCGCAGTCCACGATCTCGCCCCACGCGGGGCCCTCCAGGGGCCACTGGCCGAGCTCGATCGTCGTGATGCCCGTGTACTCGCCGTCCCACGGGCACGAGGACACCGAGTCGTCGTCGCCCATGTCGTCGTCGGCGGCGTCGTCGTCGGCCGCGTCGTCATCGGCCACGTCGTCGTCGGCGGCGTCGTCGTCGGCCGCGTCGTCATCGGCCACGTCGTCGTCGGCGGCGTCGTCGTCGCCCGCGTCGTCGTCGGCGGCGTCGTCGTCCCAGGCGATCTCGAGCTGGCCGCCACACCCCGCGATCAGCCCCGCGAACAACAGCGACCCGGCCAAGCGCCAGCCCATGACGACTCCTTTCCTGCCCCCTCCAGCTAGACGGACGCGGGGACGGGAGCGGGGACAGCAAAACGGACCGGGGACTCCAGGAGGACAGGAATGTCCCGGCCGGGGGGGCGGATCAGGGATTCGGGGTCTTGTCCAGCTCGAACTCGCCGTGTCCCAGCTTCCCGCCGAACAGCAGGAACTCGCCCTGCAGGACCTGCCCGCTGGCGGCGCCGGTCCAGGGCTCGTCGACGATCCCCAGCGGCTGGAAGTCGATCTCGATCTGGCCGCCGGCCCCGCCGGTGGACGCGTCGATCGCGCCGGACAGCGAGCCCCAGAACGGGTAGGGCTGGGGGAACAGCACCTCGCCGTCGATGTGGCAGGCGAGGACGGTCGCGCTGGCGTTTCCCTCCACCGGATCGGGATCGGGCCACACGTAGAGCAGGACCTCCCCGAGGTAGTCGCCGTCCCAGGGGCAGAACGAGCCGGAGTCGTCGTCGCCGGAGTCGTCGTCGCCGGTGTCGTCGTCGCCGGAGTCGTCGTCGCCGGAGTCGTCGTCGCCGGAGTCGTCGTCGCCGGTGTCGTCGTCCGCCGAGATCGGGTCGAGGTAGATCGTCTCCGCCGACGTGCACCCGGCGAGCCAGCCGCCCGCGGCGAGCAACCCCAGCAGGCGCCACGCCATCGCCGCTCCTCCCGTCTCCCACCATGGTAGACGCCGACTCGCCGCGGGGGGGGACAGCCGCCCCATCACCGCGGCCCCAGCAGCAGCGTCAGGCCCACCGTCCCGCGGGGCACCACCGGATCGCGGCGCAGCAGCAGCAGCGCCGGGTCCTCGACCCTCCACTCGGTGGCCTTGAAGAACACGTCGGCGCCGAGCAGCAGGAACGGCGCCAGCCACGGCGTGACCCGCACCCGCAGGAGGAACGCCCCCGACGCGCCGGGCCAGAACCGCGGTCCCTCCGCACGGCTGTCCACCACCGGGTACTCCAGGCCCATCACCTCGGTGAGCTCCAGCGCCGCGCCGAGGTGGCCGCCGAGGTCGACGATCCCCAGGGGCACGACGCCCGTCGCCTCGACGCGGAACGTGACGCGGGCCAGGTACGCGCCGCTGCCGGGGACCCCCAGCGCGCGGGACTCGATCCAGTCCAGGCCGGCCCGGAACCCGGGCTGGAACGGCAGGCGGCGTCCGCGCTGGGCGCCAGCCTGGAGCGACACCCCCTGGAGGAACGGCCCCCCGGGGGCCGCCATCAGGACCGGCGCGTAGCCCGCCGCGGTGACGAACAGCACCGGGGGCCGCGGCTCCTCCTCGGCCGGGGGCGGCGGCTCCACCGGCGGCGGCGGGGCGGCGTCCAGCTCCACCAGCCGCTGCTCCACGTCGGCGTGCAGCACCGTCGCCATCACCTCGCAGCGGGAGACCCACGGCTCCTCGTCCCCGGGGATCGCCCGGGCCCGCGGCTCGGCGGCGAGGCCCGGGGTCAGGTAGCGGAACGTGCGCCGCTCGTCCTCCAGCCAGGCCACCGCCAGCGCGCCGGTGTCGTCCACCACGCGGCGGGCGAGCTCGGTGTCGATCGGCCCGTCCTCGCCCCGGATCACCACGGTCACCGGGCGGGCGCTGAGGTGGGCCCAGACCGCCAGCTGCAGGTCGATGTAGGTCTCGCTGCGGGTCTCGTCGGCCGGGGCGAGGATCAGCACGAGGTGCGGCGCCTGGGCGGCGGCGGGGGACGGCACGGCGTGGGACGCGAGCAGCAGCAGGGCGGCCCAGGCCGCGGGGATCAGGAGGGATCGACCCCCTCGCAGGCCGCGAGTCCGGCCTTGGCGTGGTCCGCCTGGGGGGAGTCCGGCCACCGCTCGATCAGCTCCTCGTAGTCCGCGCGGGCGCGTCCACAGTCCCCCCGCGCGCGCTGCGCGTCGGCCCGTAGACGTACCACCTCGGGGCTCGCGCTGCCATCCGGGTGCGCCGCGAGGAACTCGTCGGCGGCCCGGATCAGCTCGTCGTCGCGGCCGAGGCGGTCCAGCGCGCGCACGCGGCCGACCCGCGCCTCTGCGGCCAGCGTACCTGCCGGCGCGGCGGAGAGGTAGGAGTCGAAGTGCCCCAGCGAGTCCTCGGCCTGGTCCATCGCGTCGAGCTGCATCTGGCCCAGGGCCACGTGGCCGTTGAGCGCCGCGGTGCTGTCGGGGTGCTGCGCGATCAGCTCCTGGTACGCCGCGCAGGCCTCGTCGTACTGCCGCGCCACCTGGTGCTGCTGCGCCCGGCGGGTCAGCTCCTCGATCCCCGGCGGCGACGGGGGCTCGGTGGGGTCGAGGCGGGCGAGCAGCTCGCCCTCGAGCGGCTCGGCTGCGACCGCAGCGTCGGGCTCGGCGGCCAGGGTCCGGTCGGGCAGCAGCGCGCGGTCGCGCTCGAGCGCGGCGCGGGTCGCCATCACCGCGACCTGCTCGCCCGAGTGCAGCTGCAGCCCCTCGCCGAGCTCGACCGGCGAGCGGTCCTGCCGTCGCGGGACGACCTCGACCACGCCCTCGGAGACCCGGTAGACCTCGTCGCCCGCGGGCGTGACCTCCACGGAGAACACGGTGCCGTGGGCCACCACCTCGACCTGGTCGGTCTGGACCACGAAGCGGAAGCCCTCGCGGTTGTCGCCCACCTCGGCGACCACCAGCCCGCGGTCCAGGTCGAAGCGTGCCGCGTCCAGGTCGTTCTGCTCCACGCGCACGACCGCGTCGGGCTCGATCCACAGGGCGGTGCCCTCGGCGGCCCCGGGCAGCGCGTGCCGTCCGTCGATCTGCTGGGCCACGGCGGGGGTGCGCTCCCCGTCCTGCGGCGCGTCCGGCTCCGGGACCAGCCCGTCGTCGACGGCGTCGGCGAGCGGGGCCCCCGCGGGGTCCTCCTGGTCCGGCGAGCCGCCCAGCAGCTGCGGCCCGAGCAGCAGCGCCAGGCCGGCGATCGCCGCGGCCACGGCCATCGCGGCGGCCCACGTCCACGCCGGGGTGCGCCGCCGGGGCTCCGGCCGCGCGGCCGGCTCGACCCCGGAGAGCATCCGTCGCTCGGTCAGCGGGTCCAGCTCGGGCAGCGGCGCCTCGCGGACCGCCACCTGCAGCCCGCGCCACAGCTGATCGCGCTCGCGGCACTCGTCGCACACCGCCAGGTGCACGTCGAGCGCCGCCTGCTCCTCGTCGGAGAGCGTCCCGAGCAGCTGCTCGTCGAGGCACCGCCGCGCCTCGTCGCATCCGAATGCGTTGGTCATGACCCCATCCCCCCGAGGAGATCCTTGCAGCGCGGGTCCTTCTGCAGGCGGTCGAGCAGCGCACGCCGGCCGCGCAGCAGGCGCTTCTTGGTCGCCTCGAAGCTGAGCTCCATCATCGCCGCCACTTCCGGGACGGTGTAGCCGTGGACCAGGTGCAGCACGAGCGGCAGGCGCTGGTCCTCCTTGAGCTTGTCGAGGTGGTCCGTGAGCTGCTCCAGCAGCCGCTGGTGCTCCACCTCGTGGTCCGGTCGCGTCGAGGCCTGCCGCTGGTGCTCCTCCCAGTCGTCGCGGTACAGATGGAACACCGCGCGGCTCTGGCGGCGGTAGTGGTCGCGCACCGCGTTGATCGCGATGCGGTCGACCCACATGTAGAACCCCGCCTCCCCGCGGAAGGTGTCCAGCCGCGTCAGCACCTTGGCCATCACCGTCTGCACCAGGTCGTCGGCGTCCGGGCCGTACCCGCAGGACAGCATCACGGTGCGGCGCACGCGCGGCAGGCACCACCGCGCGAGCTGCTCGCGGGCGTTGCGGTCCCCCGAGCGCGAGCGGTCGATCAGCTGCCCCAGCGGCAGGTCCTTGGCGCTGCCCGGGGTGTCGCTGCGGTGGCGCGTCATCATCACGAGTGTAGGACGAAATCGGCGCGGGGACGGGGGACAACTATTTGCGCGGGGCGGAGCGCGGGGGGAGACGGGGGGACCGAGGAGGGGACGCGGGCGCGATCTAGAGCACCAGCGCGAAGGTGAAGAACAGCTCCTTGCTCTTCAGCCCGGCCAGCGGGAACGAGGTGGTGGACGGCTCCACCAGCACGCGGAACCCGACCCGGCCGTCGAACTCGCGCACGATCAGCCCGAACTGCCCGCCGAACGTCACCGCCGGGGTCGGCCCGTAGGGGGTCGCGGCGAACCCGCCGCCGACCTTGAAGCCCAGCATCGGGTGGACCACCGGGATCGGGATGTGGACCCCGAGCCCGCCGATCCCCTGCACCAGCGTGGGCAGCGTGTCGGTGCCGCTCAGCTCCAGCCCGCCGGTGCCGTAGAACCCGAACGTGTAGCCGCCGCCGCCGATCACGAAGCGGCCGATCGGCGAGACCTCGTGGCGGCGGTCGGTCTGGATCGCGCCCAGCCCCCCGCCGACGTGGAACCAGCGTGAGTTGGCGTCCCCGGCGTAGCTCCGCCGGGCCTTGGGGGGCGGCGCGTCGCAGTCGTCCTCGACGCGCTGCTCGCCGCAGCCTTCGTCGGCCAGGGCCGGGGCGGCGAGGGCGGGGGTGAGCAGGATGCCGAGCGCCAGGATCAGGGTGCGGGCCGTCATGGGGTGCCTCCACGGGGCCGCTGCGCGCGACCCTCTCACCCTGGATTGAACCGCGGGATCGGGCGTTCGGCGCTTACCGCGGCGTTACCACACGCCCGTGAGGCCGCAGCGCCGGGGCGTTGCGGCCGGGTGGCGAATGTCTACTGTTCCTGTAGTCGTTGGGTGACGGGCAGGGCACTGGTCAGGAGGCTAGGATGAACGGACGCTGGATCGTCCCCGTCGTCGCCGCCGCCGCCGTCGGCCTGGCGGCGCTGTGGTTCGGCGAGCGGGCCCCCGAGGCCGCACCCGCCCAGGAGACACGGCAGCAGGAAGGAAGGACCTCGATGGGCCAGGGAGACGTGGCGGAGCGCAAGCAGGTGGCGTACCTCGCCGGAGGGTGCTTCTGGGGCATGGAGGAGATCGTCCGCGAGATCCCCGGCGTGCTCGACACCGACGTGGGCTACACCGGGGGCGTGGTCGAGGACCCGCGCTACGAGGACCTCAAGGGCGGCGCCAGCGGCCACGCCGAGGCGATCAGGGTCGAGTTCGATCCGGCGGTGCTGGCCTACGACGAGCTGCTGCTGTGGTTCTTCCGGATGCACGACCCCACGACCCCCAATCGCCAGGGCAACGACATCGGCTCGCAGTACCGCTCCGCGATCTTCTACACCGACGAGCAGCAGAAGAAGATCGCCGAGGCGATCAAGGAGCAGGTCGACGCCGCGGGGCACTACCGGCGCCCGATCGTCACCGAGATCGTCCCGGCCTCGACGTGGTACTCCGCCGAGGACTACCACCAGGACTACCTGCAGAAGCACCCCCGCGGGTACACCTGCCACTTCCTGCGCGACTGGGACTGAGGACGGCTACGGCCCGGGCCGGATCTCCACGACGTGGGGCCCGGCCGCGGTGGTGGTCAGCGACAGCACCTCGCGCTCCGCGTCCCACTCCGTCGACCAGCTGCCGTCCGGATCGGAGACGGTGATCGCCCAGCCCTCGGGGTAGTGGCGCGCCGCGGGCAGGTAGATCTCGGTGGGCCCCTCGACCCCGTCGCGGTCCTCGAACTCCAGGCGGAACACCCGTGTGTCGGGATCGAAGCTGCGCTCCAGCGGGATCCCCGCCACCGCCCGCGGATAGGGCCGCACCAGGATGTCCGCCGAGTCGCGCTCGTTCCACTCGGCGTCGACGATGCCCCAGCTGCCCGGGTCGAGGCTCCAGTAGGCCCAGCCCAGCGTGGCGCGGTCGGCCATCGCCAGCGTGTCGTGGAGCGCCTGGTGGGCGTTGGTGGAGGTGGTGTCCATGCCCCACTCGCCGATGATCAGCGGGGCGCCCTGGGCGGTGGCCTCGGCGCTGCGGTGCTCCTCCCAGCCGGGGATCGCGTGGTCGTGGTCCGGGTCGTAGACGCCGGTGGCCTCCAGCAGGATCGAGTACAGGTGGGGGTAGAACGCCAGCCGGTCGGGGCCCTCGCGGGGGTCCTCGAGGAGCGGCAGGTACGACGGCAGCCCGTTGCCCGGCGCGCCGTAGCGCGACTCGTAGAAGATCCAGCGCTCGCCGTCCACCTCGCGGATGCGGTCGATCACCCGCTGCAGCATCGGGCCGAGCCGCTCCACGTCGAAGGTCGCGTGGGGGCCGTCGGGGTTGGCCTCGCCGAGCAGCTCCTCGCCGTCGGTCAGCGAGCCCGGGCTGGGCTCGTTCATGATGTCGTAGCCGATCACCGCCGGGTGGCCGCCGAAGCGCTCCGCCACCGCCGCCCAGGCGTCGGCGTAGTGGTCCTGCAGGTCGGCGTGGGCGCCCTGGTCGTACAGGAAGAAGTTGTCGAAGGCGCGCTGCACCGCGGGCTGGAAGTAGTTGACGAACCAGGGCGTCTGCAGCTCGAAGGGCTCGCCGTCGTCGCGGATCGCCCACTCCGGCGCGCCGTCGCAGCAGAACCGCTCGGCGTAGACGTCCTGGTGCATGTCGAGCACCACGTGGATGCGGTGGGCGGCGAACCAGTCGAGGCGGAGCTCGACGTCGTCGAGGTAGCCCTGGTCGATCTCCCCGGGGGCGGGTTCGACGTGGTCCCAGAAGATCAGGAAGCGTGTGTGGTCGAAGCCCCACTCGGTGGCCATCCGCTGGACCACCGCCTCGTCGATCGGCGGCATCCGGTCCTCGGCCGACTTGGAGGCGCTCATCACGTTCATGCCGTGCAGGATCAGCACGCGCCCGTGCTCGTCGGTGAGGTAGGGGAACGGCTCGGGCTCGGCGGGTGGGGGCTCGTCGTCGGTGGGACAGCCGGAGAGCAGGAAGATCACGGGGAGCAGGAGGAGGAGGGGGGGAGGGGGCCGCATCGGCCCCCATTGTAGCCCGCGGTGCAACGGGTGCGGCGTCGGGTTGGCGCCCAGCCAGCAGCCGCGGCAGTCCTCCCGGCTGACCCACGAGCCGGAGTCGGCCCAGCCGCCCGGGTGCATGCTGTCGGGGTCGATGATGCCGACGGGCACGCCGTCGGTCAGGCGCAGGTCGGTGGACGTGATGCCCTCGGCGTAGAACCCGGTGCGGGTGACGGCCACGGCGTCCTCGTCCAGCAGGCGGCCCGGCAGGGTCGCGGCGATGGCCGGGTTCAGCCTGGTGGGTCGATGATCCCGGCCAGGTTGGGCTCGTGGGTGCTGGGGCCGTCGAGCGTGTACTCGGTCTCGTCGTGGAGCCAGGTGGGGTCGATGATCTCAACGAATTGCCGCCCAGCGCGGCAATCCCGGCCACCGCCGGCCACCGCCACGGCGAATTGCCGCCCAGCGCGGCAATCCCGGCCACCGCC
>CAZOYV010000304.1:0-9793 GCA_964584075.1 uncultured Rickettsiales bacterium | reverse complement strand
CCCGATCCCCCCTGATCCGAGCCTCGCCGGCGCCCCCCGAATCCCCGACTTTGGACCATCTACTCGAATCACCTGAAACGCCCGTGAACCGATCTGCCCCCCCACGGCCACGCACGAGCCCTACGGTTGGAAGAATCCGCAGAGCGATTGGGCGTACCGGTTCCTCTCCCTCGGCTTCACGATGAGACTCTCCGATGTCACCCGCCCGACTGGCACACATCTTGTTACCTCGGCGATGGGAACCTCGTGTGGAGTGTGCCTTGCGCCAGCCCATGACCGTGCTGTCACTCACAGTAGGCCTGGTGGTAGTCCTCATTTCAGTTATGCCGGGCTGCGAAGACAGTACCTTGCGACCACCAGGTCTCGTGGGCAGCAACTTCGGCGGCGGGACCGTGTCGCTGGACCTGGAGACGTCCGCGGGCGAGCGCTTCTCGTACCAGGCTGACGGGATCGACCCGGACGAGCTCAGGCAAGCTGCAGCGGACGAGATTCCCCTCGATCCTTGCACCAACTTCGGCCAGGACAACGAGGCCTTGATGCAGGTGATCGATGCGGCCGGAGCGGAGTACCTCGGCGAGGTGGAACGGGTCTCGGTCCATGCCTGCTTCCAGCTGGAACAAAGCGGTGCCGATCTCCTGTCGTGCGGCGAACCCACCGAACAGATCTGGCTCCTGATCGTGACCGAACCCGGCCTCGCTGGGACAGCTGAGGTCCCCTTGTCCGAGGTCGCTGTCGAGGTTCCTCGATTCTTTGCCGGGGAGTCGGCCGTTCCCGGGCTCGACGTTCGCTTCTACCATCGGCATGCCGCGATCATGCCTGGGCAACCCAGCGCGAGCATCACCGTCGAGTGGGAGACGACCACCAGCGGCTCGCTTCATGTTGTCGGCCAGGCGTTCTTCGACCATTGCACGCTCAATCAGGGTGTCTACTTCGACACGCTGGACATCGAGATCGAGTGGGCGTTCGACGAGACCAGGGAAGCAGAGGCCTACGAGTTCGGCCTGGTCTCGCACTGACCGTAGATCCAACGGTATCGCGCTCGTCGGGCCAGCAGACGAGGTTCCTCCAGGCCCGCCCCCGGCGGAACCTCGGAGCCTCGATTCGGCCCCGAGCGACCCACCCAGATCCTGCGGCACCTCGATCCCGATCTGCTATCCTGCCACCAGGAAGCGAAGCGACGCTCCGTGACCCGCCAGGAGGCCATCGAGATCCTCACGTCCCACCGGGTGCAGATCCGCGCACTCGGCGTGAGCCGCCTGTCCCTGTTCGGGTCGGTCGTTCGTGACCAGGCGGGCCCTGGCTCCGACATCGACCTGCTGGTCGAGTTCGCCGAGCCGGTCGGCTACTTCGAGTTCCTCGACCTCAAGGCCTACCTGGAGGAGATCCTCGGTCGCGAGGTGGACCTGGTCCCCCGCAACGCGCTGAAGCGCCAGCTCCGCGATCGGATCCTGGCGGAGGCGGTGGATGCCGCCTAGATCCTGGCGAGTTCGCGTCGAGGACATTCTCGAGGCGATCGATCGCGTCCTGAGCTGGACCGCAGGTTCGAGCCTCGATGAGTTCCAGCAGGACGATCGAACCATCCAGGCCGTGGCCTACAACCTGCTGATCATCGGCGAGGCCGCCGCCGCGATCCCCGCCGATGTCCAGCAACGGCACCCGGAGATCCCCTGGGCCAAGATGCGCGGGATGCGGAACCCGCTCGCCCACGAGTACCACGACGTCGATCCCGCCATCGTGTGGCAGACGGTCCAGTCCAACCTGCCGCAGCTCACTCCGGCTCTCCACGCGATGATCGACCCCGACGGCGAATCCGGATCTCCTTGATCAGGGTCCTTTCGGGGGGGCGGCCATCTCGCTCGAATCGTCATGGACCGCCAGCATCTACCTTGGCGGGGCTGGACCTTCCGTCCGACCTTCTACCCTTCTTCGTGGCACGCCTCTTGCGAAACGTGGATGCGATCCCACCGGAGCAGCCGATGTCGACTCGCTGGACGCTCGCTTGCTCTGCGATACGGCGACTCATACCCGGGATAGGTCTCGGCGTCGCACTCCTCACGGGTTGCACAGAGCAGACCGAGATTCCCGTGGATCCGCCCGAGGGGAGCGGGCCGTTCCTGTCGATCACCGCGGGAGACCAGTACATGTGTGGGATCGAGGAGGACGGCGGGCTGCAGTGCTGGGGGAGTGGGCTGGGTATGTACTACGACGATCTGCTCGAGCAGCTCACGGGGACCATCGTGGCCGTCGGGACAGGAACCTACCAGGTGTGCGGTGCGAACCAGGCGGGAGAGCTTCATTGCGTCGCGGAGACGGGCAACGAACCAGCTGATCCGGGTTTCGTGGAGCTCAGCATCGGTGGGTTCGGGTGCGGGCGGGACGCGGACGGAGCGGTCACCTGCTGGTGCATCAACGCGCCGGCCTGTGAGCAACCACCGGCGGAGACGGTGTTCTCCTCGGTGGACATCGGCACCGGGTCCTTCGGCTGCGGTGTCGACGAGGCCGGCGGCATTCGGTGCTGGGGGGAGTTCAGCGAGGCCTCTGAGATGGAGGCGAGCACCGCGACCTACCACGAAGTCGCCCTCGGGCGCGAGCACGCTTGCGGGCTCGGCGAGGACGGCGTCCTGGAGTGCTGGTCCGACGGTGGAGAGTACGAGGTGCGGGACGGGACGTACACGGCGGTGGACTCGTTCGGGGAGCGGACCTGCGCCGCGGAGGATGGCGGCGGGGTCGAGTGCTGGAACGGGAGCAACTCGTGCTCGACCCCCATCGACCTCGACGTGGACGCGCGAGATGTCGCGGTGGGAAACTGCCATGTCTGTACACTCGACGATGGCGGCGGGGTGACCTGCTCGGGGGAGTGGTCCCCGCTGGACGACCACGACCAGTGGTAGGGCACTGTTTGGCGCCCGTGTTGCGATCGATCAGCCCCGATCCGAGCGCCAACCAGCGCATCCTGATCTGCGACATCGGAATACAAGAACGAGACCAACGCTGATGGTACAAGGGGTCTCTCTGCATCCCAGCCGTCTGCTACCTGCCCTCTCCCAGACAATGAGGCCCCAGGCTGCTGTCCCTGACCGCGCCGGTCGGCGCGATCGACGAGTCCGAGCTACAGGTGCCGCGGGAACGCGCTCTCCCAGCCCTGCTCGAGGCGCACGATCTGCTTCGGCCTGCGCCACACCTGGCCCTGCGCGCTGGCGACCTGTCGATACGCCCAGCGAGCGATGCGGAGGGAGCTACCGAGGTCGTGCACGAGCTGGGCCTGATCGAACCGCTGGGCCAGCTCGTCACCGAGATCGACGTTGCGACGGAGCCATGAGTGGAGGTGGGTCCGAGCGGCCAGCAGGTCGGACTTGGATCCGTTGCAGGAACCGCAAGCCAGCACGAAGTTGTGGCCCAGATCGATGGGGTACTTCGACCACGGAACGAAGTGGTCCACCTCGGTACTGTCGCTCCTCAGGCGCTTGCCGCAGTAGAAGCAGGATCGCTTCTGCACCTCCCGCAGGATCGGTCGGTAGGCCGCGAGGTTCTCTCGCTCGCTGCCGAACAGGAAGCTGACCAGCTCCTGGTCGTTCCCGAGCAGCCTGTGGTTGTGCTTGATCCGCTGGATGTGCCGTAGCCACTCTCCTCGGACCATGTTGGTGATCATCCCATGGAAGTTGGCCAGGCAGTACGCCACGCCCGGGCGGAGCGTGATCGTGGTGCCGCGTCCCACGTCCTCGTACAGGAAGTCGAGCTTCTCGTGGCCGAGGGTCTGGAGCTTCCACAGCGGCATGGTCTTGAGCGTCGTCTCCACCTTCCGGACGAGTGGGTGCCACAACCCTCTTCGATGGGCCTTGATGACGGAGAGTGCCGAGCCATGCTCCCGTTGCACCGCAGCGATTCGGTTCACGATCGCGGCCTGGCGGTCTGTGTTCTGCCGGAGCATCGCCTGGTCTGTGGACGACGCCACCGGGTAGGGGAAGGCTTGCCGCCAGTACAGCTCGGTCATCCGTTCCGCGATGTCGTAGGTCGACAGCTCCAGCGGCTTGCCGGACTGGTCCCCGTAGACGACGGCGAGATCCGCCAGCGCGTGCAGCAGCGCGTACTTGTAGGTCGCGACGAAGCCGCCCTCGCCGAGCAACCGCTGGACGTTCCGGAGGAACTGGAGCTGGGCCTGCGCCGACGGAACTCGGTGGGCCATCGCGTCAGTCCTTCCAGTAGCGAGCGTTCTCCGGGAGCACCCAGCGCACGCCCCCGCGTGGGTCCGCGACGTCCCCGGCGTAGCGGGGGATGACGTGGACGTGGGCGTGCATCACGGTCTGCCCCGCGGCGTACCCGTCGTTGAGACCGATGTTGACCCCGTCGGGGTGCAGCTCGTCGCGCACGGCCTGCTGGGCCTGCTCCACCAGCATCCAGATCGCGGCCTGCTCCTCGGGGTCGAGGTCGAACAGGCTGGCGACGTGGCGACGGGGGACGACGAGTCGGTGCCCCTTGGACACCGGGAACCCGTCGCGCACGACCAGCGCGAGGTCATGCTCCACGAGGACTCGCCCCGGCGGGGGCGAGCAGAACGGGCACGGTCGGCGATCCTCGGACACGATGCCTCCTGGCTCGTCGAAGCCCATCAGAGGGCCCCTGCGGATGGACCCCGCCGCGGCTGGTCTCCTTCGGCCTCCTGACACCCAGCCTCCCACGCCTGGAAGTTCTTGATATCCCTCCGGATGGACTGGACGACCCAGGCGATGACACCGACGTCGTCCAGCAGGCCGAGTCCCGCGATGAAGTCCGGGATCACGTCCATCGGGTTGAGGAAGTAGATCGTGGCCCCGAGCGCCAGCACCAGGCTCTCCCACGGGACCGCCCGATACTCGCGTCGCGCCCAGGCCCGGACCAGCCGCAGCAGTCCTTGAAGCTCGTTCCAGACTTCCGAAAGGCGCCCCCGCTGGCGCTCCGCCTTCTCCAGCGCGTCGGCGACGATGCGCTCGGTTTGCTCGGGGTCTCCGGCGGCCTCCTCGGCGCGCTTCTTGGCACGCCCGAAGCCGAACGGGAGCTTGCGCTCGTTCTCGGACATCTCCTGGCCTCGATCGGCAGGATATCACCTCGGCGAGGTCGGGACGCGGTCGGTGATGCCGCGGGTCGCCTGCTGGCCGCCCGGTTCTCCATCCCCGCCACCGACCCGCACCCGAGCCGCGATCCTGGACCCAGACCCACCCCTACGAGGAGGGCCGACGATCCGGCCCCGATGATTCGGGTCTACTCGTGCGCAGCGAGGGGTACGACGCGGTCGAGGTTCTGCTCTACGACGCCAACGAACCCCCGGACGGGCCCCCGCTCCGTGTCCTACCGCGCACACCGGATCCCGACATAGGAGTCGTTGAACGTCCCGTAGCTCCGGCTCGCCGCCCGCAGCGCGTCCGCCTCGCTGCGGAACCCGCCCCCGCGGCGCACGCGTGCGGTGGCGTTGGGCGTCATCCAGGCGCTCCCGTCGTCGGGGGCGGCGGTCTCGGCGTCGCAGCCGAGCTCTGCGGCGCACTGCGAGCAGTCGTAGCAGCCGTGGTAGAAGTCGGCGATCCACTCCATGACGTTGCCCGACATGTCGCACAGGCCCTGATCCGTGTCGCCGTCCGGGCTCTTGCTGCATACCGCCGAGGGCAGGTCCGTGCCGCAGCCGTCGCCCCCCTCGCTCAGCACCGCCCGGTCGCAGGTCGCGGGGTCGTCTCCCCACGGGTGGAGGATGTCCTGGCCCCCGCTGCGGGCGGCGTACTCCCACTCGGCCTCGCTGGGCAGTCGGCCGCCGACCCACTCGCAGAAGTGCTCGGCCTGCTCCCGGCCGATGCAGTTCATCGGGTGATCCGGGCGGTCGTCGTGGCCCAGGTTGCACGCCTCGGCCGGGACGGTCTGGCTGCAGGCCTCGGCGTCCACGCAGCGCTGGTACTGGGACGCCGTGACCTCGGTGCGCCACATCTCGAAGTCGGGGACCGTCACGGTGTGGATCGGCAGCTCGTCGGGCTCGCCGTCGGCGCTGCCCATCTCGAAGGTGCCCCCCGAGATGGGCACCCAGTCCTCGGGGGGAGGGCCGTCCCCCCCGGGATCACCGCCCGTCGGGCATCCCAGGCTCCACAGGACGATCGCGAGCGCCGTGATCGGGCTGGCGTACCAGGTCAGACGGATCCTCATCTCGACGAAACCCTCCTCCACGATCAGCGTAAAGGAAGAGGTCCGTGGTCGAGAAGGGGGACGTCGAAGGCGACGCGGTCGAGGGGGCCGTGCGGTTCATCCGGTACCGGCCTGGCTGCGGTTCTCGGAGCCGGCGCGGGGCGGTTCTCTCGGGCAAGACAGCCGTGTTCGATGAGGAGATTGGCCGTTCACCCGGATGCCTCGCACGTGCGTGGTAGCCTTCCTCCAGAGAGAGGGGGATGCGCTGCCATGACGCACCGTGTCGACCCGAGTACGCTGCTCGGAGTTCCCTTCGTGCCCGTCGGATGCCCGACGGAACAGCCCGGAGACCAAGACGCCACGGGAGATGACATGATCCGAACGAGCTTCCTCCTCGTCGCATCCGCGATCCTGCTCTCACTGCTTGGCATCGGTTGCACGGGGCAGGGCACCCCGTCGAGCCCCATCGCCATCCCGCTGCAGTCCAACGGGTACGCGATCGACGGCGACTGCTGGGTCGACGACGGGGGCTCGAGCTACTACGTGGTCGAGGGCCCCCGGCCGCGCCACGTGTTCTTCTCCGACATGAAGCCGGAGTGGGGGGGCGGCGTGGCGGTCCGGGCCTACGTGTTCACCGACCAGGGCGATCTGGAGCTCGGCGACGACAGCGCGGCCTCCTGCGTCGGTACGGTGGGCAACTCGCTGGGCGTCGAGAACATCGCCCTCGACGTGGCGGCACCCGAGGACTGCAGCGCGGCGAACGACACCGCGGAGACCTTCATCCGGGTCGATCACGACACCCCGGGCGGCACGCGGGAGGAGTACGAGATCTCGGCGGACATGCGCACGGAGCTGGTGCCCCCGGAGTGGCCCAGCTGCGACTGAGTCCGGGTCTTCGTCCTGGGAGACGTGATCCTACGAATCCGTAGGTCGCGGGTTCGAGTCCTGCTGGCCGCACCATCTGTCGGACGCCCGGTATCCTGAGTGATATCGGGCGTTTGGCGTTCTGACGCGAGGACCTGCTGGAGTCCCCTGGGTCGGATTCAGCACCCGCTCGGTGCCATTTCCGCGACGGGGTGACGATCGGGCGACGCTGAGGTCGCATGGCACTCCGCAGCAGGTTCGCCACCAACGAGCAATCCCGGGGAAAGACGCACTTGGACGCTCTCGTCAAGGTGTGGAGCGGAGGCCCTGGTGGGTAACCGGTGGACCGTGGCGGGACTAGCACATTTCGTCATGAATTATCTCGATTCGTGATATACGATCGCTGGACGACCGGGAAGGAGGCGTGGCGTGGAGAGCCTCGGGAGCCGGATCCGATCGACGCGGTTTCGCCGCGGGTGGAGCCAATCTCAGCTGTCAACCAGGCTCGGCGTGGTCCAGTCGTTGGTGTCGGCGTGGGAGACGTCACGACGGCTGCCGAACATCGATCAGCTCCGGCAGCTGTCCAGCGTGCTCGACGTACCCGTCCTGTTCCTCCTCGAGGGATCCGCGCGACTTCCGATCTCGCCGGCGACGGTGACGGCCGAGCTCCGCTGGTACGGGTTCGATGTGGTCGGCGCGGCAGAGGTGCCGGCGTGGGCCGTCCGCAGCCCCGAGGATCTCCTGACCGCAGCTCTCCAGGATCCCGATCCCCGCATCGTCGACCAGCTCCCCGGTCTCCTACTTGCGAGCGATGATTTCTCCGGCGTTCTCGCCGTGGCGTACGCCCAGGAGCGCGGTGTCAGGAGGAGGCTCGGCTGGATCGCTGACGTGGCCAGAGCTCTGCATCGACTGGGCCTGGGCCGTCATACCCAGGGGCTGGAAGACATCCGCCTGGAGCCGGGGAGCTACGACGACTGGGACGGTCTGGGCCATCCGGCCACCGCGCGGGATGCCCTCCCGCCCGCGTGGAAGCGCTGGCGCGTGGACTACGAACGGAGCATCCCGGCACTTGCGGAGATCGTCCGTCCGATGCTCGAACGGATGCGCGATGGTCGATGAACTGACCGCGTTGCTGCAGGAGCTCGACGGCTGGATCGAGGCCCGCGACACCCGCCCACTCACCTGCTACCTGCTGGGCGGTGGGGCCCTGCAGCTATCCCACGGGAGCCCGCGAAGGACAAAGGACCCCGACATCGTCGCCGAGCCGCTGGGTGAGCACGCGAAGGGCATCGCCGAGGCCTTCGGCCGGGACACCGGCCGCGCTCCATACATCGACGTCGTGACCGCCGGCCTCCCCGTCCTGGCCTCCGGTTGGCGGCAGCGCGCCGTGGCGTTCGATGGTCCATGGCCCAACCTGATCGTCCGGATACTCGCCCCGATGGACCAGGTCGTCTCCAAGCTCGAGTCGTTCCGGCCACACGACCGCCGCGACATCCAGCTCGTCTGCGACCTCCACCCCGAGATCCGCGACCCTCTCGCCGCTCTCGGTGTTCAGGACTTCTGGACTGCATCCGATCTCTGGGAAGAAGTCATGGAAGCGTGCCGGGACCTGGTGGTCGAGTACCTCGACGGTGGCCGCGAGGGCCTCTGACTCCCGCGATTCGATCTCGGGGACTCCAGCAGGTCTGCCAGCGCTCACTGCCTCGCGAGAGAGCTGGAAAGACCCTGTCGGCACGGAAGCTTGTGTTTGAAGCCGGAATCCTCGTCACGACCTACCACCCGCACCCCACCTCCCAGTAGTCATCCCCCGCCGCCTCGTACTCCTCGAGCCATGTCGCATACCAATCGCTGGCCCGATACACGAAATCCGCCACGTCCGCGTCCGCCTCCGCGGCCGCCACCATCCACTCGCTCTCCAGATCGATCCGGCCCTGGTCGTTCCCCAGCCCCGGGATCCGATCCCCCAGCCGGTCGATCCCGTCCTCCGCCCAGCGATCCCCCGCCGCCATCGGCCGCAGCCCGTCCACGTCCGACCACGCCTCGATCCACGTGATCTCGCCGGCGTCGTTGAACGTGAACTCCTCGTAGATCGGGCAGCCCTTGCCCCCGTGGTCGTCGTAGTAGAACACCACGTAGCACCGCCCGAACGGCGACGTGTCGAAGCCCCGGCACTCCCGCTCCGGGACCACCGAGGGGTAGAGCTGCAGCAGGGTGTCGGTGGCCTCGATGACCTCCCGGGTGTAGGCGGTCAGCTTGAGCCACGGGGGCCACTCCCAGCGGGCCACGCGCTCGCTGTAGGGGGGCCACTCGTCGAGCTGTACCGTGTAGTCCATCGTGTCGAAGTACTGGCTGCTCGTCTCGGCGTAGTATTCCGCGGACTGGGTCGGCTCCAGGCAGCGGGCCAGGGCGCCGTCGTGGGCGCACGGGTCGGGGGGGTCGTCGGCCGGCGGCTCGCAGGCGGCCAGCGGGAGGAGGACCAGCAGGGGGACGAGTCGGTGCATGGGCCGAAGGATATCACCGAACGGCGAGACCGTACGCCGCTGGGCTGTTGGTCCCCCGTATCAGGAGTCCGTCACGTTTTTCGATGGCCCTCACGACGTCTGGCTGCGCCGCTCGTCGGTCACATACGTCAGAGCATGGATATCTGGTTGGCTCAGCCTCGAGGAAGTATGGCTACGTTCGTCCGGCGCCGACTCCCGCCCGACTTCCACTTTCTGTCGCGATCAGAGCCATTTTCTGGAAGTCGGGTGGATAACGTCGCATGGGGTCGTGTCGTTGCTGAGAGCTTGTG
>CAZOYV010000303.1:0-9822 GCA_964584075.1 uncultured Rickettsiales bacterium | reverse complement strand
AATCCCCGCCATTGCTGAGTTTGCGCGGATCTATGTCAGGAGGTCTGGAGTCGGTTCTCCGCCTCCAGCTCTACCGGCAGGCGAAGGCCTCCAGCGGTTCGAAACGCCCGGTCGTTGAATGCCCCTCGGTCGCCGCCTGCACCGCGGTGTAGGGGCATCGCGCGCCACCGCGCTCTCTCCTCGCTGGCGGTTCCGAAGAGCCATCGAAGCAGATGCAGGGCGTCGGGTCTCTCGATTCGAGCCCAGTCGACTCGCCGTTGAAGGCATTCGTCCAACAGGCGATGAAACCGCCCGGCATCTACCGCTCGAACGCGAAGCTCCTCGACGAGGGCAAGCGGAAGCGGTTCCACGAGCGCCGGCTCGATCGCGGCCCACGACCGGTCGAGCAGCCGGAGCAGTATCTCCAACGTCTTCCGATGTGGACCTCTGTCGGAGTCCTGGCTTCGGACGAAGAACAGCTCCTCCTCCCCAGTGGTTACTGTCCTTCCGTTGAGCAGCGTGCGCATGGCGCGGTGCGCGGTCGGGTCCGTACCGCTCGCCGCCAACCTCTGGAGCAGAGGGACGCGGGCAGAGGGGGCGGACCGGATCGCGTCGGCGTGGAGCACGGCCGAGGCGAGCGCCTTCGGAGTTGGAACAGGCACCCCGGTCGTCGAGGCAACCGAGTCATCCACGAGCCACGCGTTCTCGCCGAGCGCCTGCGCAAGGTCGCTCACAGCGCGCTTGGGATCCGAGGGTGACTCCAGCGACGCGTCGTCGTCTCCATCTTCCGCGCCCGGCCGGGCTAACACGCGGTGGCGCTCGGTCTGGCGGCGGAGCTCGGCGACAGACCAGGCATCGTCTCTGCCGTCGGGGAGCGAGAGAGCGCGAAGTAGTGGCAAGCCGGCGAGTTGCTCGTCCAGGGGCCGATCGCCTCGTGCGGAAAGAAGGGTCTCGGCCAAGAGGAGTCGCGAGCGCCTCGCGCGCTGTGACGAGCCTTCCTCTTCCGCCAGCCGCCTCCCCAGTTCGAGCAGCGCGCTGTCCAGGCGGTCTGCGTCGGGCCGCGCAGCGCTGACCGCACCCCGGCGGCGACCGAGCGGTACGGGGAACAGCCCGGCGCCCACCAGCCCGGCGACTGCGAGCTCGACGACTGCCCGCTGGGCCTCGAGCGGGGCGTCCACGAGCCACGCCTCGGGCAGCTCGGCGAACAGGCTCCGCCAGGCCAGCCTCATTTCTCGCTGCGCTTCGTTGGAAGCGCCTTCGGTCGTCGGGGCGAGGGCCTCTTCGCCGATCCGTTCGGCCAGCCAGCGCGCAATCGCACTGGGGCGGTCGTCGTTGCCGTTGGCCCTCGGCCCGACAAGGTGGTGTGCGAGGCTCGCGAGCCAGGTCAGATCCGCAGGCGACCGGAGAGCGCTCACCGGCACGCAATCCAGCACTCGCTCGATCCAGACGACCGGCCATTCGCCAGGCTCGCCCCCGAACCGCGGCGCGTTGGCATCGATGAAGACGACGTGGGGATCCTCGCCCTGTCGCGTCGGGAACTGCGTTCGCAGGCTGCTCGGGGCTCGTTCCCACAGCGGAACGGACAGCACGCGAGTCTCGGTGCGGTCCCGAGCCTCCCAGCTGACGCCATCCTCGGCGAGCACCGGTAGAAGAACCTTCGACTGCGTTATCGCCGGGAGGTGGGTCTGAACGATCCGAGACGCTTCGATGGCGCCGAGCAGGCGGCGCGCCACGCCCTCCGGGGTGCCCACGACCGCAGATGCGAGCGCACTCGGGAGGAGCGGAAGGAGCAGCTCGTCCCGAATACCCCGGTTCCACCGAACACGCACTGCGCCGTCGCCGGTGCCGGCATCATCGTCGGTGACGCCGGGGATCGAGCGCCGGTCGTGCGTCGGCCAGAAGTAGCCGTGCAGGACGATGTCCCACGCATCCCCGCCGGCGCCACCCACGGTCTCGACGACCGCGCTGGAGAGCGGTTCGGGGTCGTCATCGAGCGGCAGGAACACGGCCCAGCGAAGTCGTGCGCCGACTTGCCCAGCGAGGTCGCCGGCAGGGCGTAGGATCGTGACAGCCGCATGAGCCAGAGCCTTGCGTGGGACCCAGACGGAGCGCCCGTCTCGCCAATGCGGATCGTTCGGCCAATCGCTCGCCAACCTGAGGCGGAGCAGGCTGTTGTGGCCGAGCGCATCCACGCCGACGACCGACCAGCCGCTCCCGCCATCCTCGATCATCCCAGCGAATGGCCGAGCTGGGGTAGGGGCGTCGTCCTCGTGACGCCCCACCCAGCCACATCCATCGAGCGCAGGGCGCGCGACGCGCGCGAGCTCGCTTCGGGCACGCAGCGTCTGAGGCGCGGAGGCACGGTGCGCCTCGATGGAACGAAGACTCCCGCACTGAGCGAGCAACAAGGCAAGAGAGGCCGAACGGCCGAACCACCGGGCAAGCTCTTCGGGCGCGAGACAGGCCTGGCCCAAGCCGTACTGTTGGTTCCGCGCTCGATCGAGATGGATCGGGCGCCGCAGCGGTATCCACAGGATGAGGCCGTTATCGAACCGGCCGAGTAGCTCCGTCGCCACGCCGAGGAGACGCTCCAGATCGTCGTCCTCCAGCGCGTCCCAGTCCGGATGGATGGGGTCCGCATCGCCACATTCTCCCGTGCCCGCCCACGGGTTCAGTGCGCCGGGTCGAAGGACGCCTTCCTCAGCCCCCACGTAGACGATCGCCTCGCAGACATGGAAGACGCTCTTGAGTCCAATGCCGAACCTGCCGACCTTCCCGGCGTCCTCGGCCTTCGAGCCGCCCAGGGCTTGATGCAAGGCGTCGCGGTCCACGGCGGAGAATGGGCCGTCGTTCGCGACCAGCAGCGCCGGCCCAAGCAGAAGTCCGTTCCGAGCCTCAGACCACCCTTGGTCGAGCACAGCGAATGCCAGCCGTCCCGCACGGGCGTCATCGGCGTTCTGCACGAGTTCGCGCACGAGAGTCCGCCCATCGCCCGCGTCCTTGTATGTGTCGGCGAGCAGGGTCTGGATGGCCTTGACCTCGTCGAGTGCGCTCCGAACGATGCGCGAGTCGCCGCGACGGTCTACAGTGCTTCCGGCCACTAGGCCAACCTCCAGGTTCTTGTATTGCAGTGCTCATCCATGCAGGTAGAGCCTGTGGTCCACTCTCTGTAGACGGTTACCCGGCGCTGGCATTGGCCACCTCCTCCACGGGATCGCACCATCCCTGGTCCGCGAACCACTGCTGCAGCAGGGCCTTGGGCTCGGGCTCCAGGTCGCCGGCCTTCTCGCCGGCGAGGGCGTAGGAGGCCAGGTCCAGGTTGCCGCGGTCCCAGGTCGAGCACGCTCGGCATCGCCACAGGTTCCAGCCTTTCTTGTTGCGGTAGACATCCGCGGCGCCCTCGTCACCGCAGCGAGGGCACGGGAGGAGCCGATCATCTTCGACCTCGAGGCCGAGCACTTCGGCGATCTTTACCATGTCCAGGTCCCGCACCTGGAGTATCCAGCGTGGCACCTCGCGGCGTGGGGTGGGCGGCGGAGTAGGTGCTGGTTTCTCCGCCGGGGAAGTGGGTGTTGCGAGTGAGCCCGGCGACCGCTGGCCGTTCATCGGCTCCGGTGTTCCTCGTCGAGGTTTCCGGTTCTGCGGCCGTTCGGTGGGCACGTCCGGCTGCGGGAGGTGAGGGAAGGTTTCGACGACAGGCATGGTCGACTGGCCTGGGGCCTCGCTGGGCCGAGGCGTTGCGGAAGGCCAAGGTGGCACTGAACGGTCGAACGAGGAGCGGTCCTTCCTCCGCGGGGGCGGATCGGGGATGTAGACGGACCGCCGTGCCATCGAATTACCACTCGGACCGGGATGACGACGCACCCTCGAACCACGATGGTATCGCAGAACGGCGATCAGGAACCAATCCTAGTCGGCGGGTGATCCGCGGAATGACACGGGCGGGCTTTCGACCGTAGCGTTATCTGCGTACAACGACCAGCGACAGTCACGCCGTGTCCACCAGGGTGGGATCCACGTCCATGACCCACGCGAATTGACGGGATTGGCCGATTTGCTCGGTGATGGCTTCCAGCCCGCGGATCATGGGAGCGAGTGTCATCCCGGTCGGACCGACGACGTGAACGAGTACGCCAGCGATGGTGCTTCGGGGAGTGCAGCCTTGACCCACACGAGCCGCCAAGGATCGTGCCGTGTCGCGAAGCGTGTGGATCGGCGCCGTCGTTGTCGCTGCCCGAGCTCTGCATCCCGACGACAGGATGGGCTGCACATCGAGGTAGTCGAACGGGCTGATCCCTTGGTGGTCACACGCCGCGACGAGTGCGGCAACGGTGTCCACCAGCTCGGCCTCCTCGAGTGGGTCCACCCTCAGGGTGTGTGAGCGCCTTGCGCCTGCGCAGCTCATCACTTCCCGCTCGATCTCGATGGCGCCCCACCGGGTGGTGGAGCGTGGCGTGTGACCGGCGCGGCGCACCACAATCGAAAGATGTGCGCGAGTCACCGCCCCTTCCGGCACATGGGCTCCGACGATGCCGCCGAGGTTCAACCGAGTGCATCGAACGCCTCCACGAGTGCTCCAGACAGGGTGGTCGTGGCGGGACCATCGGCCTTCTCGCTTCGAAAGGAACACGGGCTCGGCGAATCGCCGCAGGGCGCCGATCGTGGCGTGCAGGGTACGACGCCCGAAGTCGCCGGCTCCGGCCAGCTCGAGCACGGGCCACGGGTTGTTCATTTGTCCTCCCTCGAAGCTGCCCCGCTCGCGTCGATGGGCAACGATCCCTGGCGATCGAGGCGATCCCCCGGCGAACCTCCTCGCCTACCGTGACGACTTGTCCGCCACATTTGCAGCTGTTGCTCCCATCGCTGCTGGGCCTCGATCAGCTTCCCGAGATGTTGGGGAACACGGCTCGCGAGCCGGATCGTCAGGCCGACGATGGCTTCACAATCTCCGGTCACCCGGTGCGATCGCGGGTTCTCCACTCCGTACCTGCGGCAGGCCTCGGCGAGGCTGAGCGGGGCGCCTCGGCTATCACCCGTAGAGCGAAGTAGCCAGAGCATCGGATCCAGGATCGGCTGGATGGGCAGCGTCAGCCCGCAGCGCGCCATCTCCGCCGACAACATCGGGACATCGAAGCCCAGGCCGTTGTACGCGACGAACAATCGCCCCCGGAGACGATGGTAGACCTCCCAGCTGAGATCCCTAAACGACGGCTGGGTGGCGACGCTCTCGTCGGTGATGCCGTGGACACGGCTCGCCGGCCCGGGAATGGGAACGCCCGGGCGGACCAGGCTCGCCCAGCTCTCGGTGATCTCGCCGCTGTGAACGGCCAGGATGCCGATCTCGACGACGCGATCCTCTCGCACGCTCAACCCGGTGGTCTCCAGGTCGACGAAGGCCAGCGGCATCTCGATCCACGGTCGGTCCATCTCGTAATCGAGCATGGCTCTGTCACCCCAGCAGGGATTGCATCGACGCCCGTTCGCGGGCTGCGTCGAAGAGGGCTTGCGCGGTCAGCTCGCCGTGGGTGGCCTCCACCTGGCGAACGCACGCGTCGATGTCTCCCCCCGTGAGCCGGACTGCAGACAGGGCGACGAGAAACGACGGGGCGAGGGGAAGTCGTTCGGAGAGCGCGCGGGACCACAGGGCCATGCGCTCCGTAGCCCCGGGGCTCTTCAGACGCAGCCAGACGTCCACGCGGCGGTGCAGGGCAGGATCGAGCACCTCGACGCGGTTGGTGGTGAGCACGGCGACGCCGGAGAAGCGTTCGAGGTTCAGTAGCATCTCCGAGCTCTCCATGATCCGGCCGCCGTTCTCCGCTGCGCTGGACCCCTCGCGGCGCCCGACCCACTCATCCGCCTCGTCGAACACCAGGATCTCCCCGCGTGATTCGGCGCGCTCGAACAGCTGGCGGAGCCAGTTCTCCTCCTGTCCGTAGAAACGACCCCTCAACTCGGAAGCGCGCGCCTCGGCGAACGGCCGCCCGAGGCTCCCGGCCAGGCATCGCGCCGAGAAGCTCTTGCCCACGCCAGGCGAGCCCGAGGCGAGCACGACACATCGTTTTCCCTCGCGCGCTCGCTCGAGGATGTGATCGAACACGGCCCGCGTGGCCTCGTCCAGGACGAGGCAATCGACGGTCGTGTCGGGGGCGGAGTGAGCGTGGCCTTTGTCGTCGTCGTCGCCCGCGGACAGGCCGTGGTACGCAGAGATACACGCCTCGCGATTCACCAAATCCGGGATCGCGCGCGTAGCGACCTCGCCCAGGACCTCACGGTGCAGGGCCATGGAGTGCATGCCGACGCTGGCGTGTGACGCCTGGACGGACCGGATGAGCTGGCCGTGCAAGGGCGCGTGCAGGTGGGTCTGCGCGGCCTGCTCCAGGGCGCGGCGGATGGCCAGCGCCCCCTGGCCGATCCACAGCGGCTGGAGATCCAGGACGGGGAGGATGGCTCGGAGGTCGAGGGGATCGGGATCGAGCGTGCTCTGGATCACCCACACGGTCGATCTCGTCGAGCGCCGGCGGAGGTCGAGCCCCCTCCACACGTCGAGTCGGGTCGGGACGTCGTAAATCGAATCGTCGCTCGCCGAGACGATCACCGTGTCCCGCCCCGTGGCCTCGCTCGCCCAGACCAGCATCGGGAGGGGATCGCTCTCGGCCTCCTTGGTGTAGGGACAGAGCCAAGCATCCGCCGTCCGCTCGAGGTTGCGGACCACCTCGGCTGCCACGGCCGCGGCGAAGATCGGATCGTGACACAGCAGCACCAGGGCACGGTGATCCTGGCGCCGCTGGCGCGCGGCCAAGCGCGCCGCGACGTCCTGTACAGGGGCCAGGTCGCGGACCCATCCGGGCAGATGTAGTGGCCGTGTCCCCTCGGAGGCCGCCGGCGCCTGTCCCAGAAACCACGCCTCGAACCCGGCCGCGAGTTGGAACGAGGCCCACCCGGCCCAGCGGGTCCTTTCTCTCGCCACGACGCCATTGCGCGCGAGCGCTGCGTCTCCGGTCATCGCGCTGGCGAGGGCGAGCGCGGGGACACCGAGAAGATCTTCGAGCAGATCCGACAGGTCCGCGAGCGTGAAGGTCCGGGAGACGGTCCGGTCGATGGCGGCGGCCACAGCCCGCCCGGCCGCATACCTCAGACACCAGGCTTCGCGCTCGTCGAGGCCCAGGGCCTGGATCATCTCGACCATGCGTAGTTGGCGGCCCCGTCCGGAGCCTTCCAGCCGCTGGATGGAGGAGAGGGTCTCGTCCTTCTCGAGTTCGTCGTGGTCGCGGCTGACCACCTCGACCAGGAGCCGAAGGTGCCGGGCCGCGAGGTCGTGGTCGTGCTGCATGGTCGTCGTGCCTCCACCTGCAGGCTACGGCCAGGCTTGGTCAGCAACTGTCCAATTTCTGATCTACGATCCGGACATGACTTCCCACCGATTCACCCTCGACAACGCCCGCCGTATCGCCGAGTTGATCCTCCGCGCCCAGCAGATCAGCCCTCGCCCGCTGCCACTGTATCCGCTCGCGGAGACCTGGCGGATCTCGTGGCGTTCGGTGCGCCGTGTGGCGAACCTCGCACTGGAGGTGAGCGACGAATTCGACGGAGAAGGTGTGCTCGAGCAGACCGGCCGCGGTCGCAGGGCGGAACTGACCTGGGTCCGCCGTGTCAGCATCCGTCGGGAACCGGGCCGCGCTCCCGAGATCGTCGCCCTGCTCGCCGCGCTAGGGCCGTGGAAGGCCATGCAGGTCGCGGACGTGTCCGACGTGCTGGACCGGCTGTTGCACGACGCGAAGCGGTCCGTACGGCGGGACAGGTTCCGGCGGATCGAGGAACTAACGCAGCGTGGGTTCTACTATCAGCCGTTCCTCCAGCGGCGGATGCGGGATCCGGATGTCGTAGACGAGGTCCTGTCCGCGCTGTTCTGGCGGTCTGCGCTGGGCATCGAACGGTACTGTTCGCCGCGAGGTGTACGCGAAGACCTAGTGATCGATCCTTGGACGCTGGCGCACGTGCACGACGGGCTGTACTTGATCGCTCCTCGAAGGGGCGATCCCGACCACCCGAGGCTATGGGCACTGCACCGCATGGAGGGTGCTCGCTGGCGACGTGGAGAAGCCGTTCGAATCCCCCGCGACTACCACCCGGAGCAGGTTCTCGGGCACGGATACGGGCCGTTCTTCGGGAGCGAGGGCGAGGTGACCCTTCGCGTGCCGGTGGAAGAGGCTCCCTACGTGCTGGAGGTGCCGCTACCGGGCCAGATCGGGGAGCCTGAACTGGGAGAGGACGGGTGCTATCATGTGCGTATCGGCGTGGGCTGGAACTTCGGCCTGGAACTCTTCGCGCGCTGGGCTGGCGTTACTGTGGACAGGGAGAGGGTGGGGGCCGACGACCGCACCCACCGGAAAGGGATATTCTAGGATGGACGAACCGACGCTGCACACACTCGCGCGTTGTGCCTTCGTGCATATGAACGACATGGCCTGCGATGCGAAGTACGCCACGCTGGAGTTCAACGAGCGCCAGTACGTCTTTGAACTGGGCATGGGGGTTCGAGCCGGGGAGCTGGGAAACGGCAGCCCGGCATGGACGGCGTACGAGTACAGGTACCCGGGCCAGAATGAGCGTTCTCGAAACCGATGTGACATCGTCGAGTGGCGTCCGGGCCGACCCGGGAGCAGGGGACACTACACCTGGCTCGAGGTGAAGAGCACGGGCCTGGACGACTACGGTTACTTCAAGAACCGGTTCGGATCGTTCGAGTGGGAACACGACTTCGACAAGCTGGAGTCCACCCCGGACGGGGCCTGGGTCGACGCCCAGCACGAGATGGGCTGGATCTGGCTCTACCATTTCGAGGGCTACCGAGAGAAGGTGGAACGCGCGTTCGGGGCCGGAAAAAGGTGGGTAGGCCCTTCGAGTCTCCCGCAGATGGCGGGTGCCTTCGGGCGACCTGTTGCCGGCCGGATGACGCTGGCCACGCTGCTCCATCGAATCCACGAGCGCGCGCCCTCCGCCAGCGTATCCATCCTGCCACACGTGCGACAGGACAAGGATTACTCGGCAGGGGATTACTCGGTGATGGTGGTGACCGCGGTCGTCGGTTGATCGGTAGCGTTCCGAGCACACCACTCGGGTCGTTTCATCGTTTCTGCTGGCTCATGGTGGAATTGCCTCCATCGGTGGATGGGTTGTCTGGGTGCTGTCGTTCGAATTGATGGGCCACTCGCCGGCCTCGCGGAGCCGGCGGCGCAGCGTGTTGCGGCTGACCTGCAGGATGCGGGCGGCCTCCTTGAGGGAGCGGCCCTCGCGGAGCAGGGCCAGGGCGGGGCGGAGGTCCATCTCGACGCGGGGGCGGCCGCAGTGCTTGCCCGCGGCCTGGGCGCGGCGGACGCCGGCGATGACGCGCTCGCGGGTAATCGACCTTTCGAACTCGGCGAACGACGCGAGGATTTGCAGGAGCAGCCGACCGCTCGCAGATGTCGTGTCCAGCCCGGCATCCCGGACGGACGCGAAGCCCACTCCGTAGCTGGTCAGGGTGTCGAGCAGGGCCAGAACGTTGCGGACGCTGCGTCCCAGGCGATCCAGCTTCCAGACGGCGACCACCTCGAACTCTCCCGCCTGTGCTGCCTCGATCATTCGGTCCAGCGCTGGGCGCGAAGCCCGGATGCCGGAGATCCCCGCGTCGATGTACTCGTGATCTTCGGAAACCAGCCAGCCGCGCTGGGCAGCGACTCGCCGGAGCTCCTCCATCTGGAGCGAAGGGTCTTGCCCATGGCCCACGGTGGAGACGCGGGCGTAAAGCGCGGCGCCCGGCTTCCGCAGCCCTGATCACACGCACCCGCGAAACCCCTTGAGATC
>CAZOYV010000302.1:0-9828 GCA_964584075.1 uncultured Rickettsiales bacterium | reverse complement strand
CCCCGGCGGTGTCGTCGTCCCCGGCGGTGTCGTCGTCCCCGGCGGTGTCGTCGTCTCCCGCCGTGTCGTCGTCCCCCACCGGCACGCACGGGTCGTTGTCCGCGCCCGGCGTCCCGAGGTCCCCGTCCCCGTAGGCCGCGATCGCCTCGCACCAGTGGCCCGCGTCGTCGTTGGCGACGTCGTCGATCATCGCCGGGTCGAGCTGCATCGCCACGCCGGCGGCGAACGGCCACAGCGTGTCGTAGCGCACCGCGTCGATCTCCACGCCGTCGAGCTCGAGGACCACCTCGTCCGGGTTCCCGTGCTGCAGCAGCATGTCCGCGCCGTACTCGTAGTCGCAGGCGAGGTCGCCGTTGATCGCCGGGTCCTCGGCGCGGCACAGCACCGCCGCGGCCCCGGGGGCGAGCGTCAGCGGGGGGGCGGCGTCGAGGGTGTGGCTGTCGCTGCCGTCGTCGCGCAGCACCCAGCCCTGGAGCACCAGCGGGTCGCCGCCGACGTTGACCACCTCGATCCACTCGCCGTAGCCGTCGACCACCGCGACGGGGTCGACGTGCAGCTCGGTGATCACCAGCGCGCCGACCGGGACCGCGCCCTCGTCGATCAGCCCGTCGCAGTCGTTGTCGAGCCCGTCGGCCAGCTCGGCCGCGCCCGGGTGGACCGTTCCGTCGCCGTCGTCGCAGTCGCCGCCGCAGCTGGTGGCCCCGTCGCCGTCGGCGTCGAAGCCCTCGTCGATCGTCCCGTCGCAGTCGTCGTCGAGCCCGTTGCACGCCTCGCTGGCCCCGGGGTGGATCGCCGCGTCCGCGTCGTCGCAGTCGCCGTCGGCCACGGTGTGGCCGTCGCCGTCGGCGTCGGGGGACGGCACGCCGCACGAGTCGTTGACCGCGCCCGGCGTCCCCAGGTCGCCGTCGCCGAACGCCGAGGTCGCCTCGCACCAGTACGACCCGTCGTCGTTGAGCAGGTGGTCCACCGCCCCGGGGTCGAGGTTGATCGACGCGCCGCTGGGATCGGGGAAGGTGACGCCGTTGTCGTACGCGACCCCGTCGATCAGGTCGCCGCCGATCCAGATCTCGACCTCGTCGCTGTTGTTGCTCATCGTGACGCCGGCGTAGTCGTAGTCGCAGCCGACCCCGCCGTTGGCCGCGAGGTCGCCGTCGCGGCACAGCACCGCGAAGCCGAACGCCGGCACGAACACGTCGCCGGCGACCTGGTGGGACTCGTTGCCCGCGTCGGCGATCTCGGCGCCGGCGAGGTTGACCTCCACCGCGGTGTCGTTGAACAGCTCGATCCACTCGCCGACGGTGTCGTTCACCGCCGCCGGGTTCGTCATCACCTCGGTGATCACCAGCCCGCCCACCGGGAACGCGCCCTCGTCGACGGTCCCGTCGCAGTCGTTGTCGACCCCGTCGAACACCTCCGGGTGCCCCGGGTGGACCGCCGCGTCGCCGTCGTCGCAGTCCCCCGCGCAGACCATCACCCCGTCGCCGTCGGCGTCGACCTCGTCCGCGGCGGGGCTGCCGTCGCAGTCGTCGTCGACGCCGTTGCAGCCCTCGGGGGCCCCGGGATAGACCGCCGCGTCGCCGTCGTCGCAGTCGCCGCCGCAGGTGGTCGACCCGTCGCCGTCCGCATCGAAGCCCTCGTCGACCGCGCCGTCGCAGTCGTCGTCGATCGCGTTGCACGCCTCGGTCGCGCCCGGGTGGATCGCGGCGTCGCCGTCGTCGCAGTCCCCGGCGGCCACGGAGTACCCGTCGCCGTCCTGGTCCACCGGCGAGACCTGCCCGTCGACGCCGATGTTGTCGAGGTACAGCGCGTTGCCGTAGCCGGTGACGTTGACGAACGCCAGCGAGAGGTTGTCCGCGCCCTGGTACGCCGAGAGGTCCACCGAGTCGGTGCGCCAGTCGTTGGCCCCCGGGACGAACAGGTTCGAGTCGTCCGGCGCGGTGGCCAGCGCGCTGTCGTACTCGTCGTAGACCACGTCCCAGCTCTGGCCGCAGTCGGCCGAGGCGATCACCGCCAGCTCGTCCCAGAAGCTGGCGTCGTAGCGCGCGTAGGCGAGATCGAACTCCAGCGTGATCGGCGTGCCCAGCGCCGACAGGTCGAGGTACGGCAGCACCAGGTAGTCCGCCACGTAGCGGTTGTCGTCGCTGAAGTTGTCGAACCACGCCGACGAGCTCGAGGAGTCGTAGCCGCCCACCGAGCTGTTCTGCTCCCAGGCGATCTGCCCGTCGGTGTCGATCACCGCCCAGCCGGCGGCGGGGAACGCGCCCTCGAAGTCCTCGCTCAGCGGCGCCGGGGTGCCGGGCCCGCCCTTGACGTCGAAGTCGGCCGAGCCGGCGTCGTTCGCGGGGTTGCCGTCGGCCTGGCCGTTGGGGTTGGAGACCTCGACCTCGAGCAGGTGGCTGCCGGCGCCGGCGGTCAGGTCGGGCAGCACCACCTGCTCGGTGGCGTTGGTCACCAGCGAGCCGGTCCAGGCGTGGGTGTACTGGTGGGTGCCGTCGATCGACACGTCGATGTCCACCGAGGTCAGCGTGTCGGTGCCGCGGTTCTGCAGCGTGATCGCGGCGGGGACGGGGTCGTAGCAGTACAGCGAGCCGTCGATCGGCTGGTCCACGGACGCCACCGAGGCGTCCCGCGCGGCGACCGGCACGTTGGGGTCGAAGCCGTCGAGCACACCGGGATCGAGGTTGCCCGGATCGAGCCACTCGCGGAGCCGCTCGCCGCTGTTGTTGCCGGTGTCCCAGTGGCGGTGGAACGCGCCGTACCAGTCGGGCTGGCCGTTGTCGCTGTTGGGCCCGGTGCACGCCGAGTACCCCCCGGTCAGGGTCCCCACGACGCGCTGGTTCTGGTCGAAGATCGGGGACCCCGAGGAGCCGCCCTCGGTGGTCCCGTCGTCCCAGTCGCCGACCAGCCAGTGGGTGTCGTAGCCGTGGCCGATGTCCACCGGGGACAGCGCGTCGTTGTCGTAGCTGATCTTCTTGATGTCGGCGCTGGGGTGGTGGATCCCGGTGCCCGACTGGGGCGTGTTGCCGGTGTAGTCCCACCCCGCGAGGAACACGTTGTACGCCGCCGGCGGGGCGCTGCCGAGCTCCATCAGCCAGAAGTCCGACTCGTCGAAGCGGGCGATGTCGCTGGCTCCCGAGACGGTGTCGTACGAGGGGTTGGTCGGGGGGTTGGTGCAGGTCGCGCTCTCCCAGTTGAACCAGAACACCACCTGGGCCGGGTTGGAGTGGCAGTGGTCCGCCGAGAGCAGGTACGGCGTGCCGTCGTTGCTGGTGTTGTTGACCATCACGCCGGTGCAGAACCCGGAGTTGTTGACGGTCAGCAGCGCCACCGAGCGGATCTGCTCGTCCCAGCCGGAGGCGCAGGCCACGTTGTTCTGGCACGGGCCGGCCTGGCCGAAGGCGCGCTCGGGGTCGAACGGCCCGCGGTAGCCGTGGGTCACGGTCTGGATCCGCAGCTCGCCGGGGAACGGCGCGCCGGCGGGCTCGACGTACTCCAGCACGATCTCGTCGCCGGGCAGCAGCGCGGTGGCGAACTGCCCGTGGGGCCGGTTGTTGTCCTCGGTGAACGCGCCGAGCACCGTGCCGCCGTCGGCGGTCATCACGTACAGCTCGGCGCCGGGGGGCAGGTGGTAGCGGTCGAAGGCGAGGTTGATCGACACCGCGCCGGGGGCCTCGATCCCCAGGCGCCAGACCCCGTCGCCGCCGGGCAGGTACTCCCACAGCCCGCTGTCGTCGAGCCCCAGCGCGACGTGGATCGGCTGCCCGAACCGCCAGGGGATGTCTCGCCGGCCCTCGTCGAGGGCGTCCTCGGCCTGCAGCGCGGCGAGGTCGACGGACGGCATCGTCTCGATCGGCCAGTGCGGGGTCAGGTACGGCGCCACCGTCGGGTCGAGGCTGGGGGCGGTCCCGGGGCGGGCGATCTGGCCCAGGGCGAGCCCCGGCAGCAGGACGGCGAGGGCGAGGGCGAGCAGGCGAGTCATGGCGCTCCTCCGGTCGAACCATTGTAGGGGCGGGCGCGCGCGGTCCCAAACCCGGTGCCCTGTCCCAACCCCTACCTGGGCGTAAACCGTCCGTCGGGCTGCGGTGTCCCTACCCCGACGCCGGCCCGCGTCCGTGCCGGCGTAGACCCAGGGGAGGATCCATGCGCCAGACCGACTCGTTCCTTTCCGCTGTTCCGTCCCGCGCCCGCCGCGCCCTGTGGGCCGCCTGGCTGGCGGCGCTCGCCGGGCTGGTCCTGATCGCCTGGTTCGCGGGCTGTCCCGGCGACCTGGCCGGGGCCGACGACGACGACAGCGGGGGCGACGACGACGCGGCGGACGACGACGGCGCCGACGACGACGACGGGGACGACGACATCTGGTCCGACGACGACGGCGGCGGCGACGACGACGGCGGCGGGGACGACGACGCCAGCGGGGCGTGCACGATCGAGATCGAGGCCCCGTGGACCACGTTCGTCCTGGCCGGGAGCTGCGAGTCCGACCCGGGCCTGTGCGAGGGCGGCCACGACCCGATGAACCCCGGCGGCTCGTGCGGTGGCGGGCTGACCTGCTGCATCCACCCCGACCAGTGCGCGCAGGTGTTCCAGGGGACCTGCGCCGCGTCCGAGGAGGAGTGCGACGGCGAGCCCCCGCCCGAGGGCCAGTTCCCGCCGTTCGGCTGCCCCCAGGCGACCCCGATCTGCTGCCTGCCGGGCCCGCCGCGCTAGCAGCCTGTCGCACATCGCCACGCACCGCCCGCATCTCGCCTGCCGGCCGCCTCGGGCTGCCCGCCGAGGCCGCGACCCTGGTCCAGGCGGTGACGCTGCCGAACGACCTCGGCATCCGCTGCGACCACGACCTGCGCGCTGGGGACCCCGACGAGCCCTCGGGGCTGCGGCTGGTGCGCGGCGGGGCCTGGAACCTCGGCGCCGCACACTGCCGCGCCGCCCGGCGCTACGGCTACACGGCGCACCACGTGCTGACGTCGTGCGGGATCCGGCTGGTGGCCGCCTCCGGGGCACCGTGAAAGTTCCATGACATCGAGGCCCGATCCTGGGTGGCGAGCCCAAGGATGGAGCCATGATCCGCGTCAACAAGGACCCCGTCAGCAGCTACACCCACGCCGCCGGCGCCGCCGGGGCCGTGGTCGCCCTCGTGCTGCTCGTCGTCGCCGCCGCCCCCGACGTCCCCAAGGTGGTGTCGATGGCGCTGTTCGGCGGCACCGCGGTGCTGCTGTTCACCGCGTCGAGCGTCTACCACTTCTTCGATCTCGGCGAGCGCGCCAACCGCTGGCTGCAGCGCCTGGACCACGCCGCGATCTTCCTGTTCATCGCCGGCACCTACATCGGCCCGCTGATCCACACCCTGGACGGCGCGTGGCGCGTCACGATGCTGTCCGTCGTCGGCGGCATCGCCGTGCTCGGCGTGGTGTTCAAGACCCTGTGGATCGGCTGCCCCCGCTGGCTCAGCGCCGGCCTGTACCTCGCGATGGGCTGGATGGTGGTGATCCCCGGCTACCTGGTGCTCCCCGCCCTCGCCCCGGCCAGCCTGGCCTGGCTCGCCGCGGGCGGCCTGGCCTACACCGCGGGCGCCGTGATCTACGCCACCAGGCGCCCCGACCCGTGGCCCGGCGTGTTCGGCCACCACGAGGTCTGGCACCTGTTCGTGCTCGCCGGCGCCGCCGCCCACGCCGCGTTCATGGTCACCCTGCTGCGCCACCCCGTCCCGCCGTTCGGAGGGTAGGGCGCACAGCAGGCGGCGGCCTCCGGGCCTTCCTCCAGCAGACATCCAGTGCGACAGGTGGCGGAGACGTGTCGAGGAGCCGCCTTGCGCGGTACCCGTTCGGCACTTCGGGCCCTGATCAACTCCTGCACCGAGCCGAACCCGGTGCTGTTCACGGGGCTGGAGATTCCCGCGATCTCCTCGAAGACCGGGGCGGCGTCGCGATCGCGCAGCGGCGCCCGCGCTCGCTCGAGGTCGTCCCCCGCGGGCATCACTCCTCCGCCGGGGGCGGCGCGGGGAACGCCCCCAGCCGGTCCAGGTTGGCGCGGAACGTCTCCATCTCGCCGATCGGCTCGCCGACCTTGACCTCCACGGACCGGCCCAGCACCTCCACCTGGCGCACGCTCTCCCAGCGCAGCTTGTGGCCGGGCGCCCCGCCGAACACGTAGAGCCAGGCGTGGCGGTCGCCGGCGCCGTCCCACAGCAGCACGCCGTGGGCGGTGGTGAGCAGCTCGACGTCCCCGACCTCGCCCACCGCGCGCAGCAACGGGCGGCCCCTGCGCTCCATGCGGTGGGTCCAGCCGAGGTACGAGATCCACACCGGAGCCTCCTCGTCGAGGGTGTAGATCGCGTAGTTCTCGGGCAACGCCGGCGGGCCCGCGACCCAGCGGACCGCGTCGCGCTCCCCCAGCAGCCACGCCAGCGAGGGGTCCGGCGCGGCACAGACCCGGTCGAACAGCGCGTCCTCCAGCGCCTCGCGGACCGGCGCCGGGGCGGCCGCCACCGGGGCCGGGACCGGGACGCGGGTCACCATCGCGTCGAACGGGAACGTCGCGATCGCCTCGTAGGCCGCGCCGCTGGCGAGCTCCACCCGCGCGGTCCGCTGCGACGAGCCCGAGCCGCTGCCGCCGGTGACGAGGATCACGTCGTTGGCACCGTCACCGTCGACATCGAGCATCCGCACCAGGGTGCGCAGCCCCGTGTCGGCGTCGAACGGCCACTCCGACATCGGCGGCTGCTCGGCGACGCGGCAGCCGTCCAGCGCCATCGGGGCCACCGGGGGCGCCGCGGCGAGCAGGGCCAGCAGGATCAGCTCCATCCGCTCCCCCCGCTCACTGGCAGACGATCGGCCCCAGCGGCAGGCTCTGGTCGACCGCGAAGCCGACCGTCAGCTCGGACTGGTGTCCCGTGCCGAGGTAGAAGTGGACCTCCTCGACGGTGCCGGCCACGTTGCCCAGATCGCCGGGGCCGGTCTCGTAGCCCGCCGACGCCACCACCGCGCGGCCGTCGGGGACCATCACGATCATCCGCGTGCCGGCCGGCGGGCGCTCGGCCCAGTACATGCAGATGTACCAGGCCTCGTCCTCCACCGGCGGCTTGCTGTACGAGCCCTGGCCGAACTCGCAGCCCTCCTGGGGGCACCACGGCTGGTCGCGGTGCATCACGAACCCGGTGTCGACCTGGCTCATCTCGTGGTGCTCGGGGATCCCGTCGGTGATCGTCGCGGGCCACGTGCCGGGGAACTCGACGTCGGTCACCAGGTGCGCCTCGAGGACCACCGGGCCGGTGGCCGGCATCGCCAGGTGGTTGCCGCCGTCGCCGACCCGCTCGAGCCAGCCGACCTCCATCTCGCAGCTGCCCACCGCGGGCACCACGTGGCCGATGTGGATCGTGTACGCGCCGGACATCTCCACCCCGCCGCCGTCGACCCAGCTGTCGGCGACGACGTAGGCCACGCCGCCCGCCATGTCGCCGCCGGCGTGGTAGTGGCCGCGGTCGACGCAGCTGTCCGGGTCGAGGTCGGTGAGGATGTGCACGTCGATGTCGACCCCGGGGGTGTCGTCGTCGACCGCGACGGCGAGGAAGCCGTCCTGCGGCAGGGTCACCTGGTAGACGATCTCCGGCCCCGACTCGTCGATGCCGGGGTCGCACGAGTAGGCGTCGAAGCCGTAGCTGCCGTGGGCCGCGGTGTCGTTGGTCTCGGTGAACGGGAAGCTGTCGACGCACACGAACCCGGGCGGGCAGTCCTCGGTGTCGTCGTCGCCGCCGTCGTCGTCGGCCCCGTCGTCGTCGGCCCCGTCGTCGTCCGCGACGTCGTCGTCGGCTCCGTCGTCGTCCGCGGCGTCGTCGTCCGCGACGTCGTCGTCGCTGCCCGCGTCGTCGTCGGCCACCGGACAGCCCAGGCCCAGCAGCAGCGCGGCCAGCGCCGTGCCGAAGACCCACGCGGGGTCCGCCCCGGTCGCTCTCCCCCGAGTCATACCCATCCGCCTCGCCCTCCCGATGGGACGACTCTACACGGAAACCGCCCGCGGCCGGTTCACGGACCGCTCGAGCGAGGGCCGCGCGGGCCGCCCAGCGTGACCTGCTCGGGCCGCCGCCCACCGGTCGCCGCGAACAGCCGGTGCTCCACCGCGACCGTGCGCTCGCGCATCGCGTCGAGGTACGCGATGCGCAGCGGGTCGCCCTCGCCGTAGCGCTCGATCAGGTCGTCGAAGCGGTCGGCGAGCGACACCAGCGCCGTGTGCTGCACGCGCTTGTCGGCGTAGTACACGACCACCGCCTCGTCCAGCGGGTGGTCGTCGGGCAGGGTCACGTGGACCCCGGCGACGTAGCCCAGCTCGGGGTAGCCGTGCTCGCGCAGCAACCGCTCCCCGGCACGGTCGTGGGACGTCCCGTCGGCCAGACACGGCGCCTTGGCCAGGTCGTGCAGCAGCGCCCCGGCCTCCACCGCCGGGCGGTACAGCCGCACCCCGCCGGCGGCCAGCCAGTCGGCGACCTGCAGCGCCACCGCGCACACCGCCTGCGAGTGCTCGCGGATGTGCTCGGGCATCCCGTGGAGGTCCCACAGCGCGGCGATCGCCGCGGCGCCGGGGAGCGGGGTGTCGGGACCGAAGCGCGGGGGGGAGTCGTCCATGCCTCTTCCCTACACCGGACGCGAACGCGGCGCCAGGGTGTTGCTCTGGTGGAGCGCGCTCATGTCAGGATCGGGGGCGCCCCCGTGGAGGAGCGACGATGAGGACACGGCTGCGGCTCGCCTGCACCGCGGTGCTGCCGACCGCCACCGCGGCGCGGGCCGAGATCGACTTCCTGTTCGGCCCCGACGGCACGCGCAAGGAGACGATCAAGCTCGTCAAGCGCGGGGAGAAGTGGTACTTGCTGTCGTTCTGAGATGAGCGAACACGACGAGCCCCACCCCACGACCGGCGACGAGCCTCGCGCCTCCGGCGATGACGAGCCCCGCTACTGGGACCGCTACGTCCCCGTCTACGAGGACCGCCCCGAGGGGTACACCGGGACCTGCCTGCGGCCGCTGAACAAGTGCGAGATGGGCGGCTGCTGCGACCTGTGCTTCTACAACCCCGCGCACCCGCGGTTCCACGGGAAGGACGACGGCGACGATCCCGCGTAGCGCGGCCCCGGAGTCGCGGATGGCGATGCTCGCCGCGTCGCTGGACCAGTCGCTGGACCTGGTCGGACGCAGCGAGATGGCCGACCACGCGCGGCTGCGCGGCCAGCGGGTCACGGCCCCCGAGGCCGGGGCGCTGGGCTGGGCCCCCACCGACCCGCGGATCGTGGCGGAGGGCGGCCCCGACCAGTTCTGGGGCGAGCTGGCCGCGGCCCGCGAGAAGGGCCAGTTCGAGCAGGTGTTCCGCTTCGAGGGGGTCGACGGGGTCTGGGGGCTGGTCCCGGTCCGCTGGTCGATGGCATCCTGGACCCACCGCCCGACCCAGGAGGTCCGCCATGAAGGCACGCGTCTCGGCGTCCATCGCCATTCTGTTGACCCTCTCCGCGCTGGGATGCTGCCGGGGCGACTCCGACGTCGACAAGTGCATCGGCGTCCCTCTGTACAGCGCCGACCTCACGGCCTGCGAGAACGCCTGCGGCGACATGTCGCTGGAGGCCTGGGAGCAGGCCGAGGCGTGCTACTTCCTGGGCTCGAACTACGAGGCCGGTACGCAGGTGACCAAGGACGAGGCCAAGGCCCGGGAGTACTACGACAAGGCCTGCGGACTGGGTAGCGGCACCGCCTGCACCGCGGCGCAGCAGCTGTGACAGCGCGTCACCGCGAGTTCTCAGGGCTTGTGAATCTATCCCCGGACCGAGCCTGAGTGCCGCAGCGCCACGCT
>CAZOYV010000301.1:0-9861 GCA_964584075.1 uncultured Rickettsiales bacterium | reverse complement strand
GTAGATGCGCGGCGAATGGCCTCCCGCCGCTGCCGCGGAGCGGCTTTGTTCAAATCAAGGGATCGTGCAAGCCGTCCCGCCCTACCGCCGAGCCCCTGACCCTGGACGAGGTCAAGGCGGTCCTCGCGGCGGCCCCCACGAAGATGCACCGGGCGCTGTTCGGCTTCGCCATCGGCCAGGGGCTCCGCCCCGGCGAGGCCGCCATGCTCCGCTGGGAGGACATCGACTGGGACAAGCGTACCGTCCATATCCGGGGCGGCAAGACAGAGGACTCGGACGCCGTCGTCCCCCTCCTCCCGCTGGCGGAGGATCCCTTGCGCGCTCTATGGGAGAAGCGAGGCCGACCGTCGAGCGGCCCGGCGTTCACCTGGAACGGCAAGCCCGTCAAGGAGTGGAAGAAGTCGTGGAGGACGACCTGCAAGAACGCGGGGATCACGCGGCGGGTCTTCCCGTACCTCGCCAGGTACACCTTCGCGACCCTGGCCCTCGCGTCGGGAGCCAACCCCGAGGCCGTGCGGCACATGATGCGGCACACCCACCGGAGCACGATCCTCGAACACGTGTACTCGAAGTGGAATCCCGACCAGGTCCGTGTCGGGATGGAGCCGTTCATCGGTGAGAGCCAGGGCGCCCGGGACGGGGAGGGGCGCAATAGCGACCCAGCCCAAGATCCCGAGGAGAAAGACGGCTGACCATGGACACTGGGAAGCGTCGGACCCGCGTTCCTCCGGTGCCCGACATCCGGGCCTGCACGTTCCACGAGGCGTCGGGGGCCTTCCACGTGATCTATGGAGACCTGACCTCCGCCGAGGTCCGGCTGGACGAGCTGGCGTCGTCGGAGGGCCGCCGGATCGCGGGCTGCCTCGTCGACGAGTTCCGCCGTGGGGTGATCGTCCTCTTCATGGACGGCACGGTGACCTCGTTCTCGGCGGAATTTCCCCGGTACATGCGGGACCCGGAGTACAGGCGGCTGGTGGACAACCGGCGCAAGCGAGCCGACGACGACCTGGGCATCCGGGTCGCACACCGGGTCAAGGCCGGCCGGGAGGTCCACGGCTGGTCCGTCGCCGAGCTGGCTCGCAGGGCCGGGATGGCCGCCCCGAACGTCCACCGGATCGAGGCGGGCAAGCACGTCCCCACCATGACCACCGTGGTCCGGCTCGCGCAGGCCCTGGAGGTTCCTGTGGAGGAGCTGGTTCGGGCGGAAGCGTCCACTACAGATTGATGCTGGAAGGGACCGCAGGCCCGGCACCGCACCCTCCCCGGGGCGGAGGGACGGGACGCTGGCGGGCAGCGAGGTGGAGGTGGAGGGCGGGGATCTGGGGCCTGGTCTTCCCGTCCGCCATGAACGAGCGAGGGGGTCCCGGTTCAGCGGTCAGGGCGTATACGTAGGAGGGGTGATCTGCCTGCCGAGCCCAATTCCATCAACGGGGGGCCTCGCGTGCCTCTACCCCTTCGGTTTGACGACTGGCTCCGTGACGCCGAAAAACACCTTCGGGCTCGCCCTCGTGCCTTGCGCACGTACGTACAGATTGAGCGCGAGCGCAGACGGGTGAAGTTCTACCTCGTCCCAGGCTCGCGAAGGCGGGAGTGTCCCGGTCAGGAGGCCCAGCGAGAACATGTGGTCAATGTCCCGGTCGATCTCCCATGCCTCGGCGAGCCCCGTCACATCCTTGATGATCGAGAACGCGATCTTCCAGCGGCCTGTTGCCAGGACAGCCCCAGACGGCGAGAACGCCTTGGCCGTGTTGCAGCAGAGGTAGTTCAGCAGGCGGACCTGCGAGGGAGAAAGCCGCCGGAGGATGTCGACGAACATCTGGTTCGACTGGTCGTTCCCGTCGTCGGTGCATGATGACGCGAGCAATCCCGCCCACATGGCCTGTACCTCGTCGTCGTCGTTCCAGGAAGCCTTCTCGATGATCTCAGCGGCCATACGCGGGTGTACTCGGCGAGCTTCGGGGCCAGGCCCTTCCAGTAGCTTCTCCTGGGTCTTCGCCAGCAGGGACAGAACGTTCCTGCTGCGCCACCGCTCGACATTGTCGCCCAGCAGGTAGCCGAACTGCTCCGCCGCCGGAAGACAGATTGCCTCCAGGAACTTGCACGCCGTCTCCGCGCCGATCTTCACTGCCTCGCCATAGGGGCGCAAACCGACGAGGTCGCCGCTACCTGGGCCTTCTCCAGTGTTCATGGCCGCCTCCCTTCGCAGCAGCCTACAGCGGGCGCTCCGCCACCGTCCACGGGGCTTCGATCCTGTCCACCACGGCGACAGGCACGAGTGCCACCACCTGCACCAGTACGAACACGCGGACCTCTTCCTGGTCTGTCTGCCCGACGCGGACGAGCCGGGGGGTCCCGGGCTCCATCGCACCGCGTATACGTAAGAGGGGGAGTCTGCCAACCGCCCATCCCGATCCCCAGCCCCCCACTCGCCACTGGACGACGTCCCCCGGGCGGCGGGCGGGCGGCAGGCGGGGTGGGGGTGGAGGTCGGCACCAACCCCCATTGGCGATTGTGATCGCGTTTTCAACGCGGTTTCGATCCGCCCGTGGGAGCCACGCCGGAGTCCCGGAACGGTTTTCTGCCCGGATCTGACTAGATCGCCCGATGAATTCCAGCCAGGGCGCCTACAAGTTCCAGCCAGGGGCAGTTTCGACCCCTCAGCCAGAACTTCGCGGCCCTCCAGACGGAACTTCTGGCCCCTTCCGGGGCAAACTCAGTGAAAGACGCAACTCGCACTCCGCTCTGGCACCCTGACCACCTCCGCGAACCCCGATGCCACCGTCCCCGCCGGCAGCGTCCAGGTAGCCGAGTTGCGCCTACCAGTCAGAAGACGCAGCTCGTTTCAACGACGCCGACCACGCGTAGTAGGTGCAGGAGGACGAGATGGCCTATTTCCGCACTCCCCCCAGGGTCCCCACCCGCGACGAGGTCGCGGCGTGCCTTCGGGCCACCGACAGCGAGGATCGCGCACGCGATCATCTACTGATCGCGATGGCCTCCATGACCGGCCTCCGCGTCCACGAGCTGGTGGCGCTGACCTGGGGCCAGATCATCACGTCGAACGGGACCGTCCGTCGCCGGGTCGAGCTGGTTCCCGAGGACACCAAAGGCGGCGTGGGCGGCGAGATCGTGCTGCCGGAGACCCTGAGGTGGAAGCTGGCGAAGTACCGGACCTGGTGCAGCCGCCGGGACCTGGCTGTCGAGGGGGACGCCCCCGTGTTCGTGTCCCGGCACAAGCGGGCGATCTCGGTGCGCCGCGTGCAGCAGGTGTGGCGGGCCGTGCAGGTGGAGGTCGGCATCGACAGGCCGTTCCACTTCCACTCGCTGCGCCACTACTTCGCCACCACCGTCTACGCCGCGACGCGGGACATCCGCGTGACGCAGGTGCTGATGCGCCACCAGTCGATCACGAGCACCATGATCTACGCCCACGTGAGCCAGAGGGACGTCGAGGACGCTGTGGAAGGTCTCTTCTAGGCCGGGGCCTCACCGGCGTAGCCCCGGGTCCGACAGGCCCTGCTCCATCATCCACTCCCGCAACGGGTCCTCGTCCTCCGGGGCGACGTCATGCTCCTCGGTCGGAAGCTGAGACGCGGGGCCGGGGCCGGTGACGGCCGCCTCCCGCATTCGACGGCCTCGGCGATGCGGACAAGGTTCTCTCGTGCCGCTGGAGCACATCGAGTGGTGCGGGTTGTCGGCGATCACGGGCAATGGGGGCGACGACGTAGGCGTGCGTGGTGAGCCTAGCGGGACTCACGAAGAGGGGAGGTCGGGGCGCCGCACACATCGCGTTCCAGTTTGAGGAACAGCCCAGCCAGCGACACCCGCCACCCGTTGCCCGTCGGTTCATACACCGGCCAGGGCTTGAACGACAGGAACTCTCCCCACCCCCAACCGAGGCACCAGGTGGGGCCTGACGGTGCGGCAATGGTCGAGGCCGCCACCACCCACCCGCTGCCTTCCGGACCGGCGGAGATCGATAAGCTGCGCATTACTCGGCGGCCTCGAAGCATGAACAACGACAGCATCGGACCGTCGGGCGGGGTCAGCCAGTTCGCCAGGAGTTGGTAGCTCCCCCACCTGACGACTCTGAGAAACAACGGCCGCTGCATGGCCTGCTCAGCTCCCGCTCGCGGTCAGGTCGACGTACCGGCGGTGGAAGTCGTCGAGCCATCCCTGGGCTTCGCCGCCAGCCGAACTCCGCCACGACCGAATCAGGGACTTGAGGGTCAAGTGGGCGAAGGTGTCGTCGTCTTCCCGCAAGAGGGCCTCGTAGCCCTCGACAGTGGCGGCGCAGTCGAGGTCGTCCGGGTGGTAGAGCAGCAGGAGGCGGCCCTCGGCGTAGGGGGAGGCGCCGTGGTGGAGCATCGCGAACGCCAGGAGGTGGTCTCGCCACAGCTGGTTGTGGCGGATGTCGGCGACCCTATCGTCGGCATTGGCGATCCATGGGCTCGCGGGCAGGGCCATCCAGCGGCGGTAGGTGTGCTTGTCGACCTCGGTCTGGGAGAAGGGCTCGGTGAGCTTGGTCTCCACACCGACGAAGCCGAGGCGGCCGTCGGACCGGCGGTACTCGACGAAGGCGTCGAAGGCGGTGTTGTCGTCGAGGTACTCGCTCTTCGGGGCAGGGTTGAACTCCATCTCGACTCGGGTCACTTCGTCGACGTCGTCCCCGAGGAACCCTCGCCAGAGCTTGGTCGCCAGACCGAGGTCATGGCGCAGCATACCGAAGAGGTTGAAGCACATCGGCTGGCTGGACAGCATGTTGTGCAGCAGCCGGTACTCCTCGACCATCCCGCCGCCCCTGCGCAGCCGGTCCAGGGCCACCTCGAATACCTCGGGAGTCAGGAAGTTCTGACCGGCAGCGCCGTCGGACCGGGTGAGCATGTTGCCGTAGCGGCTCGTGCTGCTGTGGAAGGGGCCAATCCCGCACGGTCGTTTCAACACCTCGGCGCGGTACCAGCTCTGGTGACGGCGCATCCTGGCCCGGAAGGGGGGGTCCCCGGCGTACTGGGGTCCCAGACCGTCCTCGGCAAGTGGAGACGGGCGTGTCGCAGGCTGCGCAGGCCGTCGGACGGCGCCTCGCTTCTCCCAGTGTGAACCGCGCTTGGTGCGGCTGCGGATCTCCTCCAGCAGGGGGGTGCCCTCGTCGTCGGTCAGCTGCTTGAGCACGCGACCGACGCAGGCGTGGTAGTTTCGCTCGGACCTGGCATGGAGATGCCCGTCGAGCATGGCCCGGTGCTCGGAGACGTCCCGGGTGTAGAAACGGTCGGGCATCCGGGCGACGGTGTCGGCGAGCAGGTTGCGGTCGATGTCGATGAGCTTCATGGCTTCCTCCTGGGTAGGGATCGAGTTCGTTCTCGACCTGAGGAAACCTTCTCCCGGGGATACAACAGAATATGGTTTGCCAGTCGGGCTTGGGGGTGTCCCTGGACTCAGTCGTTGTATCTGGCGAGGGCCGCCGCCAGCTTCTCCCTGGCGACGTCTCGCAGCTCGGGCGGGCCGAGGACCTCGGCGTGCTCTCCCATCGCCAAGATCCATTCCAGCACCTCGTCGCCAGCGACCTCGACACGGAAGAGAAGGCCCCCGTCGGGGAGGTCTTCGACGTCCTCGGAGTGGTGCCACTGACGGCTCTTGATCCAGGGGGCCAGCTCGGCGTCGACGCGGACGGTCACCTGCTTGACGTCGCCCTCGGGGCGGATCCTCCAGGCACGGCGGAGCAGTCCGAATCTGTCGGCGTCCGATGGAGGCTCGAACGGGTCCTCGGTGAGGTTTGCGAAGCTGACGTCGGCCAGAGAGATGATGCCGAAGTCGCCCCCCCGGGGGCCGTCGCAGAACTGGACGACGAAGTGTGCGTCCCGCCGGTACAGAACCAGCGTCAGGGGCTTGACGGTCTCTACGGTGGCGGGAAGCTCGCGCAGCGCCTGACCGGTGTTCTGGAGCCTGACCTCGACAGCCATGTCGGTCTGGAGTCCTTCAAATAGAGCCCGGAAGTACTGTCCGCGTTCCCCGTCCTCGTCAGAGCGGCGTCTCCACGCGCCGAGAACCCTGGTCCTGCTCAAGAGTTCTTCAAGTTCGGTCCGGGCAGGCGTTTTCAACTCGCTCTTGAGCGCCTCGACCAGCTGTCCGGTTTCCGAGTGGTGGCTGGGGCCGAGGTACGACCCGGCGAACAAGGCGCCCACCTCAAGCGCGAACAGCTGTCGAGCACGGACCTGCTGGGAACGCCGACCGGGAAGGACGAGCCGGTAGTACTTCCTGCCGCCGGGCTCCTCGTCGCACTCCAGCTGGTCAGCCAGGACCTCCCTGAGCAGGATGACGTCGCGCTCCCAGGTTCGTCGGCTGGCGACATCGAGGTCCACTCGGTCCACCAGGTCGGCAACACTGAAACTTTCCCCTTCGAGCAATATCCGATGCAGTCCGAGGATGCGCCTTGCCCGGGAGTTGGTTCCCCTCTTCTTGCCCATGGGTGGCATCTTACATGGTCAACCGCTGTGGTCGGGCTGTGCAGGCTCAATCCAGGACGTCCTCGACCAGCGCGGCGATGAGGCCGACGTCGTCGGGTGCCACATGGGCGTGATCGGGGTGGTGCTGCACCTGGGCCTTCCGCATCAGCAACGACAGACGGACGAGGATGCGGGCGCAGGTCTGCTACCACTGGTTCAACAACCCCACGGCGGTCCTGTCGCTGGAGGAGTTCGAGGCTGCCCTCCAGTTCGAGTAGCGACCCGTATAGCGGCGACGTCGGGGACCCGAACGAGTACACGGGCAGCGGGCGCTGGTCAGCCTACCGCCAGATCATCGCCGGGGCGATCGGCACCTGAGTCTGCCATCGGCTCGGCATCCCAGGTCGGCCGACGACGATGGCTGGCTCGGGCTCGGCGACGATGGAGTAGGCGTCAGCCTGGTCGGGCGGCCGGAGCAGTCCGAGGTCCCGTCGAACGTGCAGGCGCCTCTCGAACCGGCTCGCCGTGCCCCCGTAGACCACGAGCTGGAGGTACGGCAACTGGAGGCTCAGGGAGATCCAGCCCCACATGATGCAGTCCGACAGCCACTGCCGTTCGACGGCCGGTCGGTCCAGCTCGATCTCGACGCGGATGCTGGCGGCCAGCGCCGTGCTACCCGTGGCGACGTCCCAGGCCCTGCGACCGCCCCCCTCGGTTTCCAGGTAGACCAGGCACTCGTGGGGGCCGGACAGGGCTCGCAAGTGGAGTCGTCCTTCGGCTGGAGGCGGATCTCTTTGCCATCCGAGCAGTATCCCCCTTGCCTCACATGCGATGCGGTACTCGGGGAGATCGCTGTTTTCGAGCTGGTCGTCGTCCATGCCAGTACTACGCGGGCCTCGTCGCTGTGAACCCTTTCACAGCCCTCACGCCAGCGTAGATGGGGTGGGAGGACCACACCATCATGACCCCGCTCCAGATCGCGATGCTGGACCTGCTGACCGCCGCGCTGATCAGGGTCAGGTCGGCAGCTCGGAAGGGTGACGTGGCGACCTGCCACACGGTCAGCGACGCCGTCCACAACGTCCCCCAGGTCGTGCGGGACGGCGACCTCGACGCCGTCCAGCGGATCCTGGAGGTCGACCTCCAGCCGATGGCCCACGAGGTTCCGGAGCTGCGACGGGCCATCATCGGGGTGTCGGTGGAGCTGCAACGCGAGCGGCAGCGCTCCCAGGAGTAGCCCCCCGAGTAGCCCCGGTCCGCCCGTCCTCTCCCCAGGCCCGCCCTCGCCTACAACTACCCACCCCAGACCACCGGCCCGCCGTGAGGCATGACATCGGCCGCCTGTGGCGTCGGGGGCGCCCGGGAGGCGGGGTCAAGTGCTGGGTGGGGGTCGGAAGGGGCGTAGGCGGGGGCTGTGGCGTCCTGGTCGGAGTTCGGGAGGTATTCTGTAGATCACAGGGGCCGGTCCGGCATAGGCCGGAAACCAGACACTGGAACCCGCAGGGGGGTGGATGCCCGACCCGATCAGAACCCGACGAGCGAGCCACCTGCTGTTTCTTGCTTTGACGGTGGTGGTCAGTTGCCGTGAGGGCCAGGGTTGTTGCGGCTCTGGGTCCAGGTGGGAGGATTCCGAACCTTTTTTCAACGGCACCACGAAAGAGTTGGAAGCCACGGTCGTGGTCCCGACCCTCGACACCCCGCTACCACAAGGTAAGAACGTCATCTGGTGCGCGTCATTTGCGATGGCCTGGGAAGCCCTAGCGGATGAAGTGGTAGGCGACCCCATTCAACTCGACGAAGGCCAGGAAGTCGCAGACCGGCTCAACGCGGCCGAAGACTTCGATGCCGACCTCCCCGAAGGGGCCGTCTATACCAATGCGGGCTCTTTGACGCCGGAACTTCTGTCGCAGATCAACAAGGACATGGCTCGGCAATTCCCCAACATCGAGCCCAACGTTGAAGGTGCTCCAGGGGGCCTCCTGGCCTATGCCTACCTGGCCGCCCAGGTGAGGTTCAAGCGGCCATACAACGACAACGACGAGCCGCTTGTGTTTCGCGACTCTGCCGGAGGTGAGACGCCCGTAGCGTCCTTCGGCCTTCGCCAGAAAGACGCGGGGAGCTTCGACAGGCTTCGTGGACAGCCGGAGGTCATCTGGTCTGATCACATACGCCCCGCCCAGGAGCCAGGGGAACCGGAGTTCGTCATCGACCTGGATCAGGAATCCGAACCTGTTCAGATCGTGCTGGCCCGCGTTGCAGCCAAGGAAACGCTGTCCAGCACGTTGGACTACATCCGAGATCACGAGGTGTCTGGAGACTGGGGGTGGGCACCGAAGATCGTGGATACCAATGACACCCTGCTGGTGCCCAACTTGGACTACCGGCTCTCCCACGATTTCAGGGAACTCGAAGGTCGATACTTGGCGAATCCTGGGTATGAGGACTACTGGTTCCAGACCGCCCGTCAGGACATAGCGTTCCGGTTGGACAGGAGTGGGGCAACGTTGAAGTCTGAGGCACCCATCTACGTCACGTCGGCGCCAGCTCACTACCACTTCGACAAGCCCTTCCTCGTGGTGATGAGCAAGCGCGGAGCGGAGCGGCCCTTCTTCGTCATGTGGGTCGAAAACTCGGAGCTGCTGGTTGGGTTCGATGTGCTCACCGATGGATGATGTGGTTGTCCTGGTGACCTGTACGTCGTTCACTCCCCGCACGGTGGAGCCCTGTACTCTGGCTCCTGATCGCATGTGATCCGGCGTCGTTACCGAACCTGACGCTGCACAGGCTCAGGAGATCGAGGCGATGGCAATGCTGACGTCGTCCTCGGACTGGACCTCGATCGAGGCGGACGATGCCTTGCAATTCGTACAGGTAGCGACGGCCATGAACTCCCAGCAGTTCGAGCAAAAGAAGTAAGGACGTGGCTCGGTCCGCAGCCTCTCCAGGAGTTCGGGAGGTGGTGGCACCGCCTCGTCGAGATAGACCGGCATGGCCGAGCGGGGACGCCCGAAGATCAGCAACAGCACCCCGAGCAGGAAGAACAGCCCAGCGACACCGAGCAGCGCGACGAAGTAGCTGCCCGAGAGCAGTACGTCCACGACGATGATCCCGATGCAGACGAGCCCCAAGACGAGCGACACCAGGCCGCCCCATCGGCCGGTCCCCAGCAACCAATCGATGAGCCGCGAGAGAGGGTTGTCGTCGCCCATGAACGCGAGGCTATCTCAAACGAGAGGGCGCCGTCATGCCCATGACGGACACCGAGTTGTTCGCGGTGATCGACGGCGTGTTGTAGACCACGCAGGACACCCACCACGACCGCTGCTTCGTCTGGTTGAGAGCGCCAGTGTCTACTTCTATCCGCCCTGCTGCCCGGCTTCCGCAGCCCTGATCACACGCACCCGCGAAACCCCTTGAGATC
>CAZOYV010000300.1:0-9880 GCA_964584075.1 uncultured Rickettsiales bacterium | reverse complement strand
TCCTGACTTGTCAAGGAATTGTAAAGATCAAAACCACTGAAACGGCGTACTAGGTGAACCCAGCCGTGACCTGTAGATCATCCTGTATATTCAAACTAGAATAATCTAGTATGAACAATCAAACCCGAACGGGAGGATGATCATGGCACCCCGACCCCGCGTCCCCGAGACCCACGAGGGGATCCAGGACGAGATCACCGTCGAGCAGTACGAACGGATGCTGCGGCGCCTGCGGGACCGCGGCTGGATGGAGACCAGGAGCCTGCTGGCCAGCGGCGTCGTCCACGGCGAGGCCCTCGAGGTCGGCCCCGGCCCGGGCTACCTCGGCCTGGAGTGGCTGAAGCACACCGAGGGCACCCACCTCACCGGCGTCGAGATCAGCCCGGCGATGATCGAGCTCGCCGAGCGCAACGCCGGGGAGTACGGCCTGCGCGACCGGGTCCGCTACGTGCTCGGCGACGCCCAGCAGATGCCCTTCGAGGACCACCGCTTCGACGCGGTGTTCACCAACGGCTCGCTGCACGAGTGGGAGGACCCCGGCCGGGTGCTGGCCGAGATCCACCGCGTGCTGCGCCGCGGCGGCCGGTTCTTCGTCTCCGACCTGCGCCGCGACATGCTCGCCCCGCTGCGCTGGCTGATGTGGTGGACCACCCGGCCCCGGGAGATCCGCCCCGGGCTGCTGACGTCGATCGACGCGGCGTACACCCCGTCGGAGCTGGAGGGGATCCTGTCCAGCACCCCGCTGAGCGGCGCGCGCGTGCGCTCCAACCCCATCGGCGTCGAGATCGTCGGGCAGGCGGGCTAGCAGCCCGTCGTCGTCCCGGTCGGGGGCGCCCATCGCTCAGCCGGCCTCGAACAGCCGCTCGATGGTCTGGAACAGCGCGGGCCAGTCGGTGCAGTAGTTCTGGGCCCCGAGCGCCAGGCAGCGCTTCTTGCGGCGGGCCAGGTCGCGGCGGCCGGAGAACACCACCACGGGGCAGCGCACGTCATGGGCGCGCAGCTGCTGCAGCAGGCGCACCGCGTTGGGCACCCGGTTGCCCTCGTCGTCGGTGGCGCAGCGCCAGCCCCAGTGGGTCAGGACCAGGTCGAACGCCGGGCGCGCCGGCCGGCCCAGGGCGGATATCGCCCGGTCGACCGTGGCCACCGAGGTGATGGCGTGAACCTGCTCGCGGCCGATCGACCCCGAGGCGCGCTTGAGGAACCGGTAGCCGGCGTCGTTGTTGTGGGGGTTGGGGTCCAGCCACAGCAGCCGCTTGCCCTCCAGCAGCCGCCCGAAGCGGGGCAGGATCGCGGCCCGCTGCCAGATCGCCTGCAGGATCGCGTCGAAGCCGCGGTAGTCGCTGCGGCCGTGGCTGTCGAAGCCGAGCACCTCGATGCCCTCGTGCTGCGCGAAGTGGTCTCGCACCAGCGCCGGCACGTCGCCGAGGATCGCGTAGGCCAGCGGCTTGCGGCCGTCGCCGGCCGGGTCGGCGTCGAACAGCGACAGCACCTGCGAGCGCAGCTCGTTGAGGTAGGCGTCCTCGAACGAGAACCCCAGGAACAGCACGGTGTTGGTCGACAGCAGCCCGCGCAGGAAGGTCATGTACCCGGGGTCGCCGTACAGCCGCCGCCGGTAGTCGCGGCGGGTCAGCACGACGTGCTCCTCGGCGTCGGGTACGGTCACGTCGCCGTGGATCTTGATCACCGGCGCCCCGCGCTCGTCGCCCCAGAACGCCTCCTCCCACCAGCGGTACTTGTGGGGCCGCAGGATCGCGCGGTAGACCTCCGGCCCCGGGACGCGCCCGGCGAGCACGTCGTCGAAGTTGGTGGTCACGATCGCCCGAAACGGGATCCCGCGCAGCCAGCGCAGGCGGTCGCGCATCGCCGGCGGGGGGTGCTCCACGGCCAGCAGCGAGCGCAGGTGCGCGATGATCCGGTCCCGCCCGAGGCGATCCTGCAGCAGCTGCGCCGCCTGGTCCTTGTGGTCGGGGCTGGCGCCGGGGCGCTCGGCGACCCCGCGGACCCAGGCGCGCACGCCGTCGTCGAGGCCGTCGATCCCGGCCAGGGCGGCCAGCAGGGTGCGGCCGGTGGGCAGGCCGGCGGCCGCGGAGAACCCGGCGCCGACGAACGCCACGCAGTGCCCCGCGGCGATCTCGGTGAGCAGGTGCTCGGGGACGTCGTCGGGGGTCACCGGCTCCTCACAGCATCGACTTCACGAACCGGATCGCCTTGATCGGCTCCATCTTCGAGGCGGTCATCACCCCGCCGAGCAGCGCGCCCATCACGCCGACGTTGGCCATGTCGGAGCCGGTCAGGTACAGCCCCTCGACGGGGGTCTGGGGGCGCAGCCACGGGTTGGTGAACCGAGCCGGGGTGGGCTTGATCCCGTAGATCGCGCCGTCGGTGGCGCGGGTGAAGTGGGTCGTCGACAGCGGCGTCGACAGCTCGTGGTAGCGCACCATCGGCTCGAGCCCGGGCATCCACTGCAGCAGCTGGCGCAGCATCCGCTCGGACAGGTCGCGCTTGAGCGCCTCGTACTCCTCGCCGCGGTGGCGCCAGCGGGTCTGCTCCCAGCGCAGGAAGTCCTCGTAGGGCACGAACGTGACGACCTCGCCGGTGTGGCGCTGGTGCTCGCCGGGGTCGTGGTCCGGGTCCTTCAGCGACGGGAAGCTGGTGTACAGGATCGGGATCGGGTCGGGGATCTCGTCGAGGTGCCACAGGTCGGGCTCGACGTCCCAGGTGGAGAACAGCCAGCGGTTGGCGGCGCTGGCCCCCGCGCGGCGGATGTCGCCCTCGAAGCCGAGGTACAGGCACAGGTGCGCCGGCGAGGGCTCCAGGGCGCCGATCGAGCGGGCCCACTCGGCCTGGCGCTCCTCGTCGGTCAGCAGGGTCGCCACCGTGTTCAGCGCGCCGATGCCCGACACCACCCGCGGCGCGCGCAGCTCCTCGCCGCCCTGCAGCACCACGCCGCAGACGCGGTCCCCGTCGCGCAGCAGGCCCTCGACGTCGGCGCGGACGCGGGTCCAGCCGCCGGCCTCGGCGACGGTGCGCAGCAGGCCGCCGGCGATGGACGCCGAGCCGCCGCGCGGGTAGTAGCCGCCCTGGGCGAAGTGGTTGACGACCAGCGCGTGGACCGCGAACGTCGAGTCGCGCGGGTCGGCGCCGTAGTAGCCCCACTGCGACGCCAGCACGGTGCGCAGGCGCGGGTCGGAGACCAGGTCGCGGAGCACCTCGCCGGTGGTCCGCCGCATCCAGTCCTCCAGCGGCAGCCCCAGCGTCGGGTTGGCGCGGCCGTCGCGGCCGACCCCGAACGCGCGGGTCAGCAGCAGCTCCTGCATCGAGGCGCCCACGGCGGTGATCGTGTCCATGTAGCGCTGGATGGCGTCGCGCTCGGCGGGGAAGTGGCGTACCAGGTTGTCGACGAACCGGGCGGGGTCGTCCGCCATGTCGATGCGGATCTCGCCGGGGTAGTGGAACTCGTCGCTGACCGGTCCCAGCGAGGTCCACTCCAGCCGGCCGCCGCAGAGCTGGTCGAGCAGCACCCCGACGCGGCTGTCGGGGGTCACCTCGCCCACGGCGTGGACGCCCACGTCCCAGGTGTAGCCCTTGCGGCGGAAGACGTGGGTCATCCCCCCGGGGACCGAGTGCTGCTCGAGCACCAGCACCCGCAGCCCGAACACGCTCAGCATCGCGGCGCAGGTCATCCCGCCCATGCCCGAGCCGATCACGATCACGTCCCACGGCCCGTCCGGGGCGGTGCGGCCGTAGTAGGCGCCGTCGGTGTGGTCGTCCCTTCCCACGGGCCCTCCTGCGCTCTCCCAGAACGACGAATCCCCGGGGTCAATCTCCCCCGGGGATCCGCCTATCGTCAAATGACAAGAATGATCTGCTCTCGCTCGGCCCGCCCGGACGGTCGCGGACCCTCCCCGCGGAGCCGGCCGCGCTATTTCGCCGATCGCGGTGCGGTTTGTCAACCCGGCGCGGGCTGCGCTGCGAGTCGAGCCGCCGCGGGTGCGGGCGCGGCGATCGGGTCCGCTACTCGTAGAACGTACAGCGCTCCGCCTCGAATTCGAGGTCCCACGTCGCCCCGGAGTCGCTCATCGGCTCGAACAGCTCCAGCCCGGTGGCCGCACCCACGAGCGCGCTCTCGGCCTCGGTGATCTCGAGGGTTCCCTGCACGATCTCCCAGTACGGCACGTCGGGGTGGGGGAAGACGTCGGACTGGGCCTCGACCAGGGCGTCGAGCTGCTCCTCGGTGTTGATCTGGGAGCAGTCGCCGAACAGATCGGCGAGGGGCTGGTACTCGTTGGCGCCCGCGTCCACGACGGATCCGTAGAACGTCCCGGGCGTGGGGGTGGAGCCGTAGCTCGAGGTGAACGTCCCCGGCGCGACCTCCTCGATGTTGATCATCCCCAGACAGCTCCCCGCGGGCTGGATGACGTCGGTCAGCGCGGCGATCGACTGGTAGTAGGTCTGGAACGCCAGGCACTGGGCCTGGGGATCGTCGCCGGCGGCGTCGAGGTCCTCGTCGCACGTGGCCCACGCCTGCTGGACGCCCAGGTTGTAGTCGATCCAGTCCTGGCAGGTCACCGGCGTGGTGGTCATGTGCAGCCAGTGGTCGGTGTAGCCCACGGAGCCCATCACGTACTCGACCCACACCGCCGACCGGACCGCCCCGCAGTCCGGGCCGCCGTCGTGGAACGTCCAGGTCGCGGGTGCGTCGCCGGCGGTGTCGTCGTCGGCCGCGTCGTCGTCGTCGTCGGCCGCATCGTCGTCGCCCGTGTCGTCGTCCTGCTCCGGGCAGCCGGCGAGCCCCGGGGCCAGGAGTGCGCAGAGCGCCAGCAGCGAGGGCCAGGTGGTGGGGTCGTGTGGCATGTGCATGGGTCCCCTCCCAGGACGCCAGAACCAACGCGGGCCCCGGGAGAGTGCGGGGGCCGCGGTTCCGGTGATTGGGTGGTCGGCCCGAACGGATGATTCTGGAACCTTCTGGGTCGACACGGCCGCGCCAATCTGCCGATCGCGGCCGTGATTGTCGAGCAGAATTGTCGGCCGCCGCCATCACTCACAGATCGGACCTGGCAGCTCGACTGCGTTGTTCCCCTCGTCGCACTCGTCGATGAGCCCGGTCCCCGTCCCGTCGTCGTCCACGACGATCCGGATGCCGTCACCCCACTGGTCGGGAGACAGCTCGAAGATCCCACCGGGCGTTTCGTACCCGTATTGCACGCCGGAAATCTGCTGTACCTCTACCAGGGCCTCGGCGCCCCCGACGTCTCCGTAGAGGGCCACGTTCACCCCCTCTAGGACGTTGACGTGCCCCTGGTTGCCGATTCCCCAGGAGACCCTCACGGGTCCGCTCTCGCAGGAGGCGACACAGGTCTCCCCGAGGACCGGATAGAGGTCCGGCGAGCCATCGCCCGGCGGGCGGGCGCCGAGGGCGTGCTGCTCTTCGAGCCTGCGTCGATCGTGGAGGGGGTCGAGACGAGCTGAGTACCGCTTCTTCGAACCTATGATTTGTTATTTGCAGGGTTGTTATAATATCTAAGCTGTGATAATCGCTGTTGAATGCCGATGCCCGCTCCCGATCTGGTCGCCCTCCTGCGCCGCGAGAACCCGTGGCTGGACGATCCGACCCGGTGGTCTCCCGCGGTGGAGGCCCATCTTCCCGATCGCTACCTGCCCCGACATCAGCCGGATGTCGCACACCTCGACGCAGCCGGTCTCGCCAGGGACAAGGCGACGCTCCTGATCGGACCCCGACAGGCGGGCAAGTCGACCTGGGTCTGGCACCACCTCCGCCGGTTGCCGTCGCGGGTGCTGTTCGTGGACTGCGAGCTGCATCGCCTCCGCGCCTGGTGCCGCGATCCCGGCGAGTTCCTGGCGGATCTGAGCGCCATCCTGCCCGAGCCCAGCGCGGTCTTCCTGGAGGAAGCGCAACACCTGGACGAAGCGGGGCTGTTCATCAAGGGCCTCGTCGACCGGCGGATCCCGTGCCCGCTGGTCGTGACGGGCAGCTCCAGCTACCACCTGGCTGCCGGGACCCGGGAATCGCTCGCCGGACGCGCGTCTCGGGCTCGGCTCTTTCCATTCTCCCTCGAGGAGATCGGCTCCGACCTCGCCGACGTCGCCCCGGCGCTGAAGGAGGCCAACGTCCAGGAGCGGCTCGGGCGTCTTCTGTCCGTGGGCGGATATCCATCGGTGTGGCTGTCCGAGGCGCCGGAGACCGAGCTGTCGGCGCTGGTCGAGGCCTTCGTGATCCGGGACGCGAGCGACCTGTACCGGATCGAACGCCTCGATGCCTTCCGCTCCCTGCTCCAGCTCGCCGCCCGCCAGATCGGCTCGGTCGTGAACCTCTCCGAGTGGGCCTCCCTGGTCGGCGTGAGCGTTCCCACCGTGTCCGCCTACCTGGAGCTGATGGAGGAGTCGCACCTGCTCGTGCGCGTGCCACCGTTCGCCGGTGGGCGTCGCGCGGAGCTGACCAGGAGCCCCAAGGTCTACTTCGTCGATGTCGGCCTGCGGAACCACCTCGTCGGCGATCTCTCGCGATTCGAACACCGCGGCGACCGCGGACCGTTGCTCGAGAACCACCTGTTCGGCGAGCTGTGGAAGGTACTGCCCTTCGCGAGCTCCTTGCGTTGGTGGAGAACGCGGTCGGGGGCAGAGGTGGACTTCGTGCTGTCCGAGGGAGATCGCCGCATCGGGATCGAGGTGAAGGCCGCCAGGATGACCCGACCGAAGCTCAGCCGGGGTGCCCGGAGCTTCCTGCAGGCCTACGAGCCGGATCTCTTCATCGTGGCCAACCTCGAGCTGCGCCACAGCGCGACGGTCGCGAACTGCCCCGTCGAGTGGCTCCCCGTCACGGGTGTGGTGCGACGGGTGCGGGAGGCGCTGGGCCTGAGCGTGGAGTCGCCTTGAGCCGTCCGGCGTCGATCGGGGAAGGGATCGAGACGAGCCGAACGCGGTCCATTCGAACCGAATTTCCGGCGCCGTTGCTCGCTTTGCGGGGATGGAAGGGGGTTCAGTGGAAGTGGTCGGGGCGAACGGATGATTTTAGAACTTTTTGGATGGGTTCCGGAAGAGTACCCCACACTTACACCCGCTAGTTTGAAACCTGGTCGGATTCGAGGAGGGCAGCAACAGCCTCACGAATCCTGGTCTCGTCTCCTGGAGAGTATGCCTCGAAGGTCGCACTAATCTGGCCGTCCTTGTCGATCACAACGGTGAAGGGCACGACCTTGCGTGGGTTATAGGTTGTGACGACTTCGGTCGACTGGTCGAGGAGGACCGGGAAGGAGTACCCGCCGGCGCGGGCGAATGCCTTCACCTGAGGCTCATTGCGGGCGGCATCGACGGAGACTGCGAGGACGCTGACACCAGACTCATTGAGTTCCCCGTAGAGCGTCTTGAGGTGCGGCATCACCGCCTTGCCCGACGCGCAGCAGGCGGTCCAGAAGTGCAATACGACGACGTGGCCTTCGAGGTGGTCGCTCAGGGTCACCTGCTGGCCGTCGATGTCGCGCAGCGTGAAATCGGCAGCCTCTCCCCCGATGGCTTGCGTGGGTGCTGGAAGCCCAACCGTCGATAGCAGCACGACCAGGCCAAACACCAGCGGATGCGAGCGTCGTCTCATCTCTCCATCTCCTCGAGCAGTGCGACCCGACACCACCCGAACTTGCCGAAGTGGAACCGCAGGACGCCGCCTTTCACCACGAATCCCTGATCCTGGGCCACGTAAACCAGAACGCCCCCCGCGTCGTATCGCCGGAAGCGCGTTTCGTCGCCCGCTGCCTGGAGGGACCCGACCGGCCCCATCGTGGCGTTTCATCACCCGATGAGGATCGCCTCACGGGTGATGCGGAGCATCCCGCCGCGTTCGGCGATATAGTCCCGGACGGCTGGTTCGAGCAGCCTCGCCGACCGACCGCCCTCGTTGCCGGAGCCATTCATCGTCATTGCAGCACCGCCCCGATCTGCCCCTCGGACAGCTCGCCCTGGAGCATCTCGACCAGCCCACCGTCGGCGTCGAGGAAGTACAGCCCCGGCGCGACCATCAACGGGCGCATGGCGATGTACGGCTTGGCCTGCTCCTCCTGGGAGTCCCCGTGGATGCGCTCCACCGGGACCTCGGGGCCACCCTCGAGGACCTTGCTCAGCTCGGCCCAGGTACCGTCGATGCGCTCACGGGTGCACGGGCAGCACACCTCCTGGTCGATGAAGACGATCTTCGTTACAGCCGTCGTCGCCTTGGCGGGCTGAGCCTCGGTCGTCGATGGTTCCGATGCCGGTTGTTCGGCAGGTGCAGCCTGGGCGCTGTTCTGCTCTCCCGCACAGGCAAAGAATGCCAGCCCCAGCAACAAGGCCATCGCCGCAATCGGGAGCCTCGCGGTTCTGTGATGTCCTTCTCGATGCATCACTTCGCCCCCTCCCGCAGCATCGCCGCGATCTTGGCGGCCTTGACCACCGAACCGCTGCTCTTGACCTCGCCATCGATGACCAGCGCCGGGGTGAACATGACGCCGTACCCGGCGATCTCGTTGATGCCCTCGACCTTCTCCAGCGTCGCCTCGACGCCAGCCTCGTCGATGGCCTTGCGGGCCTCCTCGTACAGCTTGTTGCACTTCATGCAACCGGGTCCCAGTACCTTGACGTCCATCGTCGTATCCCTTCACCAGGTCAGAGGAATCATCTTCGTCTGACAGGTCTTTCCGTCGCACAGACAGAGTTTGAGTTCAGCGTTGATCGGGGTCTCCGGCTCGGCGTTGTAGCGGACGATGTAGACGACCTCGTCCGCCGTCGCCTTCTCCGCGTCCTCGCGCCGGAAGGTGTTCTTGTCGAGCGTGACGCCCTCGGCGGGCGTGATCTTGAGCTTCCAGGGGTAGTCGAGGTTGCAGTAGTACGTGCCTTTCTTCTTGACCTCGATGGTGGCGACCGTGCCGTCATCGGCGCTCTCGGTCCGGATCTGGATGACGCAGTAGTCGCTGTCGAAGGCGGTGATCACCGGGGTCGCCTGGCCGCTGAGCAACCATGCCGCGAGGCACGTCGTGACGACGACGGCGGCCCGCTTCGCCGTGCAGTTCATGGTTCGACCTCCTCCCCAAGTGCCTCACGGACGACCTGTTCGAACAGCTCCCGATCTCCAGGTGCGTAGCCCTCGTGGGTCCAGACCATCCTTCCCTCCCCGTCGATGAGCAACGAGAACGGGAGGGTCCGTCTGGGATTGAGTTGGTCGATGAGCTGGCAGTCCCGGTCCAGCAGGACGGGCAGCGTCAACCTCCGCTGGCTCACGAAGGTCCTGACCTGGCCGATGGTCTCGGGCTCGTCCACGGAGATGGCGATGATCGTCAGCCCGTCCTCCGCGTAGGTGTCGTGGAGAAGCTGGTGGTCCTCGATCTTCTGCTTGCACGGCCCGCAATAGGTCGCCCAGAAGCTCACCAGCGTGGCCTTGCCCCCCAGAAACTCGGAGAGGTTGCGGGAGCGACCGTCCACGTCCTCGAGGAACACCTGCCCCATCAGGTCGGTGACCGGGACAGCGTCCACGGAAGCAGGCGCCGTTGACGGGGAACGCGACGGCGCGACCGGATGAATCGTCCTGCATCCGCCGAACAAGAGCCCCATCGAAACCAGCAGGACCGTGTGCCGAGGCGAGAAGCGCCCCATCAGCTCCCTCCATCCCGGATCACGCCGAACCAACAGAGGTACGGGATCGGCGGTGTCCTGATCTTGCCGTCTACGTATGACGTCGCTCCCCAACGCACCAGGTCTCCTTGTGGAATCTCCGTGCCGTCGGGATGGACCATGTAGTCCTGGCGATAGTCTCCGAGCACATAGACGCTGCCGGCATCGAACTGGGCGCATCCTCCGAGAGGGGGCATTTCGGACCTCCAATCACGCTGCTGAGTCC
>CAZOYV010000299.1:0-9913 GCA_964584075.1 uncultured Rickettsiales bacterium | reverse complement strand
CCTTGGTCGGGTCTCCGATCCCGTCGCCCGAGCTGACGTTGTAGTCCTGGCAGGCGACGAGCGCCGCCGCAGCGGCGAGCAGCAGGCTCAGGTGGATGGTGCGCATCGCTCGAACCCCCTGTCGTGGTTCCGTGACGACCGGCAGCATAGCACCGCATCGACACCCTCCTACGTGTCATGCACGCGGGGTTCCTTTCACCCGGGCCCTGGATTGCCCGGAAAGCCCCTGCTGGCCTGGGTTTCGTTGACACTCCGATCGGCCCGCTGCTAGAGTGACAGCGGTCCGAAGGGACCTCCCTGCGTGCCCGAATTCATCAATGAATCCGGAAACATAGGGGGCGACGACGGAGATCCACGATGCGCACCCTGCTTCACACCCTGCTGGTGACCGCGATCGTCCTGGCCGGCCTCGGCTGCGAAGAGCAGCGGGAGCTGCTGCCCCAGGACATCCACGTCGCCGACGAGTACATCGACTTCGGGATCGTGCCCTCGGGCAGCGCGGTGACCTACACCACCCGGGTGCACAACGCCGGCGACGCCCCGCTGGAGTTCTCGATCGAGCCCAGCCTCGAGGAGGAGAGCACCAACCTGGCGTTCACCCTCGGCGAGGTGTTCACCGAGATCCCGGCCCGCTCGTACCGCGAGATCGACATCACCTACGCCCCCGAGGCCGAGGAGGACGCCTACGGCTACGTCCGGCTGTGGAGCAACGACCCCGACGAGGCCAACCGCGGGATCGTGCTGACCGGCAGCTCGTTCCCCGGCTACCCGCAGGCGTACGTCACGCCCGGGCTCGTGGAGTTCGGGTTCGTCGCCGAGGGCAACGTCGCCGAGTCGACCGTCGAGATCTGGAACGTGGGCGACGTGCCGATCGAGGTGCTGTCCGTCGAGGTCGGCGGCAGCGAGAGCCTGTTCGAGGTCGTGGACGCCCCCGAGTACCCGATCCCGCCGGGCGAGAAGGCGCTGGTCACGGTGTCGTTCACCAGCGAGGGCGGCAACCACGAGTACGCCGCGCTGACCGTCGAGATCGCCGACGTGATCAACCCGTTCACCGTCAACCTGAGCGCCAACTCGCCGGGGTCGACGAACAACGGGCCACCACAGATCAACGTGCTCGACCCGACCGAGCCCAAGACCTTCTACCTGTACCAGGACCTGTACATCGAGGCCCGGGCGTTCGACGCCCAGCAGCCCAACATCGGCCTGTACTGCACGCTGGAGTCGTACCAGGATGGCGTGCCCACCGGCGACCAGCTCGGCCTCGTCGAGCAGAACACCTCGGACCCGGTGACGAGCACCCTGGAGTTCCTGATCGACATCGACGACTCGGACTTCGCCGACGCGCTGGGGCTGCACACGCTGACGATCTGCTGCACCGACGTGTTCAACGAGACGGCCTGCGAGACGCTGGTGGTCTCGATCTCCGACGGGATCTCGACCCAGGACGACGACGGCGACGGCTACGACGAGGACCAGGGCGACTGCGCCGACGGCGACCCCACCGTGTACCCCGGCGCGATCGAGCTCGCCGACAACATCGACAACGACTGCGACGGCACCGTCGACGAGGACACCGACTTCAGCGACGACGACGGCGACGGCTACTGCGAGGACGACACCAGCTGCAGTGACGGCAGCCAGCCCGGCGACTGCCAGGACGACGACCCCACGATCCACCCCGGCGCGGTGGAGACCGCCAACTTCTACGACGACAACTGCGACGGCACGATCGATGAGGGCACGGTCTACTACGACGACGACGGGGACGGCTTCAGCGAGGCCCTCGGCGACTGCAACGACGCCGACCCCGAGATCTACCGCGACGCCACCGAGTGGTGCGATCTGAAGGACAACGACTGCGACGCCGAGGTCGACGAGAACTGCATCGACGACACCCCGCCGCTGATCGTCGTCGGCGGGCTCAACGCCGACCGCGTGGCGGTCAAGATCGGCGAGCCGGTGCACCTCTCGCTGACGGTGATCTCCGGCCCTGACGCCCAGCTCGTCTACGACTGGAACAGCACCGGCGGGGAGTACGCCGAGATCGACGACGACGAGGCGACCTGGATGGCCCCCGACGAGGCCAACCCGTACCAGGTGTGGTGCCTCGTCACCGACGCCAACCCGGCCCTCGACGAGCCCCTCGAGGAGTACGCGTTCCTCGAGATCACGGTGCTCAAGACCGACCCGGTGCAGTCGATCCAGCAGCAGAACAACACCTGCGCGCTGGCCGACACCGGCGCCCGCACCCCGGCGACCGCGATCGCGGTCCTGGTCGCGCTGGCCCTGCCCCTGATCTGGCGCCGCCGCGGCTAGCGGCCCGCCCCCTACTCCTCGGTGGGATCGTAGTCTTCCAGCGCCTCGTAGAGCTCGTCGCAGTCGTCGGTGCTGCGCAGCAGGCGGGTGCGGTCGCTGCAGACGGCGTTGGCGTCGAGCTTCTCGGCCTCGGTGCGGCGCGAGCGGTCGAGCTCGGCGGCGTCCTTGCAGTCCTCCTCGTAGAACTCGGTGCCGGCGAAGCCGACGTCGTCCCAGGTCATGTCCCACTCGCCGAGGCACAGGGCATAGGCGTCGGCCTCGGCGGTGCAGACGACCTCGCACGGTTCGCAGCCGGCGAGCCCGAGCAGGGTCGCGGCGCACAGCGGGAGGAGGAGGTGGGCTCGCATCGCCGCGCATCGTAGGCGCGGCGGTGGGGCAGGTCAACCGCGGGGCCCCTCGTCAGGCGCGCGCGTCTCCGCGCAGGACCGCGAGGGCGGCCAGCGCGGCGAGGCCGGCGGTCTCGGTGCGCAGCACCCGCGGGCCCAGGGACGCCGGCGCGAACCCGGCCCGCTCGGCGGCGCGCCGCTCCTCGGGCGCGAGCCCCCCCTCGGGGCCGACCAGCAGCACCACCGCATCGCACGGGGACGGCAGCACGGCGGGCAGCGGCGGCGCGTCCGGCCCGGAGAGCAGCACCCGCGTCCCATCCGGCGGATCGCGCAGCACGGCGGCCAGCTCGGCGACGTCGTCCACCACTGGCACCCGCGCGCGCCCGCACTGCCGCGCGCCTTCCCGCGCGAGGGTGCGCCAGCGGGCCAGGTTGCCGTCGCGGTGCGTCGAGCGCCGGCAGGCGACCGGCACGATCCGCGCCACCCCCAGCTCGGTGCCGTGGCGGATCACCTGCTCCATCCGCGCCCCGCGGGCCAGCCCCTGCAGCAGCGTGATCGCCAGCGGAGACTCGACCCCGGCGTCGTCGCGCCGGGCGCCGACGCGCACCGCCAGCTCCTGCCGCCCGGCCCGCTCGACCCGCCCGTCCCAGGCCCCGCCCTCGCCGTCGAACAGCTCCAGCGGGTCGCCGGGCTGCAGCCGCAGCACGCGGGCGTGGCGCGCCTGCTCGCGCGCGAGCACGACCACCTCGCCCTCGCGGGGCGCGACCGGGACGTGGAGCCGGCGCAGGCGAGCCATCCGGTCGATTGTAGATCGAGCGACCGGCCCCCGGTTTTTTGCTAGTCTCCTCGACCATGACTGCCGACAAGACCGTCCTCGCGATCGACAGCGGGACCCAGAGCGTGCGCGCGATCCTGTTCGACGAGCGGGGCAACGAGCTCGCCGTGGGGCGCCACCCGCACCAGCCCCTGCTGCGGCCCCGCAAGGGCGCCGTCGAGCAGGACACCGACGACATGTGGAACGCGCTCGCCGCGGCGTGCCGCGACTGCATGGACGAGGCGCGCCGCCAGGACCTGCCGATGCCGCTGGCGGCCGGGCTGACCAGCCAGCGCAAGCTGCTGATCCCCACCGACCGCAACGGCGAGCCGCTGATGCCGGCGCTGCACTGGCTGGACAAGCGCAGCGCACGCCCGCGCAAGGCCGGCCTGCTGGGCCGCACGGTCCTGGCGCTGTCGGGGGACGAGGGGCTGCTCACGACGCTGATCTCGATCAGCCAGGCCAACGTGCTGCAGGCCGCCTACCCCGAGGTCTACGAGCGCGCCGAGCGCCTGCTGTCGCTGACCGGGTGGATCACCCACCGGCTGACCGGCCAGTTCCGCGACGCGGAGGGCTCGATCACCGGCGTCTACCCGTACGACGTCAAGAGCGGAAGGTGGCGTACCACCCCGGCGCTGGTGGATCTGCTCGGCTTCCGGCTGGAGAAGCTCCCCGAGGTGGTGCCCGCCGGGACCGAGCTCGGGCGCGTCACCTCCGCGGCGGCCGAGGAGACCGGGCTCCCGGCCGGGCTGCCGATCGTCGCGGTGGGCGGAGACAAGCAGGCCGAGGTGCTGGGCAGCGGGCTGACCCCGCGGGACGGCGCCGCCGCCGAGATCAGCATGGGGACCGGCACCTCGCTGACCCTGGTGCGGCGGAAGCTGCAGGAGTCGCGAGCGCTGAAGTGGATCTCCAACAACGCCGCCCAGCCCGGCTGCTACTGCCACGAGTACATGGTGTTCCGCGGGTTCTGGACCTGGACCTGGTTCCTCGACCAGTTCGGCCACCGCCAGCACGAGCTGGCCCGGCAGCGGGGCTGCACGCCCGAGGAGGTCCTCTCCGAGGAGGTCCAGGCGGTGCCCCCCGGCTGCGAGGGGCTGCTGGTGATCCCGCGCTGGTACCCGACCTTCGAGGACCTCCACGAGCGGGGCGCCGTGATCGGCTTCGCCGAGCACCACACCAACGCCCACCTGGCCCGGGCGGTGGTGGAGGGCATCGTGCTCGACCTGCGCCGCGGCGCCGAGGTGATGGGCGACCGCTTCGGAGCCCGGCTCGACAAGCTGCGGATCGGCGGGGGTGGGTCGCGCAGCGAGTGGTCGGTCCAGACCGTCGCCGACGTCTTCGACCGGCCCGTGGAGATCCCCCACACCCGCGAGCTCTCGGCGCTGGGCGCGGCGATCAACGCCGCCGTCGCCGCCGGCCTGTACCCGGACCACGCCACGGCCGCCGAGAACATGACGCGGATCGAGCGCACCGTGCGGCCGATCGCGGCCAACGTCGCGACCTACGCGCGGATCTACCGCGACGGCTTCCTGCCGGCGATGGAGGCGCTGAAGCCGATCTACCCCTCGGTGCCGGTCGAGGGCTGAGCCTCAGCCACAGACCGCGACGAACCGCTCGACGAGCTTCTCGATCCCCGCCGCCACGTGGCGGATCGACGGCCCGAGCATGTACGCCGGGGTGGTCAGCACCCCGCGCTCGACGTCCTCGACGAACCCGTCCACCGGACACTCCACGTGCTCGCCGCCGAGCTGGCCGATGTGCTCCGCGGTGGTCGGATCGTTGCCGATCGTCAGCCGGGCGCCCGGGATCAGCTTGGCCGCGATCACCGGCGCGATGCACAGGAACGCCAGCGGCTTGCCCGCCGCCCGCGCCGCGCCGACGACCCGCTCGACGTCGGGCTGGACCGCCATCTCGGGGCCCTTGACGGCGTAGTCGCACAGGTTCTTCGCCGCCCCGAAGCCGCCGGGGAAGATGATCCCGTCGAACTCCGCGACGTCCAGATCGGCCAGGGGGACGACCGGGCCGCGGGCGATCCGCGAGCTCTCCACCGCGATGTTGCGGGTCTCGGCGGTGGGCTCCCCGACGGCGTGGTCGACGACGTGCATCTGCGGGCGGTCGGGGGCCGCGCAGACCACCTCGGCGCCGTGGCGCTCCAGCGCCAGCAGGGTGATCACCGACTCGTGGATCTCGGCGCCGTCGTAGACGCCACAACCGCTCAGGATCACGGCGATCTTGGGCATCGCTCCTCCTCTTCCGGGTGGGTTGGGGCGATCATCCTACCGCGCTACAGCTCCAGCGTCAGGTAGAAGGTGATCTCGTCCTGATCGAGGACCGATCGGGCCGGGTCCCAGGCCTCGGAGAGGGCCGCGGCGTGGCCGGCGTCGAGGCGCAGGTCGAGGTTGCGCTCGACGTGCTCGAGGACCACGTCTTCGATCGCCGCGCGGCCGCCGATCTGCGGGAACGTGCGGGCCACCAGGCCGAGGAAGATGCGGGCGTCGGTGCCGTCCAGCGACGGGTAGCGGGCCCGCAGCGCCGCCACCACCTCGTCGCTCCAGCCGGGGTCGGGCGGGGGGCACGGGCCGCGGTAGACCAGCGTGTCGCCCACCGCGTCGGCGGGCTCGGTGACGGTCCACGGGGTGCCCGCGCCGTCGGCGGTCGCGCTGCCGTCGGCCGGCAGGCCGTCGACGCCGGTGAGCCCGTCGCGGCCGGTCGCGCCGCCCGCCCCCGCCGCGCCCGCCCCCGCCGCGGAGACGCCGAGCTCGTCGGCGGCGGTGGCCACCGCGTCGCGGGCGGTCTCCTGGGCCTCGCGCACGACGTCCCGCTTGCGCCACGTGCGCTTGACCTCGCGCCGGCCGGGGCGCACCAGCAGCTTGTCGGCGACCGCCAGCCCGGTGCGGGTGGTCTTGACCCGCTCGACGTGCAGCCCGTAGTCGGCGGCCAGGTGGTCGAGGCGGTTCTCGGTGCGGATCAGCTCGCGCAGGATCGCCTCGCGCTCCGCGGGATCGGCGGCGGCCTCGAGCTGCTGCTCGAGCTCGGCCACGGTGCGGGCCTCGGCGCGGGCCTCGCGGAGCATCAGCCGGCGGGTCTTCTTCCACGAGTCGCGCACCCGGTTGCGCTCGGCGATGTCGCGGGCGTTGGGGATCGCGACCATCCCCGGCGTGTACGGCATCCCCTGGGACCGCGCCGCCTCGCGGGCCCCGGCGTTGGCCGCCGCCGGGTGGTCCGAGTAGGTCGCGGGCACGCCCCACTCCACCGCCTCGGCCGCCAGGTAGCCCTCCGAGATGTGGGGCTGCGGCCGCGGGCCCACCGGGCGGCCCAGGTCGTGGGCGTCGATCTTGGCGAGCCACGCCGCGTCGAGGTCCGCCCGCAGCGCGGCGTAGGCCTCGGCGTCGGCGCCGAGCTCGTCGAACTGGGCGCGGTAGCGGCGCAGCACGTCCTGCTGCAGCGTGCGCAGCTCCTCGACGCGGGCCGCGCCGTCGGCGCCGCCCTCCTCGATCGTCGCCAGCCGGACCTCGACCTCGGCGTCGAAGTAGGCCCGCGCGCGGGTCACGAAGTCCGCCGCCTCGAGCCCCTGCCAGGCCACCGGCAGGCCGTCGTCGCAGAAGTAGAAGCTGCGCCCCAGCGGGGGGTGGTCGAGGTAGGTCTCGACCAGCGCGATGCCGTCGGGGGAGAAGTCCTTGATCGAGCGGGCCCAGGCGTCCCGCACGACCAGCCGCCCCGGGGCGTCCAGCCGCTCGTAGGTCTGGCGGTACAGCCGCCGCAGGCCCTGCAGCGCGTCCTGCAGCGGGCCCTCCGCGGACTCCATGCAGCCCTCGATCTCGAGGCGCGACAGGTACGCCCCGAGCGGGGCGCCGTCCAGCTCGGTCTGCACCAGGTAGGCGTCGAGCCGCCGCTCGAAGGTGGCCGCGGTGGGCGGACGGGGTCGGGTCGTCGCCGGGCAGCCGAGCAGCGCGGCGAGGCCCAGCGCGACGGCCGCCGCCGGGGCCCGCCGCCGGCCGCTCATCCGCGCGGCTCCGATCGCCCGCCCTCGACCCAGCGGGCCACCACCTCGGCCGCCTCGGTGAAGTCGCCGGTGGTGCAGACGTGCGCGGCCAGCGCGGCCAGCGCGTCGTCGCTGCAGCGGTACGCCACGAAGCGCCCCACCCGGCGGGCGACGTCGACGTCGTTGTAGCTGTCGCCGATCGCCGCCATCCCGGCTGGCGGGACGCCGAAGCGCTCGGTGACGCGGTCGAGGATCCGCCCCTTGGCGCCGTCCTGGACCTGGACGTCGGCCCGGCCGGTGAGCACGCCGTCGGCGACCTCGAGCTGGTTGGTGAACGCGCCGTCGAGCCCGAACTCGGCGACGATCCGGTCGGTCAGCAGCGTCAGGCCGGTGGACAGCAGCACGATCGGCACGCCGAGCCCGCGCAGCCGGCGCAGGCCGGCGGGGACGCCCGGGTTGTACGGCAGCTCGTCGGCGAACGAGCGCGCCCGGGCCTCGGGGACGCCGGCCCAGTGGGCGGCGTCCAGCGAGCAGAACGTCGCGTAGTCGATCTCGCCGGCGCGGTAGCGGCGCCAGTACTCCTCGGCGCGGCCGTCCCACAGCCCGAGGCGCTCGTGGACGTGCTGCCACACCGAGCGGTGGGCGGTCAGCGTGCCGTCGACGTCGAGGACGATCAGCGCGGGGGGGGCGTCGCTCAGAACTCCTCCAGGACGGAGCGCAGGCCCGGCAGGGCGCGCTCGATCGTCTCCTCTTCGATGCAGTACGCCAGCCGGAAGTAGCCCGACCGGCCGAACCCGCTGCCGGGGACGCCCAGGATGTTGCGCGCCATCAGGGCCTCGATGAACGCCACGTCGTCCGGGATCGGGGTCTTGGGGAAGACGTAGAACGCGCCCTCGGGCTCGACGCACTCGTAGCCCGCGTCGAGCAGCCCGCCGTAGAGCAGGTCGCGCTTGCGGCGGTAGGTCTCCACGTCGACCGTCACCTCCTGCAGATCGGCCACCGCCCGCTGGAACAGCCCGGGCGCGTTGACGAACCCCAGGGTCCGGATCGCGAACGCCATCGCCCCGTAGATCTCCTTGGCGTCGTCGGCCTCGGGGTGCACCGCGGTGACCCCGATCCGCGCCCCGGGGAGCGCCAGGTCCTTGCTGTGAGACGTGCAGAAGATGCAGTTGCGGAAGATCGAGAGCATCGGCGGCACGTCGACGCCGTAGCTGATCTTGCGGTACGGCTCGTCGCTGATCACGTAGATCGGGTGGCCGATCCGCGCGCCGGCCTCCTCGATCAGCGTCGCGAGCTGCGCGAGCACGGCGCGGCGGTAGACCACGCCGGTGGGGTTGTTGGGCGTGTTCAGGATCACGACCTTGGTCCGGTCGGTGATCGCGTCCTCGAACGCCTGCAGGTCCGGCTGGAACTCCTCGTCGGTCTCGACGAACTCGACCACCCCGCCGTGGTTGTCGGCGTAGAACACGTACTCGACGAAGTACGGCGACAGCACCAGCACCTCGTCCCCGGGGTCGAGCAGCGCCTTGAGCGCGATGTTCAGCCCGCAGGCCGCGCCGACCGTCATCAGCAGGTGATCGCCGGTCAGCGCCACCCCGCTCTCGGCGGCCAGCACCTCGGCGATCCGGGCCCGGACGTCGGGGTACCCCGGGTTGGGCATGTAGCGGTGCAGCCCCGGCGGGGGGTCGTGGGTCAGGCGCCGCAGGTTCTCGACCAGCTGCGGCGGAGGCTCCATCACCGGGTTGCCGATCGTCAGGTCGTAGACGTTCTCCTCTCCGTACCGGGCCTTGAGCTCGTTGCCCTGCTCGAACATCCGGCGGATCCACGAGGCGCGGGTCATGAAGTCCTTCATCTTGACGGCGATCGGCACGGCCACCTCCGGGCGGACGGGGTTGGGGCTGCCCGCTCTGCGGGCGGTGCACGAGACTAACAAGGCAGCGATCCGCTGTCAGCTGTCGGGCCAGCGCTGGTCGTACTCTCGTGCAGGGTTCTCTGGTTGCCTCCGTCGCCTAGAGGGTCGTTCGAGACGGGGGATCGAACCGCCGAGCGCGCCGAGGACGCCGAGCTGCTCCGCGGTCTCCGCGGCATCATCATCTGTTCGCCTCGCAACCAGTCGACTCGCCCCGGCGGCGCCTCGCCGACGTATGGGGCGACCCTCGGACTTGCCGCCCCCACCGAGTTCCAGATTCTGGCGCAAACCGCGCCAATTCCTGGAAGTTGGATGTCCGAGTTCCAGTTCTTGGCGCAGTTTGCGCCAGAATCTGGAACTCGGTTGGGCCGCCCGACCGGGAGGAGCCGAGTGGAGCTCCCCCGCCGCTGAGATGCGGGGAGGTTCGCTGGTGACCAAGCCACACTCGCGACCGAGAGCAGCCTTTCCCATTCGAGGCGCAGGCAACCGGATATCCATGTGACAATGAGGACCCGGACGGCGGCGACGACATCTACTGAGGGGAGCGAGATGGTGATCGCATGGAC
>CAZOYV010000298.1:0-9922 GCA_964584075.1 uncultured Rickettsiales bacterium | reverse complement strand
TGGGATGAGGGCGGAGGTGCCGGTCTCAGGACCGGCCCTCCGCTACTCTACCGGCCCAGGTCAGCAGCTCCCACTCCAGCAGCGGCTCGCCGCCGAAGAACGACAGCTGCAGCTTGCCCGCGCGGACCTCGCCGAAGGCCAGCTGGAGCGCCGCGGCGGCGGTGTCGCGGTCCATCGCCGCGGCGCGCTCGTGCCCGGCGTAGCAGTACGTGCACGCCAGGTTGCAGTCGTGGGTCAGGCAGAGGGTCAGGTCCACGGCGATCCCGGGGCGGTGGTCTACTGCTCGTCCAGGTTGGCGGAGATCACGCGGCCCGCGGGGCGCGCCTCGGGGCGCGTCGGGGTCGCCTCCTCCGCCGCGGGCGGGTCGGGCATCGCCAGGTCGCCCTCGAGCTGGGCGTCGGGCCGGGCGGCGCGGATCCCGTCGCGGTTCCGGGCTTCGGGGTGGTGCGTCGGGCCGACGGACGCCCCGGTGCCCTGCTCGGGGGTAGGGGGCTCCACGGCGCGCATCTCGCCCCGGGTCTGGCGGACCTCCGGGCGGGCCGAGTCGTCGTCGTCCCCCGTCGCCGGGGGGTGGGTCGCGTGGCCCGCGGGGTACTGCGCCGGCGGGGGCTCCCCCGCGGGGCCGACGGGCGGCCGGGCCAGCAGGTCGTGCACCACGTCGCAGCCCAGCAGCCCGCCCGCGGCCGCGGCGGTGCCGCCGGCGCCGAGCCAGCCCAGCACCTTGCGCCGCTCGTCGCGGAAGGTGCGGAGGCTCGGGTACGCCGACGGGCGCACCCGGTGCACCGGGCGAAGCTTCTTGCCGTCGTGACCCATCGCGCTACTCCGGCATCGCGATCTTGCCGCGGACGTGGCCCTCGGGGCGGGCCTCGTCGGTGGCGGTCGTCGCGGGCGTGGCGGCCTCCTCGGGCTGCGCGGAGTCGTCGTCGCCCGCGGGCGGGTCGTTCTCGATCAGCGGCGGCGCGACCCCGCCGAGCGGCACGTCGCAGCCGCCGTCGCGGCCGAGCAGGCGGTCGAACGTGTCGCAGCCGGCCAGGCTGGCGGCGCCCATCGCGGCGACGCCGACGGCGAGCACCCGCGTCCAGCGAGCGCGGTGGGGGTGGGCCTCGGCGTGGGTCGGATACGTCGGCTCGGCGGCCCTCGTGACCGGCTTCTTCTCCATCGGGTCGTCTCCAGGGTGGGTCATCCCGTGACCTCCCATTTTCGTTGCTTGGACCCCACGAAGGGAAGGAAGTTCCTGGAATTCGGGCCGCCGGATGCATCCCGCGGCGGCACGGCCCTTGCTCGGAGTGGGGACCGGAGGTGGCTGCGATGCGCGAGGCGCTGGGCTGGACCGCGGCGATGGCCGCGCTGATCGTGGCGCTGCTGCTCGCGGGTGCGGGCTGCCTCGACGAGGGCGGTGAGGTCCCGGGGGACGACGACGCGGGGGACGACGACGCGGGCGACGACGACGGCGGCGACGACGACGGCGGCGAGGTGGTGCTGTGGGCCGGCGGCCCGGCGGACAGCGCCGACGTCCCGTTCCCCCACTGCGTCTACCGCCACCCCCTGGACGGCGCCCCCGAGCCGGTGGTCTGCGAGGAGGTCGACGAGGTCTGCCGGATCCTGTCGTGGACCGCGCCACCCGACCCCGCCCGCCGCGTCGCCCTCGTCGCCACCGAGCTGATCGTGGCCCACGAGTGCCAGGCCAACCCCTACCCGGAGTACGACGGGATCTACGAGTTCGGCGTCCAGGAGCTGTGGCGCGTCGACCTCGACGGCGGCGAGGCGCAGCTGTGGAGCCACCACCTCGGCGCCAACTACTTCGGCGAGCCGCACCGCTACCTCGAGGAGCTGGGCTGGCTCCCCGGCGGCCGCGCGGTGCTGGACCTGATGGGGTTCGGGATCGTGCCCGGGGCCCCGGTCAGCCGCGAGATCGTGGTGCTCGACGCCGCCGGCGAGCGCAGCGCGGACCTGCTGCCCGACCACCTCCACAAGGAGCTGGTCGGCACGATGGCCGACGGCGGGGTGGTGATCGAGACCGACGACCCCGCCGAGCCCGACGACGCCGAGCTGTGGTGGGTCGATCCGGACACCCGCGCCGCGGAGCTGCTGGTGCCCGCCGACGGGCAGAGCTTCGGCCACGTGATCGTCGCGCCGGACGGCGAGGCGGTGCTCTACGAGCGCTCCGAGGACAACGGCGACGCCCGCGTGGCCGTGGTGACCCGTACCGACGAGGCCCGCCTCGACGCCGACGACGCCGGCACCACCGACCTGCTGGGCTGGACGACCGGGGGGCGTGTGCTGCTCGCCCGCGGCGCCCAGCTGCTGACCTGGAACGGCGCCGACGGGGGCACCGCCGAGGACCTCACCGCGACCCCGCCCGGGGACTGGCATCCGTGGCAGGTGATCCCGGGGCCCGAGCGGGCCGCGGTGCGCGAGTGGGACGACGCGGCAGGGGACCGGGTCCGGCTGGTGGGCGACGACGGCAGCTCCGTGCCGTGCCCTGCGGTGGGGCGCATCGACGCCCCGCAGTGGATCGGGGCCGGCGCGGGCGCGGGCGTGATCTACGGCGACGGCGAGCAGGTGCGGACCTACCGCTGTGACGCCGCGGGCGAGGCCGAGGACCTGCTGGCGCCCCACGGGATGCGCGGGCTACCGCTGGGGTTCGAGCCGCCGCTGGGGCACTGAGCGCGGGGCCGCTACCAGGCGTTGCTGGCGGCGCCCCACCACCAGCACGCGACGCTGCCCGCCAGGCCCACCGCGAGCCCCACCAGGGCCCACAGCGTGGTCTGGCCCTCGGCGGTGGAGAGCACCCCGCCGCCGAAGCGGGCGATGTGGTCGGCGTGGACCACGTACGCAGTGCCGCCACCGGGCTGGGCGGTGAGCACCGACTCGCCGCGGACGGTCGCCTCGCAGCCCACCGGCAGCGTGGACTCCACGAGGTCCTTGGGCGTGTTGGGGTACTCGTACGCGGCGCCGTCCTCGACGTGGGCGCGCAGCGCGGCAGGCCAGTCCCGCTGGGCCGCGGCCGCCACGTCGGTGTTGTCGACCACCGCCTCCCCGGGCTGGATCATCACCTGCGCCATGCCGTCGTCGAGCAGGAACGGCTTGCGGTAGACGTCCTCGTAGGCCTTGCGCGTCCGCCGCCCGACGCGCTCGGTGACCTCGACGCGGCGCCACACCACCGGCTCGCCGGTGAACCACGAGGTCAGCTCCTGATCGGGGATCGCCACGACCCTGCCGCGCAGCAGCGCGGGCCCGTCCTGCAACGCGTGGCCGCCGCTGGGCCGGGCGTGCTCGGCGCGGATCACACGCAGCAGCCCCGGGACGGTCATCACCAGCATGATCGCGCTGACCAGCGCGACGAAGCCGGCGGCGATCAGCAGCAGGACCGGCATCGGGGCCGGCTACTGGCCGGCGAGCAGGCGGTCCACCAGCGCGACGTACTGCTCCATCGCGGCGTCGGCGGCCAGGCCCTTCTTGCTGGCCCAGGCGTCGAACTTGGCGCGACCCTTGAAGTCCATCATCCCGGGACGCTTGCCCTGCACGTCGCCGACGCTGCCCTGCTTGAACAGCGAGTACAGCTCCAGCAGGTCCTGGTTCGACGGGGTCTTGCTCAGGGTCTTCACGCGCACCTGCGCGTCGGCGAACTTCTCTTCCAGGCTCATCGGGTCCTCCCTCGTGGCGGTGGTACGGGGTTGCGATTCTACACGGAACGGGCGGGCCGCACGGGGGGAGCTGGTTGTGTAGCAAGTTGACACAGTTCCGGTGGCGCAGGGTTGTGCCAGGCGTGCCATCGGCGCGGCCGAGGTGGCGCACCGGTGTGGAGCACGGGGGAGAGACGAAATCCGTCGCATTCCAATGACGACGGTCGTTCTCGCTGCCTCGCGGGGGGGCCCTCGGGGCGTGACACGGTGCCCGGTGGCACGGCGGTTGCTATCCCCTACGACCAGCGCTCGCGACGAGCGGCGCCGGGCCGGAACCAGAGAGGGACGACGATGAGGACCCGAATGCGCACCACCGTGACCAGCTGGATCACCGCGGCGAGCCTGATCGCCCTGCAGTCGATGACCGGGTGCATCGCCGGCGACGACGGGGCGGACCCGTCGCCGCGCAACGACGGCGGCACCGGCTACGCCATCGACTACGACGCGCTCAACGACCAGTGGCCGGGGTCGACCCCGGTGACCACCCCCCAGGAGGCGTTCTCCGTGCGAGTCGATCTCGGCCAGATGGACCTCGTCGCCCCGACCCACCTGTTCGGCGGGGAGGTCGTGGTCGTGCCGTACTCCAACGACGACGGCGTGACCGACGCCCACGGTGCGGAGTTCGGCCGCGGCGACAAGGTCATCGCCGAGCGGTTCCAGCCCGGGGAGATCGGCTACGCGATCAAGCACCACCGGCCCGAGTACCGGGACCTGGCGCTGACCGACATGGGCTCGGGGATGAAGGAGCACTTCAAGCTCCAGGACACCCACATCGAGCTGGTGATCGGCGTCGAGCGCGACGGCGCCCCCGGCGCGATCACGCTGAACAACCCGCAGGGCTACGAGAACGGCGCGTTCGGCAGCCCGCACTACCCGATGATCTTCGTCCGCCCGGAGTTCCCGGACTACGTCTACGCCGACGAGGCCAAGGCGTTCCGCGACAACATCCGCACGATGATGCTGGGGTTCAACGCGGTCTCGGACTTCCCCGGCTCGTACAACGGCGGCGACCCGCTGGCGGCGCACAGCCCCGAGCGGGTGGTGGAGCACACCGCCCAGATGGTCCGCGCCATCGCCGGCGACGAGGAGGCGCGCGCCTGGTTCCGGGACGACGCCAACCTGATCTACTGCGCCGAGCTGGCCCACGTCAGCACCAGCGCGGGGATCCTGGTGCCGCTCAACGACGACATGATGGTGCCGCTGGTCGGCGAGGCGATCTGGGCCGAGTTCCAGGACGAGGTGGCGCGCCACAACGCCGGCGAGCCCTCGGCGTTCACCGCGCTGAACGACAACGAGCGGGCCAGGTACGTCGAGGCCGCGCTGGCCCCCGAGTGGCTCGCCCCGCTGCCCGAGTACGCCCCCGCCGAGCTGCGCGACGACGCGATGACGCGGCTGGCGTTCCAGCCGATGACGGCGGCGGACATCGTGCAGCAGTTCATGCGCACCCACATCCCGCGCGAGGTGTTCGGCGAGAGCCTGGCCCCGGCCCAGGGGATGGTGCTGCAGGCGATGAAGCCGGCGCTGTTCGAGAGCATGGGGCTGGACCAGCTGCCCGAGGACGACCCCCGCGTGGTCGCCGCCTCGGACCTGTTCGACCGCATCGTGGCGGTGGTCGGCACGCCCCACGAGGACTACGCGTCGTTCCAGATCGCGCTGGCGCCGCTGATGGAGGAGGCGCGGCTGCTCACCGGCCCGCGCGACGACACCGGCACCGGCCTGTTCGTGCCGCCCAGCCTGCTGCACGTGATCGCCCAGGGCAAGCACCCCGGCGGGCTGATCAAGCTGCAGTACGTGGGCCATGGCCTGCACACCTCGATGGTCTATCTGCCCGCCGACGAGGACCCGGCCGACGAGGACCCGGCCGACGAGGACCCGGCCGACGAGGACCCGGTCGACGAGGACCCGGTCGACGACGAGCCCCTGGCGACCTGGGACGGCTTCGAGGCCAGCGGCACCGTGGCCCACGACGAGCAGTGGCGCACCGAGACCCCGCTGGTCGGCGCCGGCCAGTACCTGTTCCTGCTCGAGCACGACGAGGTCGCCCCCGGCGGCGACGCCGACCTGTACGTCCGCGTCGGCGAGGCCCCTACGCTGGAGGCCTACGACTGCCGGCCGTGGCTGCCCGGCTCCGCCGAGGAGTGCGTCGTCGACCTGACCGAGCCGGCCGTGATCCACGTGATGGTCCACGGCTACGGCGACGACCCCGCCGCCTTCCTGCTCAGCGGCATCCAGGTCGACTGAGCCCGCCCCCGCGCCCGACCCCCTCCCGCCGCCCGCAGCCCCCGTTCCCACACGGAAGATCCGCGCGCCCACGGTGTCCTCTCCAGTGCGAGGTCGTTCCACCGACCGAGCGCGCGCGCCCCGCCCGTGGAGGGAGAGTCCGATGATCCGCACCGCCACCGCCGCCCTGGCCCTGGTCCTGCTGCCCGCCTCGCTGGCCCTGGCGCAGGGCTTCGTCGTGCCGCCCGAGGGCGCGGCGCTGGACGCGTTCACCCTGGAGAGCCAGGCGATCGCGATCTCGGTCGACGACGGCATCGCCCACTACGAGGTGACCCAGGAGTTCCGCAACAACACCGCCGAGCCGATCGAGGCCGAGTACTACTTCCCGCTGCCCGAGGAGGCCGCGCTGTCCGAGTTCGCGCTGTGGATCGAGGGCGAACGCACCCCGGGCGACCTGCTGGCCCGGCACCGCGCGGTGGAGGTCTTCGAGCGGATCATCCAGCGGTTCGTCGACCCCGGTGTGCTGGAGTACGCCGAGCAGGACCTGATCCGCGCCCGGATCTTCCCGATCCCGCCGGGCGGGACGCAGCAGGTCCAGGTCCAGTTCCAGGCGTTGGTGGACACGGCGGGCACCGTCGGCCAGGTGCAGGTCCCGCTGTGGGCGCCGGACGCGATGGCCGGCACCACCGGCACGATGTCGATCCACGTCGACCTGCCCGGCGAGCTGAACCCCGCCGGAGTCTACTCGCCGTCCCACCCCCTCGAGGTGGGCCGCGCCGGCGACCGCCTGTCGGTGGACTTCCGCGAGGCGGGGACCCGCTTCGACCAGGACTTCTGGCTGTACTACACCCTCGACCGCGAGCCGGTCGGGGTCGAGCTGCTGACCCACGAGGTGCCCGGCGAGGACGGCTACTTCCTGCTGCTGGCGGCCCCCGGCGAGCTGGCCGGCGAGGTCGTTCCGCGCGACGTGACGTTCGTCGTCGACACCTCGGGATCCATGTCCGGCGTGCGGCTGCGCGAGATCCAGGGCGCGATGCACCACTGGCTGGACGCGCTGTCCCCCGAGGACCGCTTCGACATCGTGTCGTTCTCCACGTCCGCCGAGCGGATGTGGTGGGAGCCGGTCGCGGCCAGCGAGGTCCACGTCCGCGAGGCCCACGGCTTCGTCGACGACCTGCGTACCGTCGGCGGCACCAACCTCCACGACGCGCTCGACATCGCCTTCGCCCACCGCCCCGAGGCCGGCCGCCAGCACGTGGTCGTGCTGCTCACCGACGGCCGCCCGACGCTGGGCGTCACCGGCGTCGACGCGATCCTCGACCGCGGCCGCGAGCTCGTCGCCGCCAGCGGGGCCGAGACCCGGGTCTACGCGATGGGCATCGGCCACGACGTCGACACGCGGCTGCTGGACACCCTCGCCGCGGAGAGCGGCGGCTTCGCCGAGTACGTGCGCCCCGGCGAGGACCTGGGCGTGCGGGCCACCGCGTTCTACCGCAAGGTCTCCCACCCGGTGCTGACCGACGTGGAGCTCGACCTCGGCGACACCGTCGCCTACGACCTCTACCCGCAGCAGCTGCCCGACCTGTACAGCGGCTCGCAGCAGCTCGTGATCGGCCGCTACGCGCAGCGCGGCGAGGACCCCGTGCTGCTCACCGGCCGCGCCGCCGGCCAGACCCGGATCTGGAGCGGCGACGCCTTCGCCGAGGCCCCCACCACGGTGGCCCCGCACCTGCCCCGCCTGTGGGCCAGCCGCAAGGTCGGCGCGCTGCTGGACGAGATCCGCCGCGAGGGCGAGACCCCCGAGCGGGTGGACCAGGTGGTGGCGCTGTCGGCGCAGTACGGGATCATGACGCCGTACACCTCGTACCTGTCGTGCGAGGACGCGGATCGCCCCGACGACATCCTGCGCCCCGGAGAGCCGGCGCCGAGACTCGCGGCGGGCGTGCCCGTCGCCGAGCTCCGCGACCTGACCCGCGCCCTCGGCGGCGCCCGCGACCTGACCACCGTCGAGCACGAGACGCGCGCGTTCGACGGCTTCCACGACGAGACCGGCGCCGCCGCGGTGGACGCCAGCATCGCCATCGCCGCCCTGCAGAACCTGCAGCAGCTCGACCCCGACGCCCCCGCCCGGATCGTCGGCGACAAGCAGCTGTTCTGGCAGCTGGACGGCGTGTGGGTCGACAGCGCCGCCGTCGCCGGGATGCCCCTCGACACCGTCGCGCTCGGCTCCGACGCCTACTTCGACCTGGTGTGGTCCGACCCCGCCCTGCGCGCCGCCGCCGCCCTCGGCGAGCGCGTGATCGTCGTCACCGCCGACGGCCGCGCCCTGGCGTTCTCGCCCGCGGCCTGAGCTGCCCACCCCCCGACCCCGATCCCCCCCCGCCCGAGTTCCACTTTCTGTCGCAAACCGGGACATTTTCTGGAAGTCAGTGCTCCGAGTTCCTGGAATTGGCGCACATTGAGACAGAAAATGGAACTCGGGCAGGGGGGGGCGCATGGGGGTTGGGGTGTCGCGCACCGCGTCCAGACTTTGGCCGGTCTTGCTGGTGGGGCTGGCGATCGTCGGCTGTCGGCTCGGGCTGGGTTGGGACAGCCGTCGCGACGCGGCTCGCTCTCCTGCCGTCGATGACGACTCGGTGGCCGATGACGACTCCGCGTCCGACGACGATACCGCCGGGGACGACGATGCCATGGAGGATGACGACTCCGTCGGGGACGACGATCTGACCGGAGATGACGACTACGGCCAGGACGACGACGTCGAGATGGAGTACTGGTCGGAATTCGCCGTCGGGTATTTCCACACTTGTGCGATCAGCAACCAGGTGTACGGCATTCGTTGCTGGGGGGACGACCGCGCCGGCCAGTCCTCGCCCCCCGGCGGCACGCTGTGGAAGATCTCCGCTGGGATGTCCCACACCTGCGGCCTCGACCCCGAGGGGACCGTGCATTGCTGGGGCTGCGGCGACGGCCATGCACACGGGCAGTGCGGCGAGCCCGATGGCCCATTCGAGATGGTATCTGCGGGACGATTCCATACGTGTGGTCTGCGGCCGGATGGAGCCATCGAGTGCTGGGGTTGTCGCGACGCCGAGCCTAAAGCAGGCGGGTGCGAATGCCAGCCCGCCAGCGACGACGAATTCGCCGGCAGGGCCGACTTCGGCCAGTGCGACGTTCCGGAGGGCACGTACGAGTCCGTGAGTGCCGGGGGGTACCACACCTGTGCTCTGGGTACCGACGGGAGCGTCGTCTGCTGGGGGTGTCAGTATCCGTCCGTGGATGATGGGCAGTGTGTCCACGCCACGGGCCCTCACTACGGGATCACCGCCGGGGATCGTCACACCTGCATCAGTGCGAGTGGTGGCCTCATCTGCTACGGCGCGAACGAAGCGGGGCAGGCCGCGTTCCCCTGGTCGCGCGACGCCGCCGAGGCTGTGGCCGGGGTGTACCAGACCTGCGTCGCAGGCGGGCCTGCGATCTGTCGGGGTTGTGCGACGGAGGCGACGGACTTTGGCCAGTGCGACGTGCCAGAGGGGTATCACCTCGATCAGGTCGATGCGGGGTACGCACACACCTGCGGTCTGGAATTCGGTGGCGACGAAACAGCACTTGCTTGCTGGGGCTGCAACGACCCGGAGTTCGACTTCGGTCAGTGCGACGTTCCCCCCTGATCCAGGTTCTTGCCACCGGAGCGAGGACTGGAGCGCCGACAGGGAACTCGACGTGGGTCCGAGGATTGGCGGAGACGTGTGGGAATCGAACCCGGGGCCGGGGGGGAGCCCGTCGCCTGTTGAGGCTGCCACGCCGGTCCGCGACGCCTCAAGGGCAAGCGAGGCTCCGCCTCGTCGCTCGCTCCGCTCCCGACCCTTGACCCGTCACGGCCCGACGAGGCGTTCGGTAGGTGGGCGACGGAGGGGGGTGGGCTCTGGTGGAAGGTGGCGTTGGGGAAAGGACCGAACTCGAGGATGAGGGCTCATCCCGGCCGTTCGTCCCGATAATCGGGAACAACTCGGAGG
>CAZOYV010000297.1:0-9976 GCA_964584075.1 uncultured Rickettsiales bacterium | reverse complement strand
GCAGCACGCGGCGGATGTCGGCCTCCCACTTCCAGACGATGGAGTTGGGGACCAGCACCACGGGGCGGCGGACCCAGCCTTCCTGGCGGTCGCGGGCGAGGATCAGGATCGCGCAGTAGGTCTTGCCCACGCCCACGTCGAAGGCGAGCAGGCCGCCGCGGTTGGCCAGGACGCGCCGGGCGCCGGCGACCTGGTGCGGATGAGGCGAAGGGCCGTCGGTGGCCCAGCGGGCGACGGCCAGCGGCTCGGACGGGTAGTGGGGCGCGACGAATCCGAGGAAGGTGCGGTTGTAGACCTGCTCGACCTGGACGCGACGGTCCTCGTCGGCGCCGACCCAGGCGCGGAACGACGACTCCCATTCGCGGGCGACCTTGAAGCGGACCTCGTCGATGTTCTGGTCCCGCCGCTTCTTGGGCACGAACTCGGTCTTGTCGTGGTTGATCCAGCCGATGCACCAGCGGGCCTCGGGGGTCAGCAGGCCGGTGTCGCGAAGCTCGCCGTAGTCCGCGCCCTCGGGCACGACCAGGCCGTCCTTGCGGGTGAGCACCACGTCGCCGTAGTGGCGGTTGAGGATCTGGGACAGCCACTGGGAGACCAGCTCGAGCGGGATCCAGCCCTGGCGCGGGGAGACGCCCTCGATGTCCTCGAACACGGCCTGGCCGATGGCGGCGAGTAGCTTCTTGGCCTGGGTTGCCGCCTGCGCGTCGCCGCGCTTCGCGCGCTCACTGGAGCGGTCATACCGCGGCCACAGGTGGCCGGTGTAGTAGTGCTCGGCGGGCACGAGGCGGTCCCAGGCGTCGCCGTCGAGCGCCCAGCCGGCCTTGTGCAGCAGCCCCTGGATGCGATCGGCCGGCGTGCGGCCGCCGACCTTGCGGTGGAAGTCGGCGAGCTCGGCCAGGGTCAGCTTGCGGTGCTGGCGGAACAGCATCTCGGCCTGGGCCACCACGTCGTCGGGCTTGCCGGTGTAGCGGGGGCGGAAGACCGGCTTGCGGGCCAGGCCGGAGATCACCCGTCCGGACCGCTCGAACGCGGACAGGAACCGCTCGGCGCCGGTGTCGCCGCGCTGGGCGAGTTTTTGTAGGTCGGCGCTGGCCCAGGGGTTGCCGTGGGCCTCGTGCCAGGCGGTGAGCGCGTCGTGCAGCTCCTTCCACAGCAGCGACGGGGCCTCGGAGTCCTCGGCGGCGAGGGCGGCGAGGTAGCCGTCGACCCGCATCCCGAGCGCCGAGGCGGTCGCCAGGGCCGGGGGCAGCTTGGAGGACTTCTCGACCCGGCGGGTGACGCTGCCACGGGCCGGCTTAGTGGTGGGCTCTCCCTCGGCGACCGGCGGCGGGGTGAAGCGCCGGATCTCACAGGTGGTGCACAGGGGCCGCTCGACCACGTCGGGCAGCTTCGTGAACGCCCCCTCGACCTGGTAGCCCCAGCGGGGCTTGGCGGTCTGGTCGGTCTCGTCGCCGGCCTTGCCGATCTCCTTGCCGAGGATGTGGGTCGGGAACAGGTCGAAGTAGCCACCGTCGAGGATGACCTGGTCCTCGTCGAGGACCTCGGCGAGGTCGCCCCCGCGCGCGCGAAAGAACAGAAGATCCGTGACCAGCTCGGCCCCGGGGAACAGCCGGCTGGGCAGTCGGAACGCGGCGGACAGGTGATGACGCCTGAGCACCTTGTCGCGCAGCGAGCGGTTGCGGGGGCTCTGGCCGGTGAGGAACCCGTAGGGCACCAGGAACACGCCGACGCCGGCCGGGGCCAGCAGGTCCAGGCCGCGGCGCAGGAAGTAGGCGTACGCTTGCTTCTCGCGGTACGAGCGATCCGGGTCGTCGGCGATGGCCGCGCCACGGGCTCCGTAGGGCGGGTTGGCGAGCACGAACTGGATCCGGCCGCGGTAGTTGTCGCCGTACTCCCGCACCCACCGCTCGAAGGGGCCGAGGTACAGGGTGAGGTCGGGGCGAATCGCGGCGAGCATCCGCCCGGAAAGCTCGGAGTACTCGACGGCCAGCCACTTGATTTCTTGCCAGCCCTTGCCGGACGCGGCGCGGACCAGCCGGCCGATGCCGGCGGCCGGCTCCAGGGCCAGCAGCGAGCCATTGCCCCCGAGGCCGTGGAGCATCGGCTTGACCACGCGGGCGATCTCGGCGCTGACCTTGGACGGGGTGTAGTACTCGTGGATCAGCCCGCGCTCCTCGGGGACGGGGAACCCGGCGGGGAAGCGGTCACGGACCGCCGCGATGGAGAGCCCACCCCAGCCGGAGTACCCGGCCAGGATGCGCTTGTCCTCGGCGGTCATGTCCGCGGGAGGCTTCGCCGCCGCGATCGCCATCGCCTCGAGGTTGGCCTGGGTGCGGCGAGCCGCGGTCCACTCCTCGGGCGGCAGCCTGGACTCGTCGAGCACGCCAGGCAGGTCCACGAGGTGCCGCTCGATGACCTGCAGCAGGGCCGGACGATTGCGGCGCAGGAAGCCGTCCAGGTACTCGGGGGTGATCGCCGGCGGCAGGTGGCCGCGCACCGCATCGGCGATGTGATCGAGGATGGCCACGGCGCGGGGTTGGACGACCATCTCCATCTACGCGGCTCCCTTCACCACCTGGGCGATGGCGCTGCTGAACGCGTCGAGCAGGGCCTGGTCCTTGACCGGGTCGGCGGCGGGCTCGGCGGCGGGCTCGGCCGGACGGGATGCACACGACGAGCCGCCGTTGCCGTTGGCCTTGGCGGTCTTGCCGTTGGCCTTGGCCGGCTTGCCGTTGCCGTTCCTCTTGGCCAGCTTCTTCGCCGGTGCCTTCGCCTTGGGAACCGCGATCCCCTCCTCCTTCATCAGGGACCGCAGCAGCTCGAACGGACCGGCGAACTCGTTGTCGCGCCGGCCGGCGTAGGTGGATGCCTTGTGCCGGGCGTCGGCCAGGGGCTTGAAGCAGGTCTTGAGCGTCTTGGCCCGGTCGCGGAACAGGTCCTCGTTGGAGACGCAGGCGATGGCCTTCTCGGCGAGGGCCTGGACCCGGGCGTTGTCGGCGTCGAAGGCGTCGATGTCGTCCTGGTTGGCGATCTCGGAGAACCGCCCGATGGGCTCGGGGCGACGCTGGGCGAAGCGGTCCGCGGCCTTGGAGATCGCCGACTGCAGCTTGCGCAGGGTCGAGTCCTTCGGCGCGGACGCAGGGGTTGGCTTCGCGGCCTTCGCCGGGCGCTGTTTCACCGGCGAAACGCCCGCGGGAGCCGGCTTCTCCGGTGCGGCATGGACCTTGTTCCTCCGCGGGGACTTCGGCGGCGCGGTCTCAGCCGGCGGCAGGGCCGCGGCACCGGCGGCTTCCTTCTTCCGTGGCTGCTTCGCCTTCTTCGGCTTGGGCGGCTTCATCCCCGCCAGTGGGTCGCGGGGCTCGCGCTTCTCCTTGGGCTGCAACGGATGGGCCTTGGCCCACTCGGGGTCGGCCTCGCGGCGCCGGTGGGTGTCGCGGAAGCTGCAAGCCTCCTTGACCGGATCCATGGCGCCGAGCACGGCCCGCTGCAGGGCCTCGACCAGGGTGTCGCCGCCGTAGCCAGACGCGGCGCGCGACTCGGCGAACCACTTGCCGGCCCGCTGGAACTCCCACTCCCAGCCGCCCTCGGGCGACGACGTGAGGAACAGCGTGCCGTAGGTGGCGAGCTTGCGCTTGAGCTGGATCCGTGGGCGGTTGTCGTCGCAGACGTAGAGGCCGGTCCAGGTGCCGCGCAGGGTGACCGAGCCCTTCTCGGGCATGGGCTTCTGCGCGTCCTTGGCCAGCTTGACCGCCTCGGCCGCGGACACGACCCGCTCGGGGACGTGCAGGTAGTCGGACGAGCCGTCCCCCTCCCAGACCAGGGCCTCGCCCGGGGTGGCCAGGCGGACGAGCAACACCTTGCGCTCGCGGGGACGCAGGACCACGGCGACCTCGCCGGAGACGAGCTTGCCGTACCCGCGGATCAGGCGGGGCACGTCCTCGGTGTTGCCCACGATGGAGAGCCGGAACTCGGTGCGTTTCGTCGCCATGTCTGCCTCCAGGTCCTCCCTGGTCACCTCTTCAAGAACATCGGGATCGCCAGCCCGGCCGCGGCCAGGGCCAGCACCCCGACCAGGGCCAGGCCCACCTTCCCGGCGGTGCCACCGCCCACACCCGGAGCGGTCGCCGACAGCAGCGGCGCGCTCTGCGGCTGCTCGGGCAGGGTGGTCTCCTGCAGGACGCGGCCCTCCTTGCTGGCCTCGACCCGCGCGGTCAGCTCGTGGTCGGCCAGGGCGGTCTGCTCGCGCAGGTTCTTGGCGTGCTCGCGCGACGCGATGGCCCAGGCGATGGCAGCCACGCCCAGGACGATCCCGCCGATGATCAGCAGCGGGATGATGAAGCCGCTGACCTGGGCCTGGCCCGACCGGGCCTGGGCTGCCTTCTCCGCCTTGGCCTGCTCGTCGTCGGCGTAGATGCCCGCGGCGAGCTCCTGGTAGCGCTTCATCATCACCGCGAACGCCCGGGCCGCCTTGGCGCGGGCCGCCGTGTCGGCGATCCGCGGCAGCACCGTGGCGATGCGCTGCAGGTGCACGCGGGTCGCCTGCAGGTCCGCCAGCGTGGCGGTGACCTGCGGGCGGAAGGCCTCGGGGTTGCGGTGGATCGCGACGCCCCACTTCTGCAAGGCGGCGCGGTGCAGATCCTGCCAGCCCGCCGACCAGCGCTCCTTGATCTCCGTCCAGCTCGCCATGTCCGTCACGCCTCCCTACTCTTCGTACTGGCGTTGCCGCCACATCAGGTACTCCAGCGTGTTGGGCTCCTCGAGCTTCACCGGCCGGGCCGGGGCGGTGTCGCCGGAGACCTCGCCTTGCGGCGGATCGTCGTCGACCACCCACGGGGCAGCCTCGCGCTGGATCGGCGCCCGGCGCCGGGGCGCGGGCAGCGCCGGGCGCGTCCGGGTCTGGGCCTGGACCTGCAGCTGGCTCATCAGGGAAGCCTGGGCACGCTGCAGGGCCTGTTCCCGCTGGTGCAGGTCGCGCTCGCGCCGACTCAGGTCCCGCTCGCGGCGATCGAGGTCCGACGTGCGGTGGCGGTCCGTGCTGCTGGACGGCGCCTTCTTCGCCTTGCGGCTGGGCAGGACCTTGTCGAGCCCCTTGTCCACCGCGTGCAGGATCTCCTTGGTCACCACCGCGGCGGTGGCGCCGATCTCCAGGGCGTCGACCCGCAGCTCGCCGACCACGTACAGCCCCGGCTGCAGCTCCAGGAACGCCGCGCGCACGGGCGTCTTCGCGCGGATCTCGATGTGGTCGCCCAGGCGCACCGGGGTGCTCCAGGCGGTCTGGGTCTCGGGCAGCGGCACGCCCTGCATCCGCCGCTTGGGCGGCTTGCGGGGGCGTCTGCCGCGCGGGGGTCGGCTGCGGCCCATCTCGGTGTCGTGCACCATGGCCTTACTCCTCTTCCAGTCCCTCACGGTCATCGCCCTCACCATCGGCATCGGGTCACCTCGGCTTGGGCGGCGCGTCGTACATCCCGAGCCGCGCGCTGGGGTCGTCGCGGTACCAGCGGTTGCCCACCCGGTAGCGCACGATCACGTGGTACAGGCCCGGCTTGCCCTCGCGGGTCCGGGTCCGGAGCATCGTCTCGGCCTCGATGGAGCGCAGGCGCCGCGCCCGGGCCTCGGCGTAGCCGCCGTCGCCGCGCTGCAGCGCGCGAGAGCCGCGGGCCAGCAGCTCGCCAGCGCGGGCCGCGGCCAGCCCATCGCAGTCCTCGTGCCCGCGGGCGAGCAAGTTGAGGTAGTCGCACCACGTCTCGCGCCGCTCGCGGCGGTAGACCACGCCCGCGTCGTACAGCCCGGGCAGCTCGGGGTGGCGGCGCAGGATGCGGGCGTTCTCGCGGGCCAGCCAGTTGAGCAGCCGCAGCGCCGCGTTCTCGTCGAAGGTCAGCTTCACGGCGATGCGCATGGTCAGATCCCCAGCAGGCACACGATCTGGAACCGCGTCTCGCCCGCGCCTTCGATCTGGAGTTTCCGGGCCGCACCCACCGGGACCCCGGTGGACTCCGACAGCTCGCCGATCGCCCGGCGGAAGATCGTCTGGCCCAGCCCGTCGACGAACACCAGGAAGACCGAGTCCTCGTCGGTGTAGTCCGCCAGGTGGCACACGACCGTTTTGGTGTGCGGCGGCACGTCCCACTCGCCGGAACCGACCCCCACCAGGGCGACCTGGTTGCGGCTGGTCACCGACCCGTCGTCGATGGTGGTGGTGACGTGGTTCTCGGTGTCGCTGGCGTTGCGCAGCTTGACGATCAGGGTCTTGGCCAGCAGCGTCACCTGGGTCGCAAACGGCACGGTCAGGTGCAACGTGTTGCCCAGGCCCTCGCCGGACGACCACTGGATCTCGACCTCGAACGGACCCCGGTCGGCGCCGAGCTGGATCACCCTCGGCGCCGACGCCTTGGCCTCGGTGGAGAACGCGTGCAGCCAGGGAGCGGAGCGCTCCCCCCCGGCCGCCGGCAGAGTCAGCCGGTTGCTCCGGACGGACAGTGAGGTAGCCGCCGGCTGGATCCGCTTGCTGGTCCGGGGGGGAGACATCGATCCGCGCGTCCTCCGTGGCGGCCCCGGGCCGCCTCCGGCGACGTGCGGGGAACCGCGTCATCGATCCGTTCGCTCACCATCCGAGGCGTCGCCGCCCCGGGTCACTCCGCCATCGCCTTGCGGTACTCGATCACCGCCTGCAGGTCGTCGCCGCCGCTGGCGCCGCCGTCGGTGACCTCGACCGTGAACTTGAGCACGTCACCCACCGACACCGGGGCGTTGGCCTTGGCGATCCCCACGTCGAACATCACCGCCGGGGCGATGCCGTGCAGGTCCACCGGCCCGCCACCGTCGACCAGGTCCAGGTCGCGGGTCTCGTTGTGGATCCCGCAGGTGAAGGCCCCGGCGCCCTGGTCGGGGCTGGTGGCGGTCACCAGGCCGATCTGCTCGATCGCCCCGTCGTGCACGATCGGCACGAGGAACTCCACCGTGCCGGGGATCACCGCGCCGAGCTGCTTGTGCACGTCCGTGCGGGTCAGCAGCTTGCGCATCACGTCGTCCAGTCCATGCAGTGCCATCGTCTCGTCCTCTCTCCCGCCGGACCCCTACGGGGGCGGCGGCTACGCGGGGCGCTCGAACACCTTCATGCCGAAGCCCAGCAGCATCGCCAGGATCTCCATCCCGTCGCCTTCCTTGCCCGCGAACATCACCGACAGGTCGGCGCCGGGGTCCACGTCGCCCGCGCACTCGGTGCGCACCTTGATCACCGTCTCGCCGAGCTCGGCGCTGGCCCCGTCGAGCACCAGCTCGGTCGGCACACCGGGGACCAGCGTGGTCAGGTCCAGCGTGCCGAGCACCCGGCCGGCGATCTCGATGAAGAGCGTCGCCGAGGTGCCGGTGATCGCCTCCTGCACCAGCGCCCAGGCCACGAACTCGCCCGAGCCCGGCGCCAGGAACGCCTCGTCGTAGGCCGATCCGGGGAGGCACACCGGGTGCATCACCAGCCCGCCGCCGCCGCCGATCTGCAGCCCCGTGCGCAGGCCGCAGACGTTGCCCAGGTACATCCCGGGGAAGTCCCGCACGTCGTGCCCGGTCGCTCCGTACAGCGCGTTGCCCGCCATGGCTCGCCCTCCGGCGTTTCCCGGCTCAGACCGGGACCGCCATCACCTCGATCTGGATCGTCTTGCGGACCTCCTCGCCCACCTCGCGCACGCACTCGGCGGTGGCGTAGAGGTACCCCGTGTAGGTCTGCGCGCGGAGCAGTTGACCGGGCAGCAGCGCGTCGGGGCGGCTGTCGATGGTCTCCTGCGTTCCCTCGTAGACCTCGAGCTCGACCAGCGCCGTGCGCCTGGTCGGGTGGTCGAACAGCCGCACCCGGTAGCCCACCTGGGTCTCGGGCTGCTCCTTGTCCGGCGTGGGGAAGAGCTGCTTGATCGAGACCCGCTGGATCTCGACCTGGCGGCTGCCTCCCGGGGACACCGGCGGCGACAGCTTGTGCCGCGCGCTCTCGGTGGCCTCGACGCCGGTGATGCTGGTGCTCGCGTAGCCCATCTCGCCTCACTTCTCGCGGTGCCGGCTGGCGGGGGCGGGGGGGAACCCGGGTGGGCCACCCCCCGTCCATGCCGTGGGCCGACTACGCCGCGGGCTTCCAGCCGGTGAAGGCCGCGTTGAGGCTCGACGCGGACGACAGCGTGCCCTGCACGATGATGTCCAGGCCGCCCTCGAGCCGCTGGCCCTTGACCAGGCGCCGCACGAACGAGTTGGCCGCGAAGATGCTCAGGTCCAGCCCGTCCGGCGCGTTGAAGACCAGCTTGTCGCCGAAGTAGATCGCCGTGACCTTGGCGTTCTCGTCGGGCGACGTGATGATCACGTCCTCGCTCTCGAAGTCGTGCTGCAGCCGGACCTGCACCGACACCGGCCCGCCGGTCTCCGAGGTCACCGAGTCCGAGCCCGACACGATGGTCGCCGCGGTGCCCATCGGCCCTCCGGTCTGGGTCGCGTTGCGCTTCTTGGGCGCGCTGCGACCCTTGCTCTTGCCCTTGCCGCGACCCCGGCCCCGGCGACCGGCACCCCGGCCCCGACCGGCACCCCGGCCCCGGCTCCGACCGCGACCCTTGCTGCGACCGCGACCCCGACCCGGACCCCGGCGGCGCCCCGGGCTCCGGCGGCGCCGGCGCGGGCGGCGCGCGTCGCCGAAGTCGTCGTCGTCGTCGTCGTCGCCGAAGTCGTCGTCGTCCTCGTCGCCGAAGTCGTCGTCGTCGTCGTCGTCGTCGCCGAAGTCGTCCCAGTCGTCGCCGAAGTCGTCCCAGTCGTCGCCGAAGTCGTCGTCGTCGTCGCCGAAGTCGTCGTACGGGTCGTACCCGAACTCCTCGGCCCCGAGGTCGTCGTCGTCCTCGTCGTCCTGGCGCGCCCCCACGGGGCGGTGGCGCAGCGTGTCGGTGTCCACCAGCAGGTGGCGACCCACCGTGTCGAAGTGGACTCGGGCGTAGCCCAGCGAAACGATCCTCTTGCTCATCGCCTTGCTCTCCTCGCTGGTGTCACCCAGGCCGCGTCCGTCCGCTCCCTCGGCACCCTGGCGTTACCGCCAGCCGTTGGTTGCTTCTCTCTCTCAGCGCTTGCGCGCCCTCACGAACCGTCCACCCTTCTTCGACCCACCGCGGGGACGCCCGCGGGGACGGCGCACCTCGCTCGAGCCCCGACCGTGGCGCCGGTGCGCCTCGCTCGAGGGCCGGCCGTAGGGCTCGTCGTCCTCGTCGTCTCCCAGCGGCTCGGGGGTCAGCAGCACCTCGCGCATCGGCGAGCCGAAGTCCCCCAGGAGGCTGGGCGACGGCAGCGCCGCCTGCGACGGGGGCAGCAGCTCACCCTGCACGGACGCCGGCGTCGGCTCGGGCGGCAGCGTGGTCGTCGCCGCGCCCCCGGCCTTCTTCTCGGCCAGGGTCTTGCCCGCCTGCACGCCCACCGACGCCAGCCACGACCCCAGCAGGCCGTTGCCCAGCGCCAGCGCGTGGGTGCCGCCGGACTTGCCGGTCATCACCTCGTACAGGCCCCAGCCGACCCCCACGAACGCCAGCGGCGCCCGGACGTCCACCGCCCCGACCTTGATCTTGTCGGGACCGAGGTACCCCTCGGCCATCGACGCCAGGAACAGCGATCCCTGGGTCTCCGCGGTGGACAGCACCGCTCCGCCGGTCTCCTTGAGCGCCAGCGAGCTGCCGTCCGCCTTCTTGGTCAGGTTGGCGATCTTCTTGACCGCCTGGCCCAGAGCCGTCTTGGCCTGCTTGTCGCTGACCTTGTCGCCCTTCATCGCCTTCTCGAGCTCGCCTGTCATGTCCGCCTCACCTTTCGGGTCTGCGTCTCTTCGGGCTCCCGGCCCATCCGCCGGTCTTCCGCCCAACCACACCCCCAACGTAAACGGCCAAGTGCATGAATTTCCACGAGAAACGGTCCCCACGGCCTACCGCGTCCAGATTCGGTTGCACCCCCACAAGCCCTTGATCTGACTGGCATT
>CAZOYV010000296.1:7876-10111 GCA_964584075.1 uncultured Rickettsiales bacterium | reverse complement strand
CCGTCGCCGTCGGCGTCCTGCTCGTCGGCGGGCAGGGTGCCGTCGCAGTCGTCGTCGGTGCCGTTGCAGACCTCGGTGGCCCCCGGGTACACGGCGTCGTCGGCGTCGTCGCAGTCGCCGTCGCAGCTGGAGATCCCGTCGCCGTCGGCGTCCGCGGGGTTGAGCGCGGCGTCGCCGTCGTCGCAGTCGCCGCCGCAGGGCACCGCCCCGTCGCCGTCGGCGTCCTGCTCGTCGGCGGGCAGGGTGCCGTCGCAGTCGTCGTCGAGGCCGTCGCAGATCTCGGGGGCGCCGGGGTACACGGCGTCGTCGCCGTCGTCGCAGTCCCCCTCGCAGACCATCACCCCGTCGCCGTCGGTGTCGACCTCGTCGGGGCCGGGGCCGCCGGCGCAGTCGTCGTCGACGCCGTTGCACAGCTCGGGGCATTGCTCCGGATCGGGACAGACCGTGGCTTCGCCGTCGTCGCAGTCGGCGTCGGTCTCGGCGTACGACTCGTCGCTGAAGTACCCGTCCCCGTCGGCGTCGACGATGCCGGTGCCGGACAGATCGACCACGTAGGGGTCGCCGGGCTCGTAGCGGTGGTCGGACGACTGGACCTCGAGCGTCGCGCCGTACGGGATCGCCTCCCCCGGCGTGAACGAGACCGGGACGTAGACGTAGACGCTGGGCTCCTGGGGCGGCAGCGTCGCCGGCTGGTCGAAGTCGGCCGTGAAGATCCCGGCCTCGATGCCGGTGACGCTCACCGCGTAGATCTCCAGCGGCAGGAACCCGGCGTTGCGGATCTCGAACGCCAGGGTCCCCTCGGTCCCGACCTCCTGGTAGCCGAAGTCGAGCACCGCCACGGCCTCGATCTCGCCGCCGATCTCGTCGGTCGTGTCGTCGTCGCCGTCGTCGGTGGTGTCGTCGTCGTCCTCGGGCTCCGGCTCCGGGCAGCCCGCCAGGGGCAGCAGCAGCGCCGAGAGCACGGCGAGCGTGCCGGTCCACGGGCGCAGGTTCGCGATGATGTCGGTCATGGTGTCTCCCTCCCACGTGCGTCTGGCGCCCGTGCTCTTGCCGTATTTCAGACCCCGGCGTCAAGGGTCGCTGCCGCACCGCGCCGCCGGTCCAGCAGGCCGCGGTGAACGTCTGGCCCGAGCTGCGTCGTCGGCAGGCTCGCTCGCAGGCGGTCATCGCCGAGGCACAGCGCCGCGGCCCCGACCGCCGCCGGAGGCAGGCCGCGCCCGATCCGCCGCACCGATCCGGGCCGCACGCCGATCACACCGGCGAGGGCCGCCGGGTCGCGCCAGCCCTGGTGACGGGCCAGCGCGACGAACAGCCATCGAGGCAGCCGCTTGCGGAGCAGGTCCCTCGGGCTGCAGCGCGTGGCCTCCATCGCGGCAGCCAGGATCGCGCCGAGACCCACCGCCGGCACGGCCCTGGGCGGGGCCGCGACGAGGGGCCGCACCTCGGCCGGATCTCCGTCTGCGCCCGCCGCGGCCCACGGGTGGCACCAGCGGGCGAAGGGGCCCGGGCTGCGGCCCATCGCCCGGGCCAGGAACTCGGCGGGACACCACGGATCGACCGACGCTCCCACGACGTCTCGCATCGTCGACCACCGCCACTGCACCGGGTCCGTGACCCCGGCCTCCGCCAGGGGATTGCGCAGGACGTATCGCACGGTCTTGTACAGGTGGTTGCGATCGCGCACCAGGACCGGCACCGTCGGGAACCGCCACAGCGAGCGCAGCCGCGCCGGCGTGGACCACAGCACCGCCTGGCGGAACCGCCACGCAGCCCGCTCCGGCTCGTCGTCGTGGCGCACCAGGTGGGTGTGATCGCTCCGCAGCGCCGCGGCCAGACAGCGCGGAAACGCCCTGCGCAACGCCATCCACCGTGCCCGCCAGAGGCCCTCCAGCAGGTCCGTGGAGATTTCGCTCTGTAGAGCCGCAGTCAGATGAACGATCGGCATGATCACCTCCGTGCCCGGACGGAGAGCACGGACCATGCCAGTCCCGGGACGGGGCCACACGATCCCCGCCAGCGCCTCCTCTCCGGGGGGCATGCGACCGATTCCCCCTCCGCCGTGCGGACCGCGATGGACCGGATTTCGGACACCCCGTCCGGGAATCGAACGGTCTCCGGACACCCCCGGCCGGTGTGGTGAACAGGACGCGACCGTGCCAGGCGACCCCCCCAGCGCCGGCGAGCCCGTGGGTGCGACGAATTGCCGCGCGGGCCGGCAAATCCGGCGGTGCGGAG
>CAZOYV010000296.1:0-7776 GCA_964584075.1 uncultured Rickettsiales bacterium | reverse complement strand
GCGGTGCGGAGCCCGTGGTGCGACGAATTGCCGCGCGGGCCGGCAATTCCCGCGGTGGAGAGCCCGGGGTGAGGCGAATTGCCGCGCGGGCCGGCAATTCCCGCGGCGGGGAGCCCGGGGTGAGGCGAATTGCCGCGCGGGCCGGCAATTCCCGCGGCGGGGAGCCCGTGGGTGCGACGAATTGCCGCGCGGGCCGGCAATTCCGAGTCGGGTCGGGCAGCGGCCCACCACCCGGACGCCGGTGAGCGACGGAGAGGGGCAGACGGTGTCTGGGGGCAGGCCCACCGGTGGCGTCTCCCCCGCGGGTGGGTCTCGGTCAACGCCGCGTCAGTTTTCCCGTCGGGGCGCATGCAACGGTGGACAACGCCACCGGCGACTTGCTAGCGTCCCGACCCGGAGGAACCGCACCAGCGGAGGAGGATATGGAGATGGGCCGGACCATCGCGATCAGCCTTTGGATGCTCCTCGCAGCGCTCACGTGGGGCTGCGCCGGGTCGCTGACCACCCCCGACGACGACGATGCATCGGACGACGACGGAGCCGACGACGACGCCGGGGACGACGACGCCGGGGACGACGACGCCGGGGACGACGACGCCGGCGACGACGACAGCGGGGACGACGACGCCGGGGACGACGACGTGTCGGACGACGACATGGGCGACGACGACAGCGGTGCCGTGTCGTTCGACGGGACGATCGACATGGTGCTGGACGTGTGGGGCTGGATCCAGGCTCCGTGCCAGGGGCCGATGACCGCCGAGCTGTCGGGCGGGATGCTGGTCGGGTCGGCCTCGTGCAAGATGGACTTCGGCGACTGGGGGGCGTTCCCCGTGGACTTCTCGCTGGAGTGCGCCGAGAACAACGGCGACCTCCAGGGCGTGCTGATCTACCACGACACCACCGGCTACCTGGGCGACCAGGAGTTCCCCACGACGGGGAGCCACGACGCCGGGGCCGGCACGATCGACGGCGAGTTCTACGGCGAGTTCCAGGGCGTGATCGGCAGCGGCACGTTCGCGCTCGAGGAGCTGTAGCCGCCCGTCGGGCGCGGGCCCCCCGCCGGGCCCCCCTCCCGTCCCCCGCCGACATCGGTCATACTCTCCCGTTCCGGCTTCGAACCCAACGCTTGCCAGGAGTCCAGCCATGACGTTCGTGCTCGACGAGACCCAGCAGGCGCTGCGCGAGAGCGTGCGGCGCTTCGCCGAGGACCGCATCCTGCCCACCGTCCCCGAGGACGACGTGGCCAGCCACTTCCGCAAGGAGCTGTTCCACGAGATGGGGCAGCTGGGGTTCACCGCGGTGCCGACCCCCGAGGAGTTCGGCGGCCTGGGCCTGGGCTACGTCGAGTACGCGGTGGTGCTCGAGGAGATCGCCAAGGTCAGCCCGTCGTACGCGGTCACGGTCGCGGTCAACGGGCTGCCGCAGATCATCCTCGCCCAGTTCGGCACCGAGGCGCAGAAGCAGCAGTACCTGCCGCGGCTGGCGGCGGCGGAGATCCTCGGCGGGTTCTCGCTCAGCGAGCCCTCGTGCGGCAGCGACGCCGCCGCGCTCAAGACCACCGCCACGCGGGACGGCGACGACTACGTGCTCAGCGGCTCCAAGGCGTGGGCGACCCACGGCCACGCCGGCGACCTGTTCGTCGTGATGGCGCGCACCGGGGGCAAGGGCGCCAAGGGCGTCAGCGCGTTCCTCGTGGAGTCGGCGTGGGACGGGGTCTCGTTCGGCAAGCCCGAGGACAAGATGGGGATGCGCGCGTCGCACACCTCGATCATCAACCTGGACGAGGTCCGCGTGCCCGCCCACAACCTCCTGGCCGAGGAGGGGATGGGGTTCGTGATCGCGATGCAGGCCCTGGACTCGGGCCGGATCACGATCGGCGCCACCTCGGTGGGCCTGTCGCAGGCGGCCCTCGACGCGGCGGTGCAGTACGCCGGGGAGCGCGAGGCGTTCGGCCAGCCGATCGGCGAACACCAGGGGGTCGGGTTCATGCTGGCCGACATGGCGATCGAGATCGAGGCGTCGCGGCTGCTGGTGATGCAGGCCGCCGGGCTCAAGGACGCCGGCAAGCCCTACAGCCACGTCGCTGCGATGGCCAAGTGCAAGGCGACCGACACCGCGATGCGCGTCACCACCGACGCGGTCCAGGTGCTGGGGGGCTACGGCTACACCCGCGAGTACCCGGTGGAGCGCATGATGCGCGACGCCAAGGTGATGCAGATCGTCGAGGGCACCAACCAGGTCCAGCGCATCGTGATCTCGCGGCACCTGATGCGGGACTGATCGCGCCCGCGCCCGGGTGACGGGCGCGTCCCCGGTGCGATGAACCGCGCCGACGGTTTGTGGCATACTTGTGGCGAATCCACGGTACGGGCGCGCGTGCCGCGCATGGGCCCCGTCACGAGAGGAAGCTCCATCACTTGAGCGGCGGGCTGCCCGAACAGACGCTGGAGGCGGCGGCAGCAACGCTCGCCCGTTGTGGGCACGTCATCGCGCTGACCGGCGCGGGCATCTCCGTGGAGAGCGGCATCCCCGACTTCCGCAGCCCGGGCGGGCTGTGGGAGCGGTTCAACCCGATGGAGTATGCGCACATCAACACGTTCCTCGAGCACCCGGAGCGCAGCTGGGAGATGTTCCTCGCCGTGGAGCAGATCCTGGCGGCGGCGAGCCCCAACCCGGGCCACGTCGCGCTGGCCGAGCTGGAGCGGATCGGGCTGCTGCGGGCCGTGATCACCCAGAACATCGACGGGCTCCACCAGCGCGCCGGGAGCCGCGTCGTGCGGGAGTTCCACGGGACCCACGCGCACCTTCACTGCGTCGAGTGCGGCCGCCGCTACCCGCCGGGCCACGCGGTCGACGAGATCCCGCCGCGCTGCGACTGCGGGGCCCCGCTGAAGCCCGCGGTGGTGCTGTTCGGCGAGGCGATCCCCCAGGACGCGGCGCTGGCCTCGAGCCGGGACTCCGATCGCTGCGACGCGATGCTCGTGGTCGGGACCTCGGCGGAGGTGTACCCTGCGGCGGCGATTCCTCGGCAGGTGGCCTTGCGGGGCAAGCCGGTGATCGTGGTAGACGTGATGGAGACCTCGCTGTCGAGGGAGTATCCCCAGCTGTTCCTGCAGGGGACCGCAGGGGAGGTGCTGCCGCGACTCGTCGAGCGCGTGGTGGAGTTGCGGAGCGGCTCGGGCGGGGATGCCAGGGCGGAGATGGCGACGGGTGTGTCGTGATGAGGGCCGGAGCCGAGCGGGAGTCCCGGGGTAGCTGCTGATGCGTATCTGTCCCATCTGCAAGAGCGAGTACGCGGACGACATCGAGTTCTGTTTCAAGGACGGGTCGCCCCTCGAGTCGGTGGGGCAGGAGGACTCCACGGAGCCCGAGGAGCCGGCCGCGGAGAAGGTCGCGGACGCCTCCACCAGCGCCGAGTTCCTGCCGCCGGACGCGCACGCGCTGTCGTCCGGGGAGATGGACCCCGATCAGCTCGTCCCCGAGCCGCCCGCGGTCGTCGCGCCGCAGGGCGAATTGGCCCCCGAGAACGGCATCACGGTCGTTCCCGGCGGGTTGACCTCGCCGCTGGACGACGAGAAGGACCGCGAGGAGGACCTCGGCGTCGATCCGTTCGCGGTGCCGCTGCCCGGGCAGCCGTGGCCGATCCCGCCCGAGGAGCGGCCCGGGGCCGCCGCTGCGGCCGCACCGCCGGAGCAGCCGGCGCCCGAGGCACCCGCCGAGCCGCCACCACCGACGGCCGAGGCCCCGCAGGAGCCCGGGCCGGCGGCCGCGGAGACCGCCTCGGAGCCGCCACCGCCCGAGGAGGTCGCCTCCGAGGCCCCGGCAGTGGAGGGGCCCGCACCACAGCCCGACGACGTCGACGGGGCGGCGGCCGAGGAGCCGGAGCGCGCCGATGCGTCGGACCGGCCGGAGCCGGAGCCCGCCGATGCGTCGGACCGGCCGGAGCCGGAGCCCGCCGTTGCGTCGGACCGGCCGGAGGCCACCCCCGAGCCTTCCGAGCAGGAGCCCGCCGCCGCCGAGGACGAGACGCCCGCCGACCCGGGAGCAGGGCCACCAGACCCGGCGGAGGCCGCCGCGGAGACGCCCCCGGCGGACGACGGGGAGGGGCCGCCCGAGGACCTCGAGACCAGCGCGGAGCGGGCCGAGACGCAGTCGATGGAGAAGCCCCCGGCCCTGCCCGAGGAGGACGAGGAGGGCGACGAGGACGACGCGGAAGAGACCTCGACCGAGATGGTGATCGAGGACGAGGAGGAGGAGGAGGCCCCGGCCGCCGCCGCCGCGTCCGGCCGTGCCGGGGACCGCCCGGAGGCGTTCCAGGACCCACTGTACGAGACGAGCATCCCGCCCGACGCCGAGAAGCGGAAGAGCGGCGCGGTGCTGTGGATCGTCGTCGGCGTCGCGGCGGTGATCGTGCTCGGCCTCGGCGGCTTCCTGGTGCTCCCCGGGCTGCTCGAGGGCCGCGGCGGCGCGGTTACCGACGGGGGGACCGCGACCGACGGCGGTGACGAGGTCCCGACCGCCGCGGGGGACGGCACCGCCGGGGGCGATGTCGAGCCCGCCACCGGCGAGGAGCCGGTGACCGGCGAGGCGATCACCGACGAGGCGATCACCGACGAGGCGATCACCGACGAGGAGATCACCGACGAGGAGATCACCGAGGAGGAGACGCCCGAGGAGGTCACGCAGGACGACGGGGACGCCGAGGTCGAGACACCGACCCCACCCGAGCCCGAGACGCCGACCCCGGCCGACACGGCGGGGCTGACCGGCAAGGTCACCGTGTCCTCCAACCCGATGGGCGCCTCGTTCACCGTCGACGGCAGCCCCAAGGGATCCACCCCGCTGACCGTGGACCTTCCCTACGGGACCCACACGATCCGCGTCGAGATGGCCGAGCACGTCGCCCAGGAGCAGTCGGTCGAGGTGCGGAGCGCGTCGGTGTTCGTCGACTTCACGCTCGAGAAGTCCGTCGCGGACGTGATCGGCAAGCTGACGGTGTTCACCAACCCGGAGCCCGGCGCCACGCTGTTCGTCGACGGCGTGCGCAAGGGCAAGACGCCGGTGACGATCGACATCACGCGCGGCAAGCACCAGCTGCGGGTCGAGCTCGAGGGCTTCCCGATCCAGGAGGAGACCATCGATCTGAGCGACCTGGAGTCCGGCGAGACGCGTCGCCGCGTGATCGCGCTACAGTAGCGCGGCCGATCCCACACCGACTCCCACGCTCCCGGCAGCGGGCGCGCGCCGTCCGCTCACCAGCGCGACGTGATGCCCAGCTGCACCGCGGTGGCCCGCCCGTCGGCGGGGTCGGTCACGCCGTACACCAGCGGCACCGGGAGGCGGGCGCGGTCCGGCCGCCCGGCGTCGGCCAGCCCGGTCTCGATCCGGCGGTAGGCCACCGCCGTGGCGATCTGGTTGATCAGGACGTTGGCGACGAAGTACGCCGACGCGGCGGCCGGCAGGTAGAACCCCAGCGCGGAGGGGGAGACCGCGCCGAACAGGTACACCAGCCCGTACCCCGCGCCACCTGTGAACAGCAGGTTGAGCACGAACCCGCCCGGGTCCTGCAGGTGGGCGCAGCCGAGCCCGGGGAACGGCACGAAGCCCAGGCCGTGGGCGACCCGCCGCTTGCGCTCGAGGTCGGACCGCGGCAGCGAGACCCGGGCCGCCGAGCCGCCTGTCCGCCGGTCTCCGCCGACGCGCGCGTCCCCCCCGGCGCCGTCGTCGCCCGCGGCGCCGTCCTCGCCCGCGGCGCCGTCCTCGCCGCCGTCCCCGATCAGCTCGGCGCCGTCGGGCACGTCGCCGTCGCCGCCAGCGGCGCCGTCGGCCCCGTCGTCGACCTTCTCGCCGCCCGCGGTGGCGAGGACCACCGGGGCGTCCTCCGCGATCGGCTCCAGCGGGGTCAACCCGAGGGCCTCGTGGATCGCGCCCAGCGCCGCGTTGGGGACCGCGCCCAGCTCCCCGAGGACCACGAACTCCCCGCGCCCGGCCTCGAGCTTCCCGGGCACGTCGAGCCCGATCAGGCGGACCTCGTGTCCGTCCTCGTGGTGGGACAGCACCGGCACCACGGCGAAGTGGGCGGGGCTGCCCTGCAGCGCGCGGAGCATGCACGGGACGCTCTGGCCGCACCCGGCCAGCGCGGACCGCTGGCCGGCGTCGAGGTCGCTGGCCCGCGTCACGTCGGTGTGCGGGATCGCGGCGGCGCGGTCGGCCAGGAAGGTCGTCAGGGCGGCGGCGAGGTCCTCGAGGTCGCCGCTGCCGCGGGCGTCGAGCACGACGATCGGCAGGGGGGGCTGGGCGGCGACCTCGTCCCGCGTGGCGGGGCTGATCTCGGGCGCCGCCTCGAAGGGGATCAGGATCTCCCCCGAGGGGATCCGCAGGGTCATCCCCGCGGCCGTGGTGCCGGTCACCTCGCCGACGTAGGTCCGTCCGTCGGCGAGCTTGACCGAGCGGTACTCCTGGGCGACCGCGGGTCCCAGCGGAGCCAGGGCCAGCAACGCCACGATGCATGCACGAGACAGCGTCCTCATCGGCCCTCCGGGGTCGGCCCGCGGCGCCGCCTCCGACCCACCCGTCGCTGCGCCAAACGTACCAGGAACGGGCTCGTCGCGGCAATGCAGCGGCGGGGTCCCCGGGGACTGGAACGGACTCCCCCGGCCCCCGGTCACGGCGGGCTATAATGGCTGCCCCGCGTGCCCGCAGCACCGTTCCGCGCGCGCTCCTGGGAGGACGCTTGACCGCCGCTGCCCCTGTCCGGGTCCTGTCCGACGCCCTGATCAACAAGATCGCCGCGGGCGAGGTCGTCGAGCGCCCGGCCTCGGTGGTCAAGGAGCTCGTCGAGAACGCGATCGACGCCGGCGCGACCCGCGTCCGGGTCGAGGTCCGCGCGGGGGGCAAGACCCTGGTGGCGGTGCAGGACGACGGCTGCGGGATGGGGCGCGACGACGCGCTGCTGGCGATCGAGCGCCACGCGACGAGCAAGATCCGCGGTCCCGACGACCTGTTCTCGATCCACACGCTGGGCTTCCGCGGCGAGGCGCTGCCCTCCATCGCCCAGGTCAGCCGCACCGAGATCCGCACCGCCCGCCACGGCGATCCCGCCGGGACCCAGCTGTCGCTGGACGGCGGCGTGCTCGAGGACGTCCGCGACGCGCCGCCGGTGCCGGGTACCGAGGTGCGGGTCCGGCGGCTGTTCTTCAACACGCCCGTGCGCCTGCGCTTCCTGCGCGCGGACCGCACCGAGCTCGGCCACGTCGTCGAGGCGGTGACGCGGCTGGCGCTGGCGCGCTGCGACGTGGCGTTCGAGCTGTTCCACGCCGACCGCGAGGTGCTCCGCGCGCCCGCCAGCGACGACCTGGCGCGGCGGGTCGGCGACCTGCTCGGCCGCTCCGTGGAGCGGGCCCTGCGCCCCGTGCGGTACGAGGACGCGGGCGTGACGCTGAGGGGGCTGGTGGGGGGGCCCGAGCTGACCCGCTCGGCGCGCAACGGGCTGCACCTGTTCGTCAACGGGCGGCCGGTCCGCGACCGGCTGCTGCTCGGGGCGGTGCTCGGCGCCTACCGCTCGGTGGTCCCCAAGGGCCGCTTCCCGGTGGTGGTGCTGTTCCTCGAGCTGCCCGCAGACCAGGTCGACCACAACGTGCACCCCACCAAGTCCGAGGTCCGGTTCGTGCAGTCACGCAGGGTCTACCGGCTGGTCTCCGACGCGGTCGCGACCGCGCTGCGGGCCGGCTCGCCCCGGCCCGCGCGGACCGCCCAGGCGCCCCCCGCGGCGCT
>CAZOYV010000295.1:0-10154 GCA_964584075.1 uncultured Rickettsiales bacterium | reverse complement strand
CCGCTGCCGATCCTCCGTATGACGGGAGTGTCCGTTTCACGCCGGAATTGCAGCTGGCCGGCGCGGGCGCCGGCAGCTGAATTCCGGCAACCGGTCCGGGCATTCCGTCTGGCTCTTGGGAGTCCGGGCGGCTTCGGGGGGCGGGATTGGGGGACGTCTCGTCGCGCCGCGGGGGTCTTGTTTCTTGATACAGATCTGGGGCGGGCTGGTCGTCGGGGTCAGTCCTCTGGATCGAACGACACGATCGACATCGAGGACGTGATCAGCGACGTGCCGATCTGGTCGGTGTCGGGCAGGTGCTGGATCAGATCGGGAGCGCCGGCCTGGACGGCGGCCTCGTGCGCGGCCTCCTCGAGCTCGCGGGCGCCTTGCTCGTCGCCCATCCGGCGGAACGCACGCGCCAGCAGCGCGCGCGCGGCGGCGACGGTGGCGGCGTGCCCGGCCTCCTCGGCGAGCTGCAGGCCCCGGCGAAGCTGATCGCGCCCCTCCTCGGCATCGCCCTGCAGGAACCGCACGTAGCCCATCGACACCTCGGCCTGCGCCACGCCGGGGTCCGATCCTCCGTCCTGCGCCATGTTCTTGGCGCGCCGGAAGTACCGCGCGGCCTTGGCCAGATCGCCCGACCGCAGGTGGACCTCGCCGATGTGGTGCAGGTCGGTGGCCATGCCCGGCTTGTGCTCGATCCCCTTGCGCACGCGGTAGGCCCCCTCGTAGCACTTCAGCGCCTCGCGATGGTTGCCCAGCCGCTGCTGGGCGGTCCCGAGGTCGTCGAGGATCCGGGCCAGCAGGGACTTGTCCTCCTGCTGGCGCGCCAGCCTCAGCGAGACGCCCAGGCTGCGGGTCGCGGCGTCCAGGTCACCCTCGCGCAGCTGGACCCGGCCCAGCGCGTCCTGGATCTCGGCCTCGCGCAGCGGCAGGCCCGCGCCCCGGATCGCCTCGAGGGCGGCCCGCAGCGTGCGGCGGGCGGCGGGGAGCTCTCCCCGCTCGACCAGGATGTCGGCCAGCCGGCACAGCACGTCGGCCTCGAGCCTACCATCGTGGAGCTTGTCCACCAGCTCCTCGAGGCGGGCCAGGTAGGCGGTCGCCATCGCGTCGCTGCCGTGGCGGTGCTCGACCTGTGCCATCACCAGCAGCGCCCGCGCCTCCTGGGTCGGCGCCTCGACCTCTGCGGCATAGTCCATCGCCATGCTGCCGTGTCGCTTGGCCTCGCCGATGTCGCCCGCCTCGGCGTGCAGCTCCGCCAGCCGGGTGTAGATCCCGGAGAGCCGGCGGTGCACGTCGCCCTCGTCGGCCTCGTCCCCACGGATCGAGCGCAGCAACAGGATCGCGCGCTGGTAGCAGCGCACCGCCTCCTGGTCGTAGTCGTTGTCGGCGTAGACCTCCGCGGCGCGCTCGGCGTGGTGCGCGGCGCGCGCCAGCTGGCCGCCCTCCTTGAAGTGGTTGCTGAGCAGCTCGTGGTTGCCCCGGTCCTGCTCCGCCTGGCGCCGCTCGAGGGCCTCGGCGACCCGCGTGTGCATCTCCCGCCGTCGCGCGGCGAGGATCCCGCGGTAGGTCACCTCCCAGGTGAGCATGTTGCGGAAGCGGTACACCGCGGTCGGGCCCTCGCCGGTCCGCGCGCGGATCAGGTCGGTCCGCACCAGCGACTCCAGCGTGCTCTCCATCTCCTCGGGGTCGGACCGCAGCGCCTCGGCACACAGGTCGATGGGGAACACCCGCCCCACCACCGAGGCGACCTCCAGCGTCAGGCGCTGGAACTTCTTCAGCGCGTCGAGCCGGCTCTTGATCAGATCCTGGACCGAGTCCGGCACCGCCGAGCGCACGAGGCGCCCGGTCACCACCGCGGCCCCGCCGCCGATCTCGATCACGTCGTCCCGCTGCAGGCTGCGCAGCAGCTCCTTGGCGAACAGGGCGTTGCCGCCGCTGGCCTCCATCACGAAGTCGACCAGCTCGTCGGGGACCCGCCGCACGCCGAGGAACTCGCAGGTGAAGCCCTGCAGCCCCGATCGCGACAGGGTCCCGAGCCGCGACTCCACCAGCCGGCCGGCCTCGCGATCCGCCTGGAGCGAGTCCTCGGGGCGCAGCGTCACCGCGATCAGCAGCGGCACGTCCGCGGTGCTGCGGTGCAGGTGACGCACGAACTCCTGGGTCATCCGGTCGGTCCACGGCAGGTTCTGGATCGCCACGACCCTCGGCTGGTCCTCCGCCATCCTGCGCAGCAGCTGGGTCAGGGCCCGGAACAGCTCTGCGAGGCGCTGATCGCCGGCCAGGTAGCGCAGGTTCGAATCGGGGTACTCGACCCCGAAGATCGATCCGAGCAGGTGCAGCTCGATGGCCCGGAGCTCGTACCGATCGCGCAGGTGCGACAGTCCGGCCCGCAGCTCGTCCCGGTCGACGTCCGGCTCCAGCTGCATGATCTGGCGCAGCACGTCGCGGATCGCCAGCAGCGGGTCCTGCCCCTGGTGGAAGCGCCCGCGACCGACGTAGAACGCGAAGCCGCGCTCGACGGCCCGGCGCTGGATCTCCCGCAGGAACCGGGTCTTGCCGGCGCCGTCCTCGGCGCGCAGGGCCAGCAGCGTGGTCTCCCCGTCCTCGCTCCGGTCCAGCGCTCGGGCCAGGTCCAGCAGCTCGTCGCCGCGCGCGATCCACGCCCCCCCCTCGGGCAGCGCCGCCTCCACCGACGGCTCGTGGGTCTCCGCCAGCCGGTGGAGCAGCACCGGCCGCTCGCGGCCCTTGATCTCGCGGGGCTCCAGCGGGGTGAAGCGCCAGTCCTCCTCGGTCTGGCTGACGACCCGGTCGCTGACCAGCACCTCGCCCGGCTGGGCCATCTCGCTCAGCCGCATCGCCATCTTGAGGGTGTCCCCCAGCGGCACGAAGCGACGCAGCCGGCGGCCCTTGCCCCCCACCACCAGCGAGCCCCGGTGGATCCCGAGGCACAGCCGCGCACCCCCGGCCCCGGGGACCGCGACCTTGCGCCCCAGGTCGGCGAGCTCTGCGGCGCAGTCGAGGCACAGCTCGAAGTCGTGGGCGCCGGCCTTGCCCAGGCCCCAGAAGATCAGCAGCCGATCGTTGTAGAACCGGTCCAGCGCCCCCTTGAACCGCCGCACCACCGACAGCACCGCGCGCAGGAGGCGCACGTTGTAGCGCAGCAGGTCCTCCTCGTCGATCCGCACCGAGAGGTCCTCGAGGCCGACGACATCGGCGGCCAGGACGTAGACCTCGCGCCGCTCTCCCTCGGCGAGGCGATCCAGCCGCTGGGCCTCGTCGCCGACCAGCCCGCCGCTCTCCAGCGACGGGGTCAGCGCGCTGACGCCGGAGACGTCGTCGGGCTTGCTCGCTCCCTGCGCGTGGCTCTGCCGGGTCTCGCTCGGGCGGCGTCTCCGGCGCGCCGCCGGCGTCGGCTGCGAGGCCGCGGGCTCCCCATCACCGGCGGTGGACCGGGTCCCCCGCTGTCGCGCGGTCCAGCGCCGCTTGCGCAGCCCCCCCACGGCGGACGCGGTGAACCGCGAGGCCGTGGAGCTGCCCCGCACCGAGCCCTCGTCGACGATGCTCGGACCGCTCGGCTGCGACTGCGCCAGGCGGTCGAACTCGGGATCGAAGTTGTTCACCACCGAGCCCGCGGACGCGTCGCGCTCGTACTCCTCGTGGAAGATCCGCTTCAGCGCGCTGCCCAGGTCGACGCGGTTGACCCGCTGGCCCGACTCGAACAGGAACGCGATCAGGTCGTCCTGCAGCTCCAGGGCGCTCTGGTAGCGCAGCGCGGGATCGCGCGCGAGCGCGTTGAAGATGATCTGCTCGAGACGAGCCGGGATCGCGGCGTTGACCGCCGAGGGGCGCGGGATCGTGCCGTCCAGGATCGCCCGCTTCTTGTCCTCGACGCTCATCCCCGCGTACAGCCGCGTCCCGGTGGTCAGCTCGAACAGCACGATCCCGGTGGAGTAGATGTCGCTGCGGTGGTCCACCGGAGCCGCGCCGAGGTGCTCGGGGGACATGTAGGCGAACTTGCCCCCGGCGATCCGCCCCTCCTCGCTGGCCAGATCCTTGCCCACCTGGGCGATCCCGAAGTCGGTGAGCTTGGCGTCGCCCTCGTAGCTGAGCAGCACGTTGTGGGGCGAGATGTCGCGGTGGACGACCTCCAGCGGCTGCCCCGAGGGGTCCTTGAGGTTGTGCGCGTAGTCCAGCCCGCGGGCCATCTCGGCGACGATGAAGCACGACAGCTCCATCGGCAGCGGCTGCCCGGTCTGCGCCGCCCGGCGCGCGGTGCGCATCAGGTCGGAGCCGTGCACGTACTCCATCGCGATGTAGTAGTCCGCGCCCACCACGCCGAGGTCGTAGACCTGCACGATGTTGGCGTGGTTCAGCGAGACCGAGACCTTGGCCTCGTTGATGAACAGCGACACGAAGTCCTTGTTGCGCGACAGGTGGGGCAGGATCTTCTTGATCACGAGGAGCTTCTCGAAGCCCATCACGCCGTACGACTTGGCCTTGTACACCTCGGCCATGCCGCCCGTCGCGATCTTGTCGAGCAGCAGGTACTTGCCGAAGCGGACGGGCTCGAACATTCCTCTGGTTTCCGGGATTCGCGGGGGCGTCTTCCCCCCCGCAAGGCGACAATTCTAGCCCCCTGGCACGCGCGAGTAGAACTGCATTACAGTGGGGCCATCATGCAGCGCCACTGGGCCATTGTACTCAGTGTCGTCACGTTCGTCGCCGGCCTGTGGCTCGCACCCCTGGTCCACGACCTGCTCGGGGGGGAGGATCCCGAGGAGATCGAGGTCAGCCAGGGACCCGCCGTGGTGGTGCCCTTCGTGACCGACGCGGGGGAGCGCGCCGACCGCGAGCTGCCCACGCTCTCGCAGCTCTACGAGCAGCTGACCCCCTCCGTGGTCAACGTCTCCGTGCTGATCGCCGATCCGGATCTGGGCAGCCGGTTCTTCGGCCTCGACTCCTACACCCCGCTGCGGGAGAGCCGTGGGTCCGGCGTGATCCTGACCCCCGAGGGGACGGTGCTGACCAACCACCACGTGGTCAGCGGGGCGCGCCAGATGCACGTCCAGCTGGCCGACGGGCGCAGCTTCCCGGCGCGGGTCCTCGGCGCCCACGAGGGGACCGATCTGGCGCTGCTGCAGATCGACAGCGACGAGGAGCTGCAGCTCCAGCCGGCGGTCCTCGGCCGCTCGGCCGACCTGCGCGTCGGGGAGTGGGTCTTCGCGATCGGCAACCCGTTCGGGCTCAACCACTCGCTGACGACCGGGATCGTCAGCTATATCGGCCGGCCGTCCGGGGACGACGAGCTGCTGTTCGACTTCATCCAGACCGACACCGCGATCAACCCGGGCAACAGCGGCGGCCCGCTGTTCGACCTGTCGGGGGAGGTGGTCGGGATCAGCACGGCGGTGCTGGGCAACGCCGAGGGCATCGGGTTCTGCATCCCGATCGACATCGCCAAGAAGGTCGTGCCCGTGCTGATGGAGCGGGGCGAGTTCCACCGCGGGTACCTGGGCGTGACGCTCGCCCCGCGCGACGACGAGCCCCACGGCGAGGGGGTCGAGATCGCGCGGGTGTTCGACAACACCCCCGCGGCGGCGGCGGGGCTCGAGCCCGGCGATACGCTGCTGCGCTTCGGCGAGGAGCCGATCGACGAGCCCGGCGACGTCTCGCGCGTGGTGGGCCTGACCCCGCCCGGGACCAGGGTCACGGTCGAGCTCGAGCGCGGCGGGGAGCCCCTGTCGCTGGCGGTGGAGGTCGGGGACTACGACGCCCTGACGAGGCTGGGCGAGGTCTTCATGCCGTCGCTGGGCATCGCCGTGAGGACCTCCACCGAGGAGGACCGGCTGCGGGCACGCGTGGCGGCGGGGACCGGCGTGACGGTCGCCGCCGTGGAGCCCGACGGGCCCTCCGCGGGGAGCCTCCAGCCCGGCGACGTGATCATCGAGATCGACTACGAGCCGATCGCCGACCCGGAGCGGCTCGCGACCCTGGTCCGCCAGCCGGGGCGGCACCTGCTGCTGGTCAGCCGCCGGGGGCGGGTCTTCCCGCTGTGGGTGAGGTGAGCGTGTCGCACGGCCCCGCGATCCCCGAGACGGCCCCGCTGCTCCCCCTGTTCGAGGGCATCGTGCTGCCGGGCTCGCTGACGCCGGTGTCGGTCCGGCTGCCCCGCGTGGCGCGCATCGTCCAGCAGGCGGCCGAGGACCGGCAGCCCGTGGCGCTGGTGCCGGTCCGCGACCCCGACCGGGACTCGCTGGCCCGCACCAACCTCCACGACGTTGGCACGCTGGGGATCGTGCACAAGGTGCTGCGGTTCTCCGACGGGTCCCTCCGGGTGCTGGTCGAGGGGCGGGTACGGGTCCGCATCGGCCGCATCGCCACGGCCAAACCATCCCCCGTCGTGCAGCTCTCGGAGCACGACCTCGACCTGCCGGCCGACGGACACCAGCGGGCGCTGGCCGAGGCCACCCGCGACGCGTTCCGCGCCTGGTTCGCGCTGCACGGCAACCTGCCGCTGGAGCTCGAGCAGTTCGTGCCGCCGCTGGACGAGCCGTCCCACCTCGCCGACTACGTGGTGGGCAACCTGGCGCCGTCGCGCGACGACCTGATCGCCTACCTGCGCCTCGAGGACGTCACCGAGCGGCTCCGCGCCGCGCTGGACGAGGTGACCCACAAGCGCGAGGTGGCCCAGCTCGAGGGCGACATCCAGGCCAAGGTCCAGGCCTCGATGGACCGCCAGCAGCGCGAGTACTTCCTCAAGGAGCAGCTGCGGGTGCTCCAGGCCGAGCTGGGGGATGCCCCGGCCGAGGAGCGGGAGCTGGACGAGCTGCGGACCCGCATCGACGCGGCCGGGATGCCCGACGAGACGAGGCGCGAGGCCGAGCTCGAGCTGGAGCGGATGCGGCGGATGCACCCCGAGGCCGCGGAGCTGACCGTCTCGCGGACCTACCTCGACTGGCTGCTGGCGCTGCCGTGGTCCGAGGTCACCAAGGACCGCCGCGACCTGGTGCGCGTCGAGAAGATCCTCGACGAGGACCACGCCGGCCTGGACGAGGTCAAGGAGCGCATCGCCGAGTACCTGGCGGTGCGACAGCTCAAGCCCGACATGAAGGGCCCGATCCTGTGCTTCATGGGCCCTCCCGGGGTGGGCAAGACCTCGCTGGGCCGCTCCATCGCCCGCGCCCTCGGCCGCCAGTTCGTGCGCATCTCGCTGGGCGGGGTCAAGGACGAGGGCGAGATCCGCGGGCACCGCCGGACCTACATCGGGGCGCTGCCGGGCCGGATCCTGCAGAGCATGCGACGCGCCGGGACGTGCAACCCGGTGATGATGCTCGACGAGATCGACAAGGTCGGCCAGGAGGTGCGCGGCGATCCCGCCTCGGCGCTGCTCGAGGCCCTCGATCCCGAGCAGAACAGTGCGTTCACCGACCACTACCTGGCGGTACCGTACGACCTCAGCCAGGTGATGTTCCTGCTCACCGCCAACGTCGCCGAGACGATCCCGTCGGCGCTCCACGACCGGATGGAGATCATCGAGCTGCCCGGCTACACCGAGGAGGAGAAGCTCGGCATCGCCCGCGATCACCTGGTCCCGCGGATGATCCGCGACCACGGGCTCGACCGGCGGCGGATCGCGTTCGACGACGACGCGCTGCAGCAGATGGTGCGCAGCTACACCGCCGAGGCCGGCGTCCGCGAGCTCGAGCGCCAGATCGCGCGCTGCTGCCGCAAGGCGGCGCGGCGGATCGTGCGCAAGGAGACCCGGCGCGTGGAGGTCACCGCCGAGGGGCTGACCGACCTGCTCGGGCCACGGCGCTACCACACCGACATCGCCGAGCGGATGGACCTGCCCGGCGTCGCCGTGGGGCTGGCCTGGACGCCCACCGGCGGCGAGATCCTGTTCATCGAGGCCAGCCGCATGGAGGGCGGCCGCAACTACAAGATCACGGGTCAGCTCGGCGACGTGATGCGCGAGTCGGCCGAGGCCGCGCTGACCTACATCCGCGCCAACGCCGCCCGGTTCGGGATCGACCCGGCGTTCTGGGAGCACAGCGACCTGCACGTCCACGTCCCGGCGGGCGCGATCCCCAAGGACGGTCCCTCGGCGGGGGTCCCGCTGACGGTGGCGCTGCTGTCGCTGCTCACCGGGCGGCCGGTCCACGGCGACCTCGGGATGACCGGCGAGATCACCTTGCGGGGCAAGGTCCTGCCGGTGGGCGGGCTCAAGGAGAAGTGCCTCGCCGCCCGGCGCGCCGGCCTGACCCGGGTCGTGCTGCCGGCGGCCAACGACAAGGACCTGCTCGACATCCCCGAGCCGCTGCGCGAGACGCTGGAGTACGTCCTCGTCGAGCGCATCGACCAGGTCGTCGAGGTCGCGCTGAGCCCGGCGCCGGACGCCGGCGGCTCGGACGACCCGGCCTGAAATGCCCGGCGGGGAGCCGCCGTAGGGTAGGACGTACGCAGCCGAGAGGGCACCATGCAGGACCCGGAGCAGCCGGACGCCGCCGCCGAGGAACCCCGCCGCGGGGAGGACACCGACGAGGCCGCCGCGAAGAAGCGGGCCCTGGCCTGGCGCATCGCGTGGGCGGTGATCCGCGGGATCGCCGTGTTCGCCGCGTTCCTCGTGATCGCCCGCTGGATGGGCCAGCTGATCCCCAGCGGGTGGTTCCAACTCGTCGCCGGGCTGCTGCTCGCCGCCGGGGTGCCCACCGCGTTCTACGTGCTGATCCGCCGGCAGGCCAAGAAGATGGGCGGCAACGCCCGGTTCTCGTGGCTGACCCTCGCGGCGATGATCGCCGCCCCGGTGCTGCTGTGGACCGCGATCAAGCACCCCACCACGTTCGTCGACGCCGCGCGGGACGAGGGCATCGGCGCGCTCAAGTGGGTCGCCCGCGCCGTCGGCGACCGCGAGCCCGGCGTCGTGGAGCAGGACGGGGACGCGCCGGCGAGCGACGGCCCGGTGGCCGGTGGCGACGCCGCCGGGTCCCCGGAGACCCCCGCCGAGCCCGCGACCGGCGCCACCGTCGCCGAGGTCGACGCCGTGGAGACCGCCGCGCCGGCCGGCCCCGACGACGGCGCCCAGACCCTGACCCTCGGCAACCCGATCCCGTTCGAGTCCCACGGCGGCCACATGATCGTCCACGCCACGATCGACGGCCACGAGCGCGTGCCGTTCATCCTCGACACCGGCGCGACCCACTCGACGCTGTCCAGCGGCGCGCTGAAGCAGCTCGGCCTGCAGGTCGGCCCGGACGCGCCGCGCCGCACCATGCAGACCGCGGCCGGCGCCACCGAGGGCCCGCTGCTGCTCGTCGACCACGTCGAGCTCGGCGATCAGCGCCGCGAGGGCGTCGCGTTCTGGGTCTGCGAGCCCTGCGCGATCGGCGACGCCGTCGGCCTGCTGGGCCTCAACGTGTGGCAGGGCTACCTGCTGACGATCGACCCCGTCGAGCAGAACATCTGGCTGCGCCCCAAGGAGAGCTCGGCGTCGCGGACCCTCGACGTCGAGCCGTTCCTCGCCGTCTCCGTCGAGTCCACCCGCGTGGAGGGCACCAACCTCCACGTCGACCTGCAGCTCGAGAACCGCGCCGGCCGCCCGATCGAGCAGGCCGTGGCGCTGGTCACCGTGCTCGATGGCCAGGGCGGCGAGATCGGCGCGTTCTCGGTGGACACCACCGACATCGCCGCCGGCGAGACCAAGACGACCCACGCCTCGATGCTCCAGGCCGGCGAGGCCAAGCAGGTCCAGGTCGAACTGATCGACGCCAGGTGGTAAAGCCGCCACCGTCAGCGGGAAGTCGATTCGAACAAGCCGCCCGATCCGCCCCCAAAGCCCCAGGAGGCATGGGCTGAAGGCCGCCACCGTCAGCGGGAAGTCGATTCGAACCAGCCGCCCGATCCGCCCCTAAAGCCCCAGGAGGCATGGGCTGAACTGACGCCACGCCCCCGAGGCCCGCTTCCGGGACGACCCGGCTCTCGGCCGATCGTCCCTTGCCGCCCCAGACGCCGTGATCCGCCCCGATCGCCCCTCGAAAGCCGGGGGACCTCTCCACAAGGACTTTGGCGACGGGGAAGAAGGGGGCCGTCCGTCACGGACGGCAACGCAAAGGAAGAATGCGTCCGTCACGGACGGAGGCGGTAGAGTAGCGGAGGGCCGGTCCTGAGACCGG
>CAZOYV010000294.1:0-10162 GCA_964584075.1 uncultured Rickettsiales bacterium | reverse complement strand
GCCTGGCAGTTGACCGCGGTGCCCCAGTCCTCGGGGATGTGGTGCTCGGCGCGGTAGCGGCGGGCGCGCGGGATGTTCCACGACGCGAACACGGCGACGATCGCGCCCTCGAGCTGCTCCCACGGGTCGAGCGGGAACGGCTTGCCGGTCTCGTCCAGGACCCACTGCTGGAACTCGGCGGTCAGCGCCTGCCAGTCCTCGGCGGTCAGCTCGGTGTCGAGCTCGACGCCGCGGAGCTGCTTGCGGGCCTCGATCAGCTCCTCGGTCCTCTCCCGGTCGGCGCCCATCACCACGTCGCCGTACATCTGCACCAGGCGGCGGTAGCTGTCCCACGCGAAGCGCTCGTCGCCGGACGACGCGATCAGGCCCTCGATGGTGTCGTCGTTGAGGCCGAGGTTGAGGACCGTGTCCATCATCCCGGGCATCGAGACGCGGGCGCCGGAGCGGACGCTCATCAGCAGCGGGTTGCCCTTGTCGCCGAAGGCCTTGCCCATGATGCCCTCGACGCGGCCGAGGTGCAGCCGGACCTCGTCCATCAGCCCCACGGGCAGCCGGCCCAGCTGCTGGTACTCGGTGCAGACCTCGGTGGTGATCGTGAACCCCGGCGGGATCGGCAGCCCCAGGTTGGTCATCTCGGACAGGTTGGCGCCCTTGCCGCCCAGCAGGTTCTTCATCGCGGCGGCGCCCTCGGCCTTCTCCCCGCCAAAGTAGTACACACGCTTGTCCGTCACGGTCGTTCTCCTCGAGGTGTGTGGATCGGTCGGACGATGGGCACGAAGCTAACCATTTTGACCCCCGCGTCAAGCGTGCCGCGCGATCGTCACCGCGCGCGGGCGCAGGCGGAGCCCGCGGAGCGCCGCGAGGTGGTACGCTCACGGGCTCGGACGACCCCGAGATGGAGGACGACGATGAACGGAATCGAGGGCAAGGTGGCGCTGGTCACCGGCGCCAGCCGGGGCATCGGCGAGGCGGTCGCGCGGCGGCTCGCCGCCGAGGGCGCGAAGGTGGCGATGAGCTCGCGCAAGCTCGACGGCGTGCAGGCGGCGGCCGAGGCCATCGCGGCGGACGGCGGGGACGTGTTCCCGTTCGCCGCGCACAACGGCAAGCTCGACCAGCTGATGGCCCTGTGCGACGCGGTGGAGGAGCACTACGGCCCGATCGACATCCTGGTCAACAACGCGGGCACCAACCCGGTGTTCGGGCCGGTGATCGACGCCAGCGAGAAGCTGTGGGACTCGATGTTCGCCACCAACCTCAAGGGGCACTTCTTCCTGTCCCAGCGGGTGGCCAGGAGCATGATCGAGCGCGGCGGCGGCGCGATCGTCAACGTCGCCTCGGTGGCGGCGCTGCACCCGATGTTCGGGCTGGGGCTGTACGGCGTGACCAAGGCCGGGCTGGCGATGATGACCAAGGTCACGGCCAAGGAGTGGGGCCCGGGCGGCGTGCGCGTCAACACGGTCGGCCCCGGCGTGATCGACACCCAGTTCTCGTTCGTGCTGGTCAACACGCCGGAGATCAAGGGCAAGGTCCTGGAGCAGCAGTCGCTGAAGCGCATCGGCGAGCCCGACGACGTGGCGGGCGCGGTGGTGTTCCTGTGCTCCGACGAGGCCCGCCACATCACCGGCCACTTCATGACCGCAGACGGCGGGATGACGGACTACTGAATTCGAGCATTCAGCAATCAGCTCTCAGCTGTCAGCTCTAAGAAGGCAGGGGCTCCGGAGATCGACAGCCCTCTGGCTGACGGCTGATGGTTGATGGCTGATGGCTGATGGCGCTCAGCGAAGCAGATCGGTGAACCACGCGGCGAAGGCGTCGGTCTCGGCCAGCGCGCGGGTGCGCTCCTCGAGGACCGTGGCGGTCCAGTCGGACCACGCCTCGGTCAGCCCGCGCCGGTCCAGGTAGTCCCGCAGGGTCCCCTCCCCCTCGATCTCGTGGGCCACGATGTCCTCGATCCAGGCCTGGACGCGCTGGTCGCCGGCGGCCTCGCGCAGGCCGGCGGCGAGGAACCGCGCCACCTCGTCGAGGTCGATCTGCCGCGCCGCCCGCGCCGCCCCCTCGCAGGGGGTCTCCATCACCCGCTCCGCGACCGCGACCCGCATCCGGCCGTACTGCTCCTGGCGGGCCGGGTCGGCGATGTGCTCGGCGATGCGGCGCAGCACGCCGCCCACCGCCTGATCCACGAAGTCGCCGATCCGCCGCTCCATCTGCCGCTCGACCTCGCCACCCACGGCGCCGACGACGCCGCCTCCCAGGCTCGACACCGCTTCGAGGCGCTTCCTGGCCGCGCCGGCGGTGGCCTTGCCGATCCCGGACAGCAGCTTGCTCTCGGGCAGCGGCGTGCGCAGCCGCCTGGCGAAGTTGGACAGCGTCTCGCGCAGCACCTTGCGGACCAGGTCCCGCACCGCCTCGTGGTCGAGCAGCTCCATCGTGTGCTCGGGGTCCAGCTCGACCGGCTGCCCGAGCAGCGCCAGGAACCGCGCCCGCGCATCCCCGCGCAGCCAGTCGCCCAGGGTGCCGTCCTCGACCTCGAGGCGCGCGACCCACCAGTGGACCCGCTCGGCGACGGTCTCGTCGAGCTCCTCCAGCGCGGCGAAGTCCTGGAGCATCTCCATCACCCGGGCCGCCACGTCGGCCGGGTCGACGATCGACTCGATGTCCCGCGCCAGCAGGTCCTCGACCACCAGCCCGGCCAGCCCCCGCGCCGCGCCCCCCTCGGCGCGCAGCCGCTCGATCGCCCGCGCCGCCGGATCGGCCCTCTTCCCCGCCATCAGCGACCCTCCCCGCCCGCCCGCGCGCGCAGCGCGGCCGGGAGCGAGCGGTAGATCCCACCGAACGCGCCGTTGCTCATGATCAGCACCACGTCCCCCGGCTCGGCCTCGGCGCGCAGGATCGCGACGATCTCCTCGACCCCGGAGACCGTCCTCGCCCGGTCCCCGATGTCGGCGGCCAGTCGCGCGATGTCCATCCGCTGGCCCTCCGGGGCCTTCTCCGGGTGGTCGACCGGCGCCAGCAGCACGCGGTCGGCGGCCTCGAACGCCCGCGCGTAGTCGGCCTGGAACACGTCGCGGCGGGTCGTGTTGGTGCGGGGCTCGAACACGCCCCAGATCCTCCGCCGGCCGAACCGCAGCCGCGTGGCCTCCAGGGTCAGCCGCACCGCGGTGGGGTGGTGCGCGAAGTCGTCCAGCACCGTGATCCCGTCCACCTCGGCGACGATCTCCTGGCGGCGCTTGACGCCGCGGAACGACTCCACCGCGGCGGCGACCTCGTCGGCCGCCAGCCCCAGGTGGAGCAGCACCGCGCAGACCGCCACGAGGTTCTCCAGGTTGTGCTCGCCGACCAGCATGCAGCGCGCCCGCACCCGCTCCTCGCCCCGCTGCAGGACGCGGAACGTCATCCCGCCGTCGCCCGCGCCGAGCACCTCGCCGCGCCAGTCGCCGCGGGGGCCGTAGGTCCACACCGGGCAGGCCGGCGGCGAGGTCGCCAGCACGCGGTCGAGGGCGGCCCCGTCGGCGCGGGCCACCAGCAGCCCGTCGGCCGGCAGCGAGGCGGTGAACCTGCCGAACTCGGCCTCGATCGCGTCCAGATCGGCGTAGATGTCGGCGTGGTCGAACTCGACGCTGGTGAGGATCGCGGTCCGCGGCCGGTAGTGCAGGAACTTGGGCGTCTTCTCGAAGTACGCCGTGTCGTACTCGTCGCCCTCGACGACGAACGGCGCGCCCTCGGCCCCGACCCGGTAGTTGCCCCCGGTGTCGACCATCACGCCGCCGACCAGGAAGCCCGGGTCGCGGCCGGCGTGGAGCAGGCACGCCGCGAGCAGCGCCGAGGTGGTGGTCTTGCCGTGCGTCCCGGTGACCACCACCGGGTGCCGCCGCGCCAGGAACAGCTCGCCGAGCGCCTCGGGGAACGAGGTGTACGGCAGCGCGCTGGCCTCGAGGGCCTGGGCCTCGGGGTTGACCCGCGTGATCACGTTGCCCACCACCACCAGGTCGGGATCGTGCGCCAGGTTGGACGCCCCGAAGCCCTCCATCAGCGGGATCCCGAGGTTCTGCAGCTGCGTGCTCATCGGCGGGTAGATGCCCGCGTCGGAGCCCGTCACGCGGAACCCGGCCTCGTGCAGCAGGCCGGCGAAGGCGCCCATCCCGGTGCCGCAGATCGCCATCAGGTGGACGGTCTCGATGTGGTCGGTGGGTGGTATGCCCCGTGGCACGGCAGGATCTCCCGGTTCAGGTGAGGGGTGCGAAGGAGTCTTCCGGATCGGGCGTCTCGATGTCGTCGGCGCTCAGCTCGAACTCGGGCTCGGCGAAGGCCTGCTCGAAGCTCTCGCGCCCGTCGGGGGTCCGGCCCAGGATCTCGAGCAGCACGGTGCGGTCGACCCAGAACACCTGGGAGACGACGACGGCGCGCGCGTACAGCCCGTACTCGCCGCCGGTGACCACCCCGGGATCGCGCAGGAACTGGCCCGGGACCAGCTCCGCGAGGACCACCTTCTTGTCGTCGTCACGCTGGTACAGCTCGAGCTTGCCGTGTCCCAGCAGACAGATCCGGCCGGCCGGATCGCCGCGCGCGACGACCAGCTCGTGGGGGCGCACCGACTGGCGCTGGAAGCTGGCGGCGAGCTTGATCCGGTCGTTGGGCGACAGGCGGCTGAACAGGCTCGCGCGCGCCAGCACGTTCTCCACCTGACGGCGTTCCGAGACCGCCCCGACCGCCGCCCGGAACGCGGGGCTGCGCTCCGTCAGCAGCTCGTACAGCTCCTCGTCGACGTCGAGCAGCTCGACGCGCGTGATCGCCTCGACCAGCGCCTGGCGCGCGGGCGAGCCGAGCATCCGGAACTCGCCGAAGAACTGCCCCTGCCCGAGCGTCGCCAGGGTGGTCAGCCAGCCGGCGTCGTCGACCACCGCGACGCGGACCTCGCCGCGCAGGATCAGGAACATCCCGCTGGACTGCTCGCCCTCCCGGAAGATCGGCTCGCCGCGCTGGACGACCAGCGTCCGCAGGTGGTGGGTGACCGCGTCGAGGTCGGGCAGCGACAGGTCGGAGAGCACCTCGAGCGCGAGCAGCTCCGGGAGGCGGCTGGCCTCCACCGGGTAGCGCGGCTTGCGCGCCAGGGCGGGCCGCAGCGGCGAGTCGAGGACCGTGGACAGCGAGGCCTGGTCGGTCCCGTCGGCGGACGCCGAGCGGCGTCCGACCCCGCGCTGGCGGCGGTACATCGACGTGACGTAGCGCTGCGTCTCGGTGTCGCCGGGGTCCAGGTGCGGCAGCGAGCGGGCGATGGCGAACGCCTTGAGCCAGTCGTTGGCGGTGGCGTAGGCGCGGGCGGCGGCGCGGTAGACCTCGGCGGCCTCGTCGATCCGACCCGCCCGGCGCAGCAGCTCGGCGTGGCGGACCCGGTGCTGGATCTCCTCCGGGTCCTGGTCGGCGCGCTGCCGGGCCTGCTCGATCTGGTCCTCGCTGGGGGGTGGGAGCGGCATCGCCCCCGATTCTACGCGACACGATCGTCGCGCACCATCTCGGGTGCTTGACAGCTCTTGACGATGAAATAGGCTGACCGCACGTCGAGAGAGAGTGCGATGCGAAACAGACTGCCGCTGTGGTTCCCGTGGCTCCCGATCCTGCTGCTCTTGCCCGCGTCCCTCGGCCGGGCCGCCGTGGTGGACGCCGACACCCCGTTCAAGGCCGTCGCGCCGGCCGGGGCCGTCTCGGTCGAGGCGGGGGCCAGCGCGTCGATCCCGATCACGCTGCACGTCCTCGCCGAGCACTACGTGTACCACAAGGACACGTCGGTGGCCGTCACCGAGACGGCCGGCCTCGAGGTCGGTGCCCCGGCGCTGCCCGCGCCCCACGTCAAGTTCGACAAGTGGGAGCAGAAGGAGGTGGGGATCTACGACGCCGACACCGTGATCCCGGTGCCGATCGCCGCGCCGGCCGGGATGGCGCCCGGCCGCTACCTGGTCCACGCCGACGTCTCGTACCGCGGCTGCAACCCCAAGATGTGCTTCTTCCCGACCACCGACTCGCTGGTGCTGGCGGTGGACGTGAAGGCCGCGGCGGGCGGGGCATCGGAGGCGACGGAGCCGGAGACCGCACCGGAGCTGGCGACGGACGCGGCGGCGGCGACGGACGCGCAGGAGGAGGCGGAGCCGGCCACGGCAACGGAACCGGAGACGCCGACGCCGACGCCGACGGCAACGGCGACTGCGACGGCAACGGCAACGGCAACGGCGACGGCGACGGCGACGGCGACGGCGACGGAAGAGGGTACCGAGCCCAGCGGTCTGCAGGGTCGGCTCGCCGCCGCCCTCGAGAGCGCCTCCGAGACCAGCTTCCTGCTGGTCCTGCTGTTCGCGTTCCTCGGCGGGATGATCACGAGCCTGACGCCCTGCGTGTACCCGATGATCCCGATCACGGTCGCGGTGATCGGGGCGCGCGGGACCGAGAGCACCGCCAAGGCGTTCTCGCTGTCGCTGGTCTACGTGCTCGGGATCGCCACGCTGTACTCCGCGCTGGGGCTGGGCGCGGCGGCGTTCGAGGGCGTGCTCGGCGGGGCGTTCAACAACCCGTTCGTGATGACCGGGATCGCGCTGTTCTTCCTGCTGCTCGCCGCGGGGATGTTCGGGTTCTACAACTTCGCGCTCCCGGCCTCGGTCAACACCAAGCTGAGCCAGGTGGGGGGTCAGAGCTACCTGGGCGTGTTCGTCATCGGGCTCGCCGGCGGGGTCGTGATCTCGCCCTGCACCGGACCGGTGGTGGGGTCGGCGCTGCTGCTGATCGCCAGCGGCCAGTTCGCGATGTGGCAGGGGTTCCTGCTGATGTTCGCGTTCTCGCTGGGGCTGGGCGTGCTGTTCTTGGTGATCGGGACGTTCTCCGGGGCGATCCAGAAGCTGCCGCAGTCGGGCGGCTGGATGGCCCACGTCAAGAACTCGTTCGGGTTCGTGATGATCGTCGCGGCGGTGTACTTCGTCGGCACGACCGGGTTCCTGCCGCCGGTGGTGCTCGGCGTGCTGTACGCGATCTCGCTGGTGATGTGGGGGGTCGTGCTGGGCGTCTTCACCCCGATGGAGCCCGAGGCCGGGTGGTCGGCGTGGCTGCTGCGGACCGCGGCGGTGCTGCTCGTGATGGGCGGCTTCCTGTTCCTCGGCAACGCCTTCCTCGGCGACCGCCTCGCGGGGGCGGGCCACGGCACGCAGCCGGCCGGCGAGGCGATCGCATGGCGGACCGACCTCGATGCGGCCTTCGCCGAGGCCGAGCAGCAGGGCCGGCCGCTGATGCTCGACTTCACCGCGGAGAACTGCGCCCAGTGCCGCGAGCTGGAGCACAAGACGTTCCCCGACCCCGAGGTGATCCGGCTGAGCCGCTCGTTCGTCGCGGTCACCGTCGACTGCACCGTGCTCGACGACCGCGAGCGGGCGCTGATCAAGCAGTACGGCGTCCCCGGGATGCCCCGGATCGTGTTCACCGCGCCGGACGGCACCGAGCTGGCGGGGACGGCGATCCAGGGCTACGTCCCGCCCGAGTCGTTCTCACGATCGATGCAGGCCGCGCTGGACCACGCCGCGGGCGGCTGAGGCTGCCCCCTCGTCGGTGGCGCCCCCGGGGGCAACCGCGTACAATCGCCAGGCCGACCGAGGCAGAACGGCGACCATGCCCGACGACGAGGAACCCAAGGGGCTCGACGATCGCGACTCCCTCGACGATGAGGAGCAGAGCCGCGATCTGCCCGGCCTGAGCAGCATCTTCAGCACGACCCAGAGCGGGCTGAAGCGGATCCGCAAGGTCCGCGGGCGCACCGAACCCGAGCCTCCGCCAGCGCCGGAGCCGGCGCCCCAGCCGGAGCCCGAGCCCCAAGGCCGCCACCCTCAGCCGGAGAGCAGCGCGCAAGCAGCGCCCGAACCGCCACCGGAGCCACAGGAGGCACGGGCTGAACCCCCGCACGCCCCCGACGCCCCGGATCTCGGCCGCAGTCCCGAGCCCCAGCCGGAGCCGGCGCCCCAGCCGGAGCCGACGCCTCCGCCACGGCCGGAACCCGAGCCCGCCCCCGAGACGGACATCGAGATCAGCGGTGGCCTGTCGATGGTCGAGACGCACGAGATGCCGGCGCAGCCGCCACCTCCGCAGCCCCAGGCGCAACCCGAGCCGCCGCCACCGCCCGCGAAGGGGCCGCCGCCCGAGCCCGGGGTGCCGGCCCCGCCGCCGAGCACCGGTGGCGTCCAGGTCCACCAGGAGCGGTCCCCCGGCGCCCCGTCCCAGGGCGTCGGCCGGCGCACCGACGCCTCGCTCCCGGTCGTCGACACCACCTACCCGGATCAGCCGAGCACGTCGGGGACGCCCACCTGGCTGATCTACGTCGGGGTGGTGCTGGTCGTGGTCGTGATGGTCGGCGCGCTGATCCTCACCGCGATGTCGCTGAAGTAGGGCCGGGGTCCGACCGAAGGCGGGTCAGGGCGCGATCGCCTCGTAGTGGAAGTCGCCGGTCGTGTAGTTGCCGGTCGCGACGTGCATCTTGCCCCCGTGGTACACGAGGTTGTTGGAGAACCCCACGGCGCCGTCGCTGATCAGCGTCGACAGCGTCCAGCTCCCGCCGCCCTGGTCGATCGCCATCTTGACGTCGTTGTGTTGCCCGTCGAAGTAGAGGATCCGCAGGCCGTCGACGTCGGCGATCACCGAGTCGGCCCCGACGAACGCGCCGTCGTCGATCACCCGGACGTCGACCAGCGCGCCCCCGTCGTACCGCCCCAGCATCAGGTCCTGGTTGCCCACGTCGTGGTACGACAGCAGGAACGCCGTGCTCCCCACGGGGAACAGGTACGGCCAGGCGCCGACGTTCCCGGTGCCGTCGCCGGCGAGGGTCTGCACCGTCCAGCTGCCGGGCATCCCGACCGCGATCTTGAGGTTGCCGTTGGCCACGTCGTAGTAGGCGATGTAGTAGCTGCCACCGTCGATCACCAGGTGGCCGTACTTGCCCACGTCGGGCTCGTCGAGCAGCGCCTCGAGCCCGTCGGTCAGCAGCTCGCCCTCGTCCACGGTCTCGATCTGCCAGCCTCCGTCCTTGCGGGCCAGCTTGAGCGCCGCCTCCTTGGCGTCGTAGTACGCCACCACCGGGTTGCCGCCGTCGTCGATCGCCAGGGAGTTGAAGGTCCCCACCGACTGGGAGCCGAGGTTGCCGTCGACCACCACGCTGGACCAGCCGTCCGCGCCGCGGGTGGCGTACATCAGCGACGTGGTGTCGGCGTCCCAGTACACGGCGTGCGGGGCGTCGCTGCTGTCGAGCGCCAGGTCGAGGTAGCGGCCCCGATCGCCCGGGTTGACCGGCAGCCCGGCGTCGGAGGTGTAGGTGTAGCCGTCCACCTGCTCGTGGATCCAGTCCGCCGAGGCGTCGCCCTTGCGCGCCACCCCGATCGCCCCCTCGAGGGCGTCGTAGTACGCGACCCAGATCTCCCCGGACGAGGATATCTCGAGGTCGGCCCACATCCCGCGGAAGGTCGGCAGGTCCTCGATCGTGTCGTCGTCCCCCTGCTGGGTGACGCTGTCGTCGTCCGCGTCGTCGTCGCACCCGGTGCACCCCGTCTGGAGCGCCAGGGCCCAGCCCAGCAGGCCGAGCAGCATCGCGAGCAGGAGTCGCTTCCCCATGGGCCACCTTCCTCTCCGGGACCCGCCCAGTCTATCGAAAGCGGAGACCGCCGTCCCCTCCCCTTTGCCCGCGTAGCACGCGCCCGCACGAGCGTCAAGGGTCGGATCGGCCGTTTCCCCTGCAACCACGATACGTTGCGCCGCTCGAGATGGGTGAACGGCACGATGAACGAACCGGGTGCGAACGCCTCGTCGAGCGCCTTCGTGTCCGCTCCTCGCTCCCGACGAGCGAGGACTTCGGGAGGGAGGCGCGCGAACACTCACAGGCCCGCCGAGAATAACGTCCTGACTCCGGTGAGAGCCATCGTCGCGCCCCCTGAGGAGCGATCGGGGCCCGTCTGACGGCTTCGGGCGGTGGTTTTCGCTGAATCCGGCTCTGGAGCCATCGCTCCGGAGATCACGCGCCAGAGGGGCACCCAGGACGCCGAGATCCGCATCCTGCTGTCGCAGTAGGCGCCTGCGAAGAACGCGAGAACGACGGGGCGCCCCGCCCGCAGGCGCATCAGGTTGTAGGCGAGCACCTTCAGCAGGA
>CAZOYV010000293.1:0-10182 GCA_964584075.1 uncultured Rickettsiales bacterium | reverse complement strand
ACGACGACACCGCGGACGACGACACCGCGGACGACGACACCGCGGACGACGACACGGGCGACGACGACAGCGGGGACGACGACACCACACCGCTGTGCAACAACCCCGAGGTCGAGCCCAACGACAGCTTCAGCCTCGCCGACTACCTGGGCAACAACGACTACCGCTGCGGCACGATCGACCCGGCCGGCGACGTCGACTGGTACGAGATGAGCCTGTCCCCCTGGACGCTGATCGACTACGACCTCGACGCCGACGTCGACGGCTCGCTGCTCTACGGCCAGATCCGCGTCTACGAGGACGACGGCTCGACGATGGTCCACGAGGCCAACTGGACCGGGATGGGCAACGCCGACCCGGAGACCAGCCTGATCTTCGTCACCGGCGGGACCTACTACGTGACCGTCGACGACGAGGACGGCAACGTGGGCGGGCCGAGCTTCTTCTACACGCTGTACACCACCGGGACCAACGCCTGCGGGACGGTCGAGATCGAGCCCAACGACGACTACACGCTGGCGGACTACGTGGCGGTCAACGACGTGGCCTGCGGCACCCTGGAGTGCGACCTGATCAACTACGACGTCGACTGGTTCGAGTTCTACGCCATCGCCGGCGAGACCTGGACCTTCGACATGGACGCCTACGACATCGGCTCGCCGCTCAACGCCCAGCTGGCGCTGTACGACACCGACGGCACCACCCAGCTGGTGCTCGACGAGCCTTTCTGGCCCGACGATCCGTACTTCTCGTACAGCTTCACGACCAGCGGGACCTACTACCTCGAGGCCGAGAGCGACCTCTACCTCATCGAGTGCGAGGGGCCCTACATGATCTGGATTTATTGACGTCCCTCCCTCTCCGACCTACGATCTTCCGCAGGAATCTCCTGCACTTCCATGCCCTCCTACACGTTCACCAGGGCGGGGCGCGAGTTCCGCATCGACGGCCCCGATCAGCTGCGTGAGCTGGTGCGCGATCGCCTGCTCGCGCCCGACGACGAGATCCAGCCGGACGGTGCGGCGGGACCGGTCCGGGTCGGCGATCTGCTCGACGTCGAGGAGCCGCGGGGTGCGGGGGCCGGGGGCGACGACCCCTGGGAGGTCTGGGACCAGGACGACGACGAGGACCACGAGCTGGTCGAGCAGCTGCTCCGTGGCGCGACCCCGGCCTCGCGGGGGGACGAGCCTCGCCCCGAGGACTCGGGAGCGGGGCCGTCCACGGGCAAGCCGCGCAGCGGCCGCTACCGGCTCGGCGGGGGGGAGGCGCGCCGGGACCACCTGGCGCCGGACCCGGACGCAACGGACGGTGCGGGGCCCGGCGAGGCCTGGGGAGCTCGCGAGCCGGCCACCCCGCCGCCGCGGGTCCGCATCGAGCCGCCCCGCGACCGCGGCGCCCCGCCGGACTCCGGCGGCGAGGAGGAGCCCGCCGGGGAGCTCCCGGCCAGCTTCGTGGAGTTCGTCCAGCAGAAGCGCGCGGTGGGCAAGCCCCTCGAGATCCACGACGCGCCGGAGGCGGGCGTCCCGGCCCAGCCCCGCCCCCGGCTGGTGGGCTTGCTCCCGATCAGCGTGGGGCTGGTCGCGATCCTGGTCGCGGTGTCGATCTACGGCGTGGTCCGGATCGGCGCCGAGCGGACCTACCCCACCGAGGCGGAGGTCCGAGCGGGCCCGATCGGGACGGCCGGGAGCGACGCCACGGCGGCCGAGCCCGCGACGGACGCGGCCGTGGTCACTCCGGTCTCGCCCGAGCTCCGCGAGATCCGGATTCGCGAGTCGCTGCCCCCGGCCCTGAGGCCGTTTCGCGATGTCCAGGGACTGCAGGACGTGCTGTTCGCCGACCTGACCAACGCCGGCGTCCGGGTCCGGTCGGTGCGGGCCGCGGCCCTGGTGCTCAAGCCGGACTTCGCCGGCGTCCCGACGCGGCCCGAGGAGGTCCACATCGAGGTCGCGTTCGCCTCGGAGGACGGGGCCGCCCTCGAGGACGACCTGCTGCGCGCCGCCCTGGTGCTGGGGCACTACGGGGCCGACGCCCACCTGCGGATCCAGGACGTGCTGTTCCGCGCCGACGTGGGGGAGCCCGACCCGCTGTGCTACCGGACGCGCGGCCCGGAGCTGGTCGCGCTGTACGAGCGAGAGCGCCCCCTGGAGGGGTTCGTCGCGGGGCTCGAGGCCGTGCTGGTCGATGTCACCGTCGTCCCCGCGGCCGAGGAGGCCGGCGAGACCCCCGGGGAGTGAGCCCCGAGCGGGGGCGCTGGATCCGCTTCTTTCCGCGGAACCATGCGGGTTTGCGTGCATTTGGTTCTTGCTCGTGCGCCCGCGCGCGTGTTATGAAGAGACGATGGCTCTGTCGTAGACGCGGAAGCGGTAGCGGGGGTTTCGTCTCAGATGCGGATTCGGCGGCTCGAGCTCTGCGGATTCAAGTCGTTCTGCGAGCGCACCGTCTTCCAGTTCGCCGACGGCATCTCGGGGGTCGTCGGTCCCAACGGCTGCGGCAAGTCCAACGTGCTCGACGCGATCCGCTGGCTGCTCGGCGAGAGCAACCCGCGGCTCCTGCGCGGCCAGGGCATGGAGGACGTGATCTTCTCCGGGTCCAAGGCGCGGCCGGCAACCGGGGTCGCCGAGGCCACGCTGGTGTTCGACAACCGCGACGGCTCCCTGGGGGGGAAGTACGCCCGGTTCTCCGAGATCGAGGTCAGCCGGCGCCTGTACCGCGACGGGGAGAGCCAGTACCTGATCAACCGCACCCGCTGCCGCCGCAAGGACATCGTCGACCTGTTCCTCGACTCCGGCGTGGGGGCCCGCGCCAGCTCGGTGATCGAGCAGGGCAAGGTCACCGACCTGATCAACTCCAAGCCCGAAGAGCGGCGCGCGCTGATCGAGGAGGCGGCCGGGATCGTCGGGTACAAGGCGCGCCGCCAGGAGGCCCAGCGCCGGCTGGAGGCCACCGAGCAGAACCTGCTGCGCGTCGGCGACCGCGTCGACGAGCTGCGCCGCAGGATGAACGCGCTGAAGCGCCAGGCCCACAAGGCCAACCGCTACCGCCGGCTGCGGGCCTTCCGCAAGGAGTCCGAGCTCCTCATCGCGCTCGCGCGCACGCGTGAGATCACCGTGACCTACCGGGAGTGGATCGACCAGCAGGCCGATCTCGAGGGGCGCTGCACGCGGCTGCGCGAGGAGCTGACCACGCGGCAGGTCTCGCTGGAGGCGCAGCGGGAGCAGCTGCGCTACGCCGAGGCGGCGGTGGACGAGCTCAAGGAGAAGCAGGCCCTCGCGCGCGCCGACGTCCAGACCCGGGACCGGCAGCGGGAGTACGCCGAGCAGGAGATCCGCCGCCTCGAGCGGCAGGTCGAGGAGCTCGACGCCGAGGTGGGCAGCGCGCACGGGCGCGCCGAGGCGCTCGCCGGCGAGGAGCAGGCGCTGCTCGACGAGGAGCGCGCGATCGGCGCCGAGGTCGAGTCGCGCAGGGGCGAGCACGACGAGCGCCAGGACGAGCTCGATCGCTGTGCCGCCGAGCTCGACGCCGTGCAGCGGCAGCTCGAGGAGCTCAAGCGCAGTGACATGGCGGCGGTGGAGGCCAGCGTGCGGCTGGGCTCGCGGATCGAGGGCCTCGAGGCCACCCGCGACGACCTGCGGGTCCGCGGGGACGTGCTGGGGCAGGAGGCCGACGAGCTGCGCCGTCGCCTCGCGGAGAGCCAGCAGCGCGAGGCCGAGGTCGAGGTCCGGGTCCGGGAACAGGAGGCCGAGCTGGTGGCCGCCCGGGGGACGCTGTCCGAGCTCGAGGAGGAGCTCGAGTCGCGGAACCAGGCCTGGGCCGAGACGATGGCGACGGTCGCGGACCTGGGCGACCTGATCCGCGAGAGGGCCGCGCGCCGGCGCTCGCTGGACGACGTGCTGGCGCGCTTCGAGGGGTTCGACCGGGCCGTCCGCGAGGTGATGAAGCTACGGCAGCGCGATGGTGCGCGCAGCGGGATCCTCGGCACCGTGGCCGACGTGATCACGGCCCCCGAGGCGCTGGAGCAGGCGGTCGAGGCGGCCCTCGGCCGGGCGGTCGAGTACGTGCTGGTCGAGGGCCTCGAGCACGGCCGCGGCGCGCTGGCCTACCTGCGCGAGGAGGGCGGCGGGCGGACCAGCTTCGTGCCGCTGGACGGCGTGCGGCCCGTGCTCGCCGCGGAGCCGGCCGGCGGGCCGGGGGTGATCGGCCGCCTGATCGACCGCGTGGCGGTCGAGACCGAGCACCGGGCCGTGGCGGAGCTGCTGCTCGGCGACGTGATCCTGGTGGAGGATCTCGACACCGCGGTGCGGCTGTACGAGCGGGCGTGCGCGCGAGAGAGGTTCGTGACCCTCGACGGCACGGCGGTCGACGCCGGCGGCGTGGTCACCGGGGGGCAGGCGGCCGAGGGCGGGGTCCTCGGCCAGAAGCGAGAGCTGCGCCAGCTCGAGGCCGAGCTCGGGGACCTGCAGCGCGAGGAGGCGGTGGCGAGGGCCAGCGCCGAGGCGATCTCGAGCGCCATCGAGGAGCGCACCGCCCGGCAGCGCGAGGTCGCGGCGGCGCTGCAGCGCGGCGAGATCGATCGAGCGCGCCTCGAGGGCGACCTGCACGCGGCGCACCAGCAGGTCCGGACCGCGACGCGGCGCTGCGAGGAGGTCGACCGCGAGCGGGATGGCCTGCAGGCGCGCCTCGACGCGATCGACGGCGATCTCGAGACCGCCCGCCGGGAGGCGGAGCAGGCCGGAGCGCGCCACCGCGCGGTCCAGGAGCGGGTCGCCGAGGCCGAGGTCGCCGCGCGCGCGCAGCGGGAGCGCCGCCAGCGACTGCAGGAGCGGGCGTTCCAGGCCGAGCTCGAGGCCACCGCGGCCGCCGGGCGGCTGCAGGGCGTACGGGATCGGCTGGAGCAGATCGCCCGGACCCGCGGGGAGGTCCGCGAGCGCATCGAGCGCGGCCGGAGCCAGCGCTCCGAGGCCCGTCAGCGCGGCGAGGCCCTGGCCCGGCAGGTCGAGGAGCTGCACGAGGCCGCGCAGGCCAGCGCGCGACAGCTCGAGGAGTTCGGCGCGATGGTGCACGAGGCGGTGGAGCGTCGCACCGCGATCGCCGCCGAGCGGGCCCGTCTCGACGGGGCCCTCGACGGGCTGCGCGGCGACGTCTCCCGCGCGGAGCAACAGCTGCAGCAGGCGCGGACCCAGGTGGCGGTGCTCGACGAGCGCCTCGGCCACCTGCGGGACGAGCTGCGCCGCGACTTCGATCTCGACCTCCGCGAGGTGTTCGCCACCATCGAGGCCGAGGGCGAGGTCGAGGTGGCCCTGCGCGGCGCGCTGCCCCGCCCCCTCGGCGACGACGACGAGGACGAGACCGAGGACGGACCGGGGGGGGGCGGCGAGCGGGTGCCCGCGTCGTCGGGGCCCGCGGAGGCGATGGGGATCCACGTGACGTTCCAGTGGGCCCAGCTGCTCGACGAGGCCGCGCTGCTCCGGCGCCGCGAGGAGCTGGAGAGGACCCGGCGGGACCTCGAGCGCATCGGCGAGATCAACGCCGCGGCGCCCGAGGAGTACGAGGAGGTCAAGACCCAGCACGACGATCTCGGGACCCAGATGCGGGATCTCCAGGACTCGATGAACCAGATCCGCCAGGCGATCGTCAAGCTCAACCGCACCAGCCGCGAGCGCTTCGCCGAGGCGTTCGAGCAGGTGGACCGGCAGTTCCGCGAGCTGTACCCGCGGCTGACCGGCGGGGGAGGCGCCGAGCTGGCGCTGACCGATCCCGACGACCTGCTCGAGACCGGAGTCGAGGTGCGGGTCCAGCCGCCGGGCAAGAAGCTCACCGCGATGGGGCTGCTCAGCGGAGGCGAGAAGGCGATGGCGGCGCTGTCGCTGGTGTTCTCGGTGTTCCTCTATCGGCCCTCGCCGTTCTGCCTGCTCGACGAGGTGGACGCGGAGCTCGACGAGGCCAACGTGCGACGCTTCAGCGGCCTGCTGCGGGAGATGTCGGCGCGCACCCAGTTCATCGTCATCTCCCACACGCGAAAGACGATGGAGGTCGCCGACGTGCTGTTCGGCGTCACGATGGAGAAGCCGGGCATCTCCAAGCTCGTGACGGTCAAGCTCGACGAGGTCGCGGCGTAGTCGCGCCCGAGCGCGCCGGCGGCTTGACCCCGTCGCCCGGAGTCCCTACAACGCGGCTGGATGAGCGCGGCGGCCGCGGTGCCTCGCGCGCGAGCGTGTCTTGATCAATAGAACGGGAACGAGATGAGCACGGAGCTGATCTTCGCCATCGTGGCGGGCGTCGGGCTGGTCGTCCTGGTGGCGGGGGGCGCGCTGGTCCTGCGGCGGATGCGTCGCCGCGTGATCCCCGACGACGAGCCCTCCACCGAGACCCTGCCGCCGCCGGGCGCGGCGCCCGAGGCAGCCCCGGTCCCGGCGCCGCGGCCCGAGGCGACGCTGCTGGCGCGGCTGCGCAGCGGTCTGTCCCGCACCAAGGGGCAGTTCGTCAGCCGCATCGACGAGCTGCTGACCGGCAGGAGCCGCGTCGACGAGGCGCTGCTGACCCAGCTCGAGGAGGTCCTGATCGGGGCCGACGTCGGTGTCCGCACCACCTCTGCGCTGCTGGACGGCGTGCGCGACGAGATGCGCGCCGCGCCCGACGGGCTGGACGTCGCGGCGGTGCGCGCCTACCTCCAGAAGCGGGTCTCCGAGATCCTGGAGGAGGGGCAGGGCACGCTGGCGACGGTGGACCAGGGGCCCCTGGTGATCATGGTCGTGGGCGTCAACGGCTCGGGCAAGACCACCACGATCGGCAAGCTCGCCAGCCGCTACACGGCCGCGGGAAAGACCGTGCTGCTCGCCGCGGGCGACACCTTCCGCGCCGCGGCGATCGAGCAGCTCGAGATCTGGGGCCAGCGCGCCGGGGCCGAGGTGGTCCGCCGCGACGAGGGTACCGACCCGGCCTCGGTGGTCCACGACGCGATGTCCGCGGCCAAGGCCCGCGAGGTGGACGTCGTGATCGCCGACACCGCGGGACGGCTGCACACCAAGCTCCCGCTGATGGAGGAGCTGTCCAAGGTCAAGCGCGTGATCGGCAAGCAGCTGCCGGGCGCACCCCACGAGACGCTGCTCGTGATCGACGCCAACAACGGCCAGAACGCCATCGCCCAGGCCGCCACCTTCCAGGAGGCGGTCGGGCTGTCCGGGATCGTGCTGACCAAGCTCGACGGGACCGCCAAGGGCGGTGTGATCGTGGGGGTCATCGAGCAGCTCCGGATCCCGGTGAAGCTGATCGGGATCGGGGAGCAGGTCGAGGACCTGCGCGACTTCGTGGCCGGGGACTTCGCCGACGCCCTGTTCGATGGCGGCGCGGGCGGGGAGCAGGACCCCGCGTCTGCTTGACACTCGAGGTGAGCGAGACCTAGACTCCTTTTGCTGCAGTTGCGATAGGTTACGCGATTTTTCAGATGTCATGGTAGAGACTCCCACCCGTTCCGTCGAGGTCGAGATCCTGGGGCAGCGCTTCACGCTGCGGACCGACGAGTCCGAGCAGCACCTGCAGGCCGTGGCCCAGGTCGTCGACGAGGCCCTGCGCGAGGTCACCGGGGGCCGGGGAGGGCAGTCGTACCAGGCCGCCGTGGTGGCGGCGATGCAGGTGGCCAGCGAGCTGGTCAAGCTGCGCCGGGACCACGCGGAGCTGAAGGACGATATCGACGCGAGGACACGCGCCTTGATCACGACGATCGACGAGCGCCTGGTGTCCTCGAGCCGTTCTTGATACCCGTCACGCCGCGAGCCGAGAGGGCGCGTGACGGCCCCGACAGGGGAACAGGGAATGTGATCCCGGAGCTCCGGCTCCGGATAGGAACCAAGATGCGAGTGCAGGGACGCGGCGCCGGGCCGCCCTAGAGAGGAGCACTCCCTGCCGTCCGGACTCGGACGCCCTGCACCGGACCACCTTCCCCCACCCCCCGCTCGGGGCCCCGCGGCGACGGCCAGCGGGCGCTCGCGCCCGCTCACGAAACCAAGGAGACTGACGTCCCGTCGCCCCCGGGACCACAGAGAGGACCGGTGCCGTGCACGTGGGATTCACAGTAGCGATCGCGGTGGCAGCAGCCCTCCTCGGCGGTGGTCTGGCCTTCTTCCTGGCGTGGCGGATGTCGCGCAGGGAGAGCGACCAGCGCGTCGCGGAGCTGCGCACCGAGCAGGAGCGACTGCTCGACGAGGCCCGCAAGCGGGCCGCCAAGGAGAGCGAGGCTCACCTCCAGGACAAGCTCCAGTCCGTCCGCGACCAGTACGAGGAGGACCTGCGGCGGGAGCGCCGCAACGCCGAGGAGACCGCCAACCGGATTGCCAACAAGGAAGAGAAGCTGGCCGCCCGCGAGGAGGACCTGGTCCAGCGGGAGAAGGACACCCGGCGCCGGGAGCAGTCGCTGGGCGACCGCGAGGCCAACGTCGATCGCAAGACCACCGAGGTCGAGGAGCGCCTCGCCGAGGTCGAGGGCAAGCTCGTCGAGATCGCCCAGATGTCGCGTGAGCAGGCCCGCGAGCAGCTGATCGAGGCCGTGGAGAAGGACGCCCGCGAGGACCTCGCCAAGCGGCTCAAGGCGTTCGAGGAACAGCTGCAGGAGGAGGAGGAGAAGCGCGCCAAGAAGGTGCTCTCCACGGCGATCCAGCGCTACGCCGGGGAGTACGTCACGGAGAAGACGGTATCGGTCGTGTCGCTCCCCAACGACGAGATGAAGGGCCGGATCATCGGCCGCGAGGGGCGCAACATCCGCGCGCTGGAGGCGGCCACCGGGATCGACCTGATCATCGACGACACGCCCGAGGCGGTGATCCTCAGCGGCTACAACCCGATCCGCCGGGAGATCGCGCGCATCGCCCTCGAGGCGCTGATCCGAGATGGCCGGATCCACCCGTCGCGCATCGACGAGCTGGTCCACAAGGCCGAGAAGGACCTCGACAAGCAGCTCAAGGAGGCCGGCGAGCAGGCCTGCATGGAGGTGGGGATCCACGGCGTCCACCCGGAGATCGTCAAGCTCGTCGGCGCGCTCAAGTGGCGCACCAGCTACGGCCAGAACCAGTGGACCCACGCCATCGAGGTGGCCCAGCTGGCCGGGATGATGGCGGCCGAGATCGGGCTGGACCAGAAGCTCGCCAAGCGGGCCGGACTGCTCCACGACATCGGCAAGGTGCTGGACCAGACCGCCGAGGGCAGCCACGCGCTGATCGGCGCGGAGTTCGCCAAGAAGCACGGCGAGAAGGGGCCGGTGCTCAACGCCATCGCGAGCCACCACGAGGAGGTCGAGCAGACCACGATGTACGCGGCGTTGATCCAGGCCGCCGACTCGATCAGCGGGGCGCGCCCCGGCGCCCGCCGCGAGGTGCTGGAGAGCTACCTGCAGCGCCTCAGCGAGCTCGAGAGCATCAGCCACGGCTTCCCGGGTGTGGAGAAGGCCTACGCGATCCAGGCCGGCCGAGAGATCCGCGTGATGGTCAGCAACGACCGCATCTCGGACGCCGACGCGGTGATGCTCAGCCGCGACATCGCGCGCAAGATCGAGGAGGAGCTGAGCTACCCCGGCCAGATCAAGGTCACGGTCATCCGCGAGACCCGCGCCGTCGAGTACGCGCGCTAGCAGCCCGTCGCGCATTGGGCGTTCGAAGCGAGAATTCGTCAGGTGCAGCGAGATTGGTCGTCGAATGAGGGAGCATGTCGGGAGTATTCGACCGAATCACGGCGGCCAAAGGCGCTGTGCATGAAGGATTTGCAGCCGAATGGCCAGTGCGAGACGGGCTGCTAGCCTTCCTGCTGTGATGAACGTCCTGCTGATCGGCGACGTCGTCGGGCGAGCGGGCCGTCGCGTGGTTCGCGCCCTGCTGCCCGCGCTGCGCGACGAGCTCTCCGTCGACGTGGTGATCGCCAACGCGGAGAACGCCGCGGCGGGCTTCGGCGTCACGACCAAGGTCTGCGAGGAGCTGTTCGAGAGCGGCTGCGACCTGCTCACCGGCGGCAACCACGTTTGGGACCGCCGGGAGGGCTTCGACGTCCTCGACGGAGAGCGGCGGTTGCTCCGTCCGGCCAACGCCCCGCCCGGGTCCCCCGGACGCGGCTGGTGGCGCGGAGAGACCTCCGCCGGCGTCGATCTCGGTGTGCTCAACCTCCAGGGGCGGGCGCTGCTGCCGGGGGCGATGGACTGTCCGT
>CAZOYV010000292.1:0-10193 GCA_964584075.1 uncultured Rickettsiales bacterium | reverse complement strand
TAGTTCGTGGCGCGACTGGCGTTCAGGCGGGAGTATGTTCGTGGCGCGCGACACCCCAGCAGGTCACGTGTCCATCCGGATCCAGCGCGCAGCTCTGGTCGTACCCCGACACGACACGGGTGAACTCGCCCGGGGGGGGCTCGGCCTCGTGGTACTCGTTGCGTCCCCAGCAGTGGATCCGACCGTCGTGGTCGATGGCACAGTTGTGACGATCGCCCGGACCCACCGAGGCCCAGGGCCCGGGCTCGGGGTCTGGATCGGGCCCGGGATCGGTCGTACAGCCCATGCCGGTAGACAGCACGATCGTCGCCACGACCAGGAGTGCGGCAGCAGTACTGGCGGCCCGGTCAGTCACGGTTGAACGTGCCACAGGCACCCTGACTCCCTCAAGAACGTCCCGGCCCGCAGAACGTCCTCGTCGAGGTACCCCTGGTCCCAGCCCGTGCCGTGGGCCCCCCGCCAGCCGTCGACACGTGACCTGGGTTTCGGCGGGATGGGTCACGCTCGGGCGCCGGAACAGGATGACATCAGTCGTCGAGATCCGGGACGTCGCACTGGCCGTTGAGGTTGTCCCCCCAGCAGATGAGGTAATCGTCATCGGTGATGCCGCATGCGTATCCCGAACTCGCCCCGACATCTCGGTACCTTCGTTGCTCATCTGGAGGCGACTTGCTGTACTCCTCCTCCAACTCCATGGTCCCCCAGCATTGGATCACGCCTGCATCGTCTAGTCCGCAGTTGGTGGCCGCGCCGGCCGAGATTTTCACGAACCGGGTGTCCGGCGGAGACGCCTCTCCCCAGTCGTCCCTCCCCCAACACGTCGCCTGGCCCTCCTCGTCCAGGGCGCAGTAGTGGGACCAGCCGGCGACGATCGACGTGTACCTCCCCTCGGGCGAGTCTGTGCACCCGTACTGGTTGTCGCCCCAGCAGTCGATCTCTCCGCTCTCCCGCAACGCACAGGCGTGGTCGGTCCCGACCGCGACCTGCCGGTAGGGTCGGTTGTCCGGGATCCCGGTGGTGACGGTTTCCGTGCCCCAGCACGACAGTGCTCCATCGGCCCGGACACCGCAGATGTCCGCCGTCGCGAAGTCGATGTCCGTGAACGGCCAGGCCGGCGGATACCCGGCATCGACATCGCCCCAGCAGGTCACGCGTCCATCGATATCCAGCGCGCAGCTCTGGTCGTACCCCGAAACGACCCGGGTGAACGTTCCCGGGGGGGGCTCAGCCTCGTGGTACTCGTTCCGTCCCCAGCAGTGGATCCGACCGTCGTGGTCGATGGCACAGTTGTGCCGGCTGCCCGGCCCGACCGTGGCCCAGGGCCCGGGCTCGGGGTCCGGATCGGGCCCGGGATCGGTCGTGCAGCCCGCTGCGGCCGACAGCACGATCGTCGCCATGGCCAGGAGTGCGGCAGCAGTACTGTCGGTCCGGTCAGTCACGGTTGAACGTCCACAGGCACCCGGACTCCATCAGGAACGTCCCGGCCCGCAGGACGTCCTCGTCGAGGTACCCCTGGTCCCAGCCCGTGCCCCAGTACAGTCCATCGTACCAGTCCGCCAGGTTGGGGGCGTCCCAGTCCATCTCGTAGAACTGGGTGTCGCCGGTCCACTCGGACCACTCGGCGGGGGCCAACTCCAGGGGGAAGAGCGACCCACCGACGGACAGCTCGTTGGCGGATCCATTGTAGTAGTGGAGTCGCTGTCCCACCTCCGACCACGCGTCGACCATCGTGGACAGCGACAGCGAGACATCGTCCCGGGGAACGGGGTAGTCGGTCGGGGTTCCGCTCGCATCGTAGGCCGCGACGAACCTCAGCACGTGAGCCGGGTCGTTGAGGGTCTCCGTGTTCCCCGCGACACCGTCGTCGACGTCGTACAGGTCCCACAGGATCCTGCTGACCAGCCCCTCGAAGTTCGCCACATGGGCCAGGTCGACATACTCCCCGGCGGCGGGGTTCCACGCCTGGATCGGATTGCGGCACGACACCAGGTCGCCGGCGCCGTCGGTCGGCCACAGGTCCATCCCGGTGAGGGCTCCTCCGTAGCTCGAGTCCCCCTTCGGGACGTACTCGGCGTCGGGGTCCAGCCAGGTGACCACGCCCCAGAAGTCCGCCCAGCCCTCCACCGTGGCGGTGGCCTGGAACTCCAGGCACCAGTCTCCGTGGTTGGAGGACTTGTTCTTCTGGCAGTTGGCCAGCCCGTTCCAGTGGGAGAAGGTGTCGATCTCGCTGTTGTAGTGCTGGCTCAGGTCCGCGCGCAGGAACGCCATGTCGTGGACGTGGTGGCCGATCTCGTGGCCGAGGCTCTGGCTGCGGTAGGCGCCGTCGGGATCGACCCAGATCAGCGGGCCAAGATCGAGTTGGCCGACCCCGAACTCGTCTTCGCCGGTCCGGCGGTACCTGGTCGTTAGGATCTTCGCTGGCTGGTGCAGGATCGTGAGCCGGTCGTTGCGACAGTCGTTGGCCGGGTCCCCGTCGCCGGGGAACAGGGTCGTGCACCAGAACGCCTGCTGGACGCGGTCCGCCCCGGAGCCGAACCTCCCCGCGACCTCGAAGCTCTCGGTGGCGATCAGGAACAGGTTGGCCCACTCGTCGTGGCTCTTGTCCGCAGCGAGGTAGTAGTCGTTGAGCGGGAAGTGCGCGGTCCCGGTGGCGCCGCCGAAGTAGCCGCCGGACCACCCCACGTTGTCCATCGTCGGGGTCGAGTGGGCGACGTTGTCGATGATGGAGCCGCCTTGACCGTCGCTGACTGCAAACGCGATCTCGAAGATCGGCTCGTAGGTCTCGGGGTACCCTCCCATCGTCAGGCTCGGGTGCATCCCCTCGTACATCGTGGTCACGATCAGGTCGGGGTAGTCGTCGGTCACCGGGAACAGGTTGTACGGCTCGACGTTGGTGAGGATCTCACCCCAGTCGAACGCGAGCTGCACACAGCCGTTGTCGTCGGTGTACAGCGGTCCCGGTCCGGACACGTAGCTGTCGGGGATCAGGATCGGCTTGCTGTAGAAGCCCTCGTACTCCTCGAACAGGTACACGCGCATCCGTTTCAGCGGCATGCTGTCCTTGAAGCACGGGGTCACGTCGTAGCCGTCGTTGCAGTTGTTCACGTTCCACGCCGTCGAGTTCAGCGCGGGCCGGCGGTCCCCCTGGAAGCCCTGCCCCTCGGCAGACCAGGACGGCATCGCCGAAAAGCACACCTCGATGTCGACCTGCTCGTTCCACGAACCCCCCGGCGGTATTGGGAAGCCGCCAATCTGCGAGCCCCGCCACGGCTGTGGCGCCTCCACGGGCTGCCCCGTCGAGTCGAGGACGGTCATCACGTTCCCCGGAATGTAGTGCTCCTCCGTGAACTCCAGGATCTCGAAGGCGTTCTTCCACACCAGGTCGCCGCCGTACGCCTGGACGAGGTTGCCCCGTTCGTCGAGGTCGAACAGCAGCGCATCCCGGACCTCGTACCGGCTGGCGTCCGGATCGAACCCGAATGGCTGGGTGCCCTCGGCAAAGAACGTGAAGTAGACCGCGTACGGCCCGTCGGTGGCCTCCGGAACCGCGATCTCGAACCCGTAGCCGTTGGTGTCCCCCAGCGCGAGGATCTCGGAGAACTCGGCCCAGTCCCCACCCAGCGTCCGCTTCGAGTACAGCCCGTCTCCGGAGACCTGGGCTGCGTCGGTGATCACGACGCCGTCGGCTCTCGCATACAGGGTCCCTTCGGCGTCCGCCGGTGGTCCGGAGCTGGACGTACCGGGCGCGCGTTTGTTGTCGGTCAACTCGACCCAGATCTCGATGGTCTTCGAGTTCTGGACCACGTCGCCGACCTGCAGCACGACGAAGTCGTCCATGTCGGGCGAGTCGATGGACAGGATGTGACCATCCAGGTTCTCGGCCAAGGCACCCATCGCCGGGAGCAGGGCAAGGAGAAGTGATGACAGTACGACCCCAGTTCTGTGCATGGTGTGTCCTCCGGTTGTCGGGCCGGGCAGCGGGCAAACTCCCGTCGTTCGCGGGAGCGTCATCCCCGTGTCTGCGCGGCCTGGTTTCGTGCGTCCCCAAGGGGAGGTCCACGACCTCCCGCCGAGAGGCTACCGGTCCACAGTTTTTTTTTTTCGCGGGCACGATCTCGCCCGTTCGGTTGGCGCCCTGACACGAGTCGAAGATTCTCCGCCGGGGTGGGGAACGACTTGATTGCCGGCGTGGACACCTGGGGGTGGTGCTGGAAGACCGGGGCATCGAGTTTCGATGGGGGCCGTGTCGCAGGTGATCGCACCCCCCGCCCCGCGGTAACATGCGGCGGGAGGTGACGCGAATGACCATCCACAAGTGGTTCGGCATGGGGATCGTGGCGTTGATCGCCGTCGTGGGGCTGGTGCTGGTGGCGGTGCCGGACACCGTGCAGGCGGCCGGCGACAAGGGCGAGGTCGCGCTGAAGTGCGAGGGCAGCGTGGCCGGCGCGGGCGCGGTCAAGTGCCTGTTCTGGATCGACAACGTCAAGGTGAACCAGGAGCACACCGGCGGCGTGGTGCGCAAGGTCGACCCCGGCAAGCACATGATCTCGGCGCAGGCGTGGTACCGCTCCGGCGGCGACCGCGACGGCGGCTGGGTCAAGGCCCCGACCGAGAAGAAGAACCGCGAGGTCAAGGTCGCGGCCGGCGAGACCAAGGACGTCGTCTTCGACTTCGGGACGATCCGGCAGTAGCGCGGGCTAGCGCGCCAGCGTCCGCTCCACGCGGCCGCCGCGCAGCAGGCGCACGCGCATCGGCATCTCGCCGGGCAGCGCGTGGGTCGCGCAGGCGAGGCACGGGTCGTAGGCGCGGAACGCCATCTCGACCTGGTCTAGGATCGCGTCGTCCACCGCGCCGTCCTTGATCAGGTGCTCCGCGGCGCGCTTGACGCTCATCCCCATCGCGGCGTTGTTCTGCACGGTGGCGACGATCAGGTTGACCGCCGTGATGATCCCGTTCCGATCGGTCTCGTAGTCGTGGTACAGCGTGCCGCGGGCGGCCTCGACGACGCCGACGCCGCGCCTGGGCGTGGCCGAGGGCAGCACCCGCACGTCGGGGGACGTGATCTCCGGATCGCGGATCGCGGCGTGGACCCGCTCGGCGCACTGCAGCGTCTCGACCAGCCGCGCCCAGTGGTACGCCAGCGTGCCGTGGGCGGGGTCCTCGCCGAGGGTCGCGTACAGCTCGTCGTAGGCCTCCTGGGCGCCGGGGGTCGCCATCCCGGTGGCGACGTTGAGCCGGGCCAGCGAGTTGACGCGGAACACGCCGCTGGCGGCGCCGTCGGTCAGCCCGTGCCAGCCCTTGGCCTTCAGGTACGGGAACTTCAGGTAGCTCCAGGGCAGCACCCGCTCGCCGATGTGGTCGAGGTAGTCGGCGCCGTCGAACCGCACCAGCTCGCTGCCGTCGGGCTCGATCACCCGCACCTGCCCGTCGTACAGGTCCACGTGGCCGGCGTCGTCGACCATCCCGGCGTAGTGCGTCTCGTGGCGGTAGGTGTCGCCGGTGATCATCTCGCGGTAGCGGTCGTTGCCCAGCACGTGCTGGCGGAACACGTCGAGCCCCAGCCGCGCGGCGGCCACGATCTCGGCGGTCCACGGCAGGATCTCGTCCCGCTCGGCCTCGCTCAGCGGCTTGCTCATCCCGCCCGGGACGGCGGCGACGGGGTGGATCGGGTGGCCGCCGATGATCCCCTGGATCCGCTGGCAGTGGCCGCGGGCGCGCAGCACCAGCCGGCCGGCGTCCTCGCCGGCGGCGGCGATCAGCCCCAGCACGTTGCGCTCGGCCTTGGGCGCCTCCGGTCCCGGCAGGAAGTCCGGCGCCCCCAGCGCGAAGAAGTGCAGCAGGTGGCTGTGGGCGATGTGGGCGTCGAGGAACAGCCGCCGCAGCTCGACCCCCGCCGGCGGCGGCTCGACCTCGAACAGCGCGTCGAGCGCCTTGGCGCTGGCCATGTGGTGCGCGCCGGGGCAGACCCCGCAGATCTTGGGCGTGATGCGCGGCAGCTCCTCGGCGGGGCGGCCCTGCAGGAAGCGCTCGAAGCCGCGCAGCTCGACCACCTGGAAGAAGCAGTCCTCCACGTTGCCGTCGTCGTCGAGGACGATGTCGATCTGGCCGTGGCCCTCCAGCCGCGTGATCGGCGAGATGGTGATGTGGCGGCCCATCTCAGTCCTCCTTCCCGGTGTCGCGCACGGTCCGCCCCGCGGGCGAGATCGGGTACGTGAAGCGGTAGAACGTGCCCAGCGGGTCCTTCAGCGTCCGCGCCGGGCCGACGATCTTGTGCGGGGGCAGCTCCCACTCCCCGCGGGGGCCGGCCAGCGCGGCCAGCGCGGTGGTCAGCGCGGCACCCGGATCGGGGGGCGCGGCGCCGGGCGCGGCCGGCAGCGGGCCGTAGCACCCGCGGCACGGCATGTTCACGCCGATGCAGCGTGCGCCGCAGCCGCCGCGGGTCGCCATCCCCATGCACACCAGCCCCTGATCCAGCAGGCACAGCTCGGGGTCGGGGACAAGCTCGTGGGGGCGCTTGAAGCCCTCCACCGTGCGCGCCGTGCCGCGGGTCGGCTGCCGCGGGCACTCGTCGCACAGCCCGCGGTCCGAGGCCAGGAACGCCCCGCGGGGCGGGATCGTCCCGTCGGCGGCGAACGCCTCGACCACCGCGACGAGGTCGGCGACCCGCTCGGGCACCGGCGGGCAGCCCGGCGCGAAGACGTCGACCTCGACCACCTGGTGCAGCGCCCGGACCCGGTCGTGGAACGCCGGCAGGCCGACCTCGTGGCCGTCCACCGTCGTGCTCGTCCGGGGCACCACCCCGTCGGGGTTGTCGGTGCTCGGCGTCGAGCCGTAGGCGACCTCGAAGATCCCGTCGCGGTCGGAGACGTTGCCCAGCCCCGGGATCCCCCCGAAGCAGGCGCACGAGCCGAACGCGACGAGCACCTTGCAGCGGTCGCGCATCAGCCGCGCGTCCGACTCCTGCTCGCTGGTCCGCACCGCGCCGTTGAACAGCCCGATGTCGACGGCGCCGGTGGGCAGCGCGCGCAGGTCGTCGCGCTTGAAGTCCATCGCCACCGGCCAGTACTTGACGTCCAGCAGCGCGGCGACGTCGAGGAACGCCTCCTCGAGGTCGAGCAGCGCCACGTCGCAGCCCCCGCAGGCCGCGGCCCAGTTCACCGCGATGCTCACCTTGCCAGCCATGCCGCCTCCGTCCCCGCCGGGCCGCGCTCGGCGTCGAGCCAGGGGTTGGGGCCCAGCTCCTGCAGCACCCCGCGCAGCTTGCCGATCCCCTCGGCGAACTCGCGGTCGTTCATGATCCCCCAGTACTCGAAGCGCAGCCGCCGCTCGTCGAGCCCCATGTCGCGCATCATCGTCTTGAACAGCGCGATGCGCTTGTCCGCGACCCAGTTGCCCCACATGTGGTGGCACGAGTTGGGCGGGCAGCCGGCGACGATCACGCCGTCGACCCCCCGCCGGAACATCTCGCTGATCAGCCCGAGGTGGACCGAGCTGCTGCACCGCGTCCGGACCGTCCGCGCGCAGGCCGGGGCGGTCAGCCCGTGGGTCCCCGCCAGGTCGGCGGCCCCGTACGAGCACCAGTAGCACAGCAGCACCAGGATCCGCGGCTCGCCGGCGGGCAGCTCGCGGAACGCCGCGTCGACCTCGGCCAGGATCGCGGCGTCGCCGAAGTTGCGCAGCGACGCGGCCTGCGACGGGCACGACGCCGCGCACATCCCGCACGCCTGGCAGAACCCCGGGTCGACCACCGCGCCGTCGTCCCCGAGCTGGATCGCGCCGTGGGGGCAGACGCTGACGCACGTGCCGCACCGGCAGCAGCGCGCGGTGTCGATCTCGGAGCAGTGCTTGGGCGGCTGGCGCTGTCCCGTGGAGAGCGCCTGGATCGCCTCCAGCGCCGCGGTCTTGCCCTGCTCCACCGAGGGCTGGATCGCCTTGGGCCCCGCCGCCGCGCCGGCGACGTAGACCCGGTCGACGAAGCTCTCGGTGGGGCGGAAGATCCGCGGCTGGGTCTCGATCGCGAAGCCGTACCGGTCCAGCGGCATCCCCAGCTGCCGCGCCGCCGCGGGCAGCCGCGGCTCCTGGGCGCAGGCGAGCACGACCAGATCGCCGTGCAGCGTCTCGCGGGCGCCGGCGTCCTCGAGCTCCTCGGTGGCCAGCTGCGCGATCTCGACCGCCAGCCCGCCGTCCTCGCCGGGCTCGATCGCGGTGACCTCGCCGTTGTGGAACTCCAGCCCCATCCCGCGCACGTCCTGGGACAGCTTCTCCAGCGCCCGCTCGTAGGTCCGGAAGTCGCGGTAGTAGACGATCGAGACCTCGGTCATCGGCGCCGTCGCCGCGATCCGCTTGGCCTGCTTGGCGGTCACCGCGCAGCAGGTCCGCGAGCAGTACTCGACGCCCGAGCCCTGCTTGTCCATCCCGGCCCGCGAGCCGGCGCACTGCACGAACACGACGTGCTCCGGCGACCCGCCGTCCGACGGCCGCCGCAGCCCGGTGGCCAGCAGCCGCTCCAGCTCCATCGCGGTGATCACGTCGGGGTGGCCGCCGCCCAGCTCGGGATCGGTCCGCACGTCCCGCGGATCGGTCCCGGTGGCGACGATCACCGCCCCGACCTGCTCCTCGACGGTGCGCGGCCCGGCGTCCAGGTCGATCGCCCCAGTGGGGCACACCGGCACGCACTCGCCGCACCGCGTGCAGGCCTCCTCGAGCACCACGTGGCGGTCGGGCACCGCGCGCTGGAACGGCTTGGAGATCGCCTTGCGCTCGCCGTGGCCGAGCTCGAACGCGCTGGACGTCACCTCGGGGCAGACCTCCTCGCACTTGCCGCAGGCGATGCACAGGTCGTCGTCGACGAACGCCGGGCGCAGCGCGATGCGCGCGGTGAAGTTGCCGTCGTGGCGCTGCAGCGCCTGCAGCTCGGCGCCGCACAGGAACGTCACCGCCGGGTCGAACAGCGCGTCGCGGGCCTGGACCGGCCCGACGCACTGGCTCTCGCACACCGACGGCCACCCCTCGGTCTGCCACATCACCGGCAGCTGGCACAGCTTGCCGCCGAGGTACTCGTTGCGCTCGACCAGCACCGTCTCGATCCCGGCGCGGGCCAGCTCGCTGGTCGCCGCCAGCCCGGCCGGCCCGGCGCCCACCACCAGCGCCCGCCGCTGCAGCGCCACCGGCGCCGGCGAGGGCGCGCCGCGGACCAGCCGGGCGTACGCCATCCGCAGCTGGTCGCGGGCCTTGGCGCCGGCGCCCTCGGGGTCGTCGCGGTGCAGCCACGCGCAGCCCTCGCGCACGTTGGCGACCTCGACCCGCGCCGGGTCGATCCCGGCCCGCGCGGCCGCGGCGACCAGCGCCTCCTCGGGCAGCTTCAGCGACATCCGCGGCGAGCACCCCGCGAACAACAGCGCGTCCGCCCCGGCGCGGCGCAGCTCCTGCTCCATCCCGGCCAGCCCGGCGCGGGAGCACAGCACGTCCACGCGGTGGACGAACGCGACCCCCTCGAGCTCGGCGGCGGCGGTCTGTAGCGCGGCGGTGTCCAGGTGGTCGGACACCCTCCCCGCGCAGTCGCAGACGTAGACGGCGATCCCAGCCATCGATCCCTCCCTGCGGATGACAGGATTGACGAGGAGTCACCATACTACGCGCGTGGGCCAGTGCAGTTCCCGGACCCTGATCCTCGGCCTCGGCAACGAGCTGTTCGGCGACGACGGGGTGGGCTGCGTGGTGGCCCGCCGCGTGCACGCCGCGCTGCCCCCCGGGAGCGCCGACCTGCTGGCCGGGCCGGTGTCCGGGTACGACCTGCTGCACTGCATCGCAGGGTACGAGCGGGTGGTCCTGATCGACGCGCTGCACGACCCCGCAGGCACGCCCGGGGAGCTGCGGCGGATCGAGCCGACGCAGCTGCCGCGGCGCGCCGACTCCCCCAGCCACGGCGTGGATCTGCCCACCGTGCTGGCTGCCGGCCGCCAGATGAACGCCGAGCTGCCCCGGGACCTGATCGTGCTCGGTGTCGTGGCCCGCGACGTGCATGTCCTGCGGGAGGGTCTGGGCCCGGAGCTGCGAGACCGGATGGAAGAGCTGTGTGAGGACATCCTCCGGCTCGTGCGCTAGCCTCCGGGCGGGAGGAATCCATGACGTACCATCTCCGCATCCTGGCGCTGCTGCCGCTGCTGCTCGGCGCGCTGTGGCTCGGCTGCCCC
>CAZOYV010000291.1:0-10194 GCA_964584075.1 uncultured Rickettsiales bacterium | reverse complement strand
GGGCCCCGGAGCAATCCGGGGCCCCTACTCGGCAGGCACCTCTCCCGAGGAGGCATGCTCGAACAGCGACGGGCTCCCCCCCGTCCCGGGTTCGATTCCGACACGTCTCCGCCAAGCGATGCGGGATGTTCGACGGAGAACTGCCCGGAGACCACGACGCCGTTCGCCGCCCTACCCGTTCTTCTTGCGGTACCGGTCTCGCGCGATCAGCGCGGCCCCCAGGGCCCCGATCGTGTCGGGCTCCTCGGGGACCTGCAGCGTGACGCCGAGGGCCTGCTCCAGGGCGCGGACCACGCCCGGGTTGCGGGCCACGCCGCCGGACATCGCCACGGGCAGGCCGTCGAGGCTCGAGGCCACGCGCCGGACCAGGCCGCGGGTGCGGGACGCCACGGAGTTGTGCAGGCCGCGCACGATCTCGGGCACGTCGGCGCCGTCGGCCACCAGCGAGACGACCTCGGACTCGGCGAACACGGTGCACATGCTGCTGATCGCGAGGTTGCCGCTGGCGCCGCGGTCGAGCTCGCCGAAGTCGTCGAGGTCGACCTCGAGGGCGCGGGCCATCGCCTCGAGGAACCGGCCGGTGCCGGCGGCGCACTTGTCGTTCATCGCGAAGTCGACCACGTTGCCGTCGTCGTCGAGGCGGATCGCCTTGCTGTCCTGGCCGCCGATGTCGACCAGCACGCGGGTCTCGGGCAGCCGCGCGCGGATCCCGCGGGCGTGGCAGGTGATCTCGGTCACCGCGGCGAGGCGGTCCTCGACGCGGTTGCGGCCGTAGCCGGTGGCGACCACCGCGCCGAGCTCGTCGGGCTGCAGCCCGGCGTCGGCGAGGGCCTCGGTGCGGGCGCGCTCGATCGCCAGGGCGTTGCGCGCGCCGGTGGGCACGACCGACCACGACACGACCTCGCCGTCGTCATCGATGATCACCGCGTCGCAGGACAGGCTGCCGATATCGATCCCGAGGTAGTACATCAGCCGAGCATCTCCACGAAGGCCTCGAGCCGCGTCTTGAGCTGGCCCTCACTGTAGTTGCGCTCGTCGACACAGTCGACCTCCAGGTTCAGCACCGGGATCCCGGCCTCGCGGAGCCCCTGCTGGACCATCCCGCGGGTCCCGGTGCCCTGGCGGCAGCCCCAGTGGCAGGGGTTGATCGCGCCGTCGACGTCGTGGCGCCGCGCCAGCTCCACGAGGTGCTCGACGCGCCGCTGCGGCGACAGCATCAGCGGGAAGGTCAGCGCGCGGCGGGCGAGGTCCTCGTAGGGGTCGTCCGGGTCGACGGGGTCCCAGGTCACGTCGTTGAGCTCGTCGGCGACGACCACCGCGCCGAACTGCTCGGCGAGCTCCTGCTCCAGCGTGGTCTTGAACTGGATCCGGTTCTGCAGCCACATCAGCCGCACCGGCTCGCGCGGCTCGCTGCCGTCGCGGGCGGCGAGCCCGGCGGCGAACTCGTCGCGGTAGGCGTCGGCCACCGCCACGCCGGCCTCGGTGCCGGCGATCAGCGGCAAGGTGATCCCGAGGTTGACCATGTCCCGCCGCCGGGCGGGGGTGGGCACCGCGCCGGCCATCGCGTAGATCTCCACGAGCCGTTCGCGGACGTGGTTGGCCCGCGTCATCGCCACCCGGACCCGCTCGGGGTCGACCGCCTCGCCGAGCTGCTGCTCGACGAACGCCATCATCGCGCGGTACTGGTCGGCGAGGTAGGCCACCGCGTCCTCGCCGCCGTCCGGCGGGACGTGGATCACGAACAGCTCCTCGCGGTGGCGGCGGGCGATCTCCTGGATCACGCCGAGCCCGCCGCTGCACGGGCACGACGTCCCGATCAGGAGGTCCGGCTCGGGCATCAACCCCGCGCTGTCGGCGGCCAGCACCGAGCGGTGGTAGGCGCACGCGTCGGTGGAGAACCCCTCCTGCTCGGCGGCCTCGATCAGCGGGGTGGCCATCCCGCCGGCGGCCAGCGAGGCGCCGACGAACTCGACGAAGCACGGGGTGATGTCCAGCGCCGAGAGCAGGTCGTAGGGCGTGGCGATCCCGCACCACGCGACGCGGTGCTTGCCGTCGTAGAGGTGCGCGCCGAGCCGGGCGAGCTCCAGCGTCAGCCGCTTGCGCGCGACGAACGGCGAGTCCCCGGTGGCGAGCCTGTCGGCGACGCCGGCGGCGGTGGCCTGGAAGTACGGCAGCAACATCGGTCAGCCCTCCAGCATCTCGACGAACGCCTCGATCCGCGTGCGCTGCTGGCCCAGCGAGCGCAGCGTGCAGTCGCCCTCCAGCACCAGCAGCGGCATCTCCTCGCGGGCGAACGCCTCGCGGATCGCGGGCATCCGGACCAGGTACGGGTCGCAGAACTTCATCACGTGGGCGATCGCCCCGCGGGCACCGGCGGCGCGGGCCCCGGCCACCACCTGGGTCGCCAGCGCGTCGGCGTCCCCGGCCAGCAGGGTCCGGGCACACAGCGGGCGGGCCAGCACCGCCAGGGCGAGCTGCTCCAGCAGCGGGACGTCCCCCCGCGGATCGACCCGGGTCAGCTGCCGCGAGCCGGTGCACAGGTCGTCGGCCACCACCCGGGCCCCGCACTCCTCGAGCAGCGCCACCGCCCCGGCGTCGGGCAGGACGTTGCCGAACAGCGCCAGCGGGACGCCCGGACCTCCACCGTTGCCGACGGCCGGCGTGCAGTCGCGCAGCGCCTCGGCCTCGGGGAGCACCGCCTCGATGGGGTCGGACACCGCGCGGTTGTACCAGCCCTGCAGCGCGGCGCGCCCCCCGGCCAGCGTGCCGGCGGCGCTGCGCCGGGCCAGCTCGTCGAGCACCCGGTAGAGGTCGTCGTACAGCCGCACCGACTCGGCCAGCGCCCCCTCGTCCAGCGGCGCCCCGGCCCACGCCTCGAGCTCGGCCTGCAGCGCGCCGAGCACGCCGGCGAGGTAGCGCACGGCGCGCTCGTCGACCAGCGACGGCAGGTCCATCAGGAACACCGGCCCGCGGGGCTCGACGTCGACCCACGCCTGGGCCAGCCGCCGCATCGCGTCGCAGCTGTTGACGAACACCGTCCCGGCCAGCGGGGGCAGGTCGCCGGCCAGCCGGCGGTCGAGCACGCGCTTGACCTCGGGGCACAGGTTGTCGTGCAGCACGGTCCCGGCGTGCTCCGGGACCTCGCCGGCGGACGGATCGTCGCCCGGCTGGATCCGCCACGGCGTGAAGCCCGCGGCGTGGATCAGCGGCAGCGGCGTGTACGAGCAGGTGTAGCCGACCAGCGGTCGCTCGCCCATGGGTCACCTCTCGGCGTTGGCCAGGACCTGGCGCAACGTGTCCTTGAAGGACTGGACCTCCGCCTCGGAGAGGTCCGCCATCATGCTGTCGAGCAGGGGCGTGACCACCTTGTCCAGCGCCTCGCGGGCGCGCTGGCCCTCGGGGGTGATGTGGATCCGCTGGGCGCGGCGGTCGTCGGGGTCGGGGGAGCGGCGCAGCAGCCCGTCGCGCTCCATCCGGTCGAGCAGCCCGGTCATCGTCGAGGGCTCCAGCCCGGCGCAGCGGGCCAGCTCGCCGGTCTGGCGGCCGTCCTCGGTCCACAGGCACAGCAGCACGCCGAGGTAGGCCGGGCGCACCGCGCCGTGGCCGGCCTCGGCGAGCTCGCGCTTGAGCCGGGCGGTCACGGTCAGGCTGGCCCGGTACAGCAGGTAGTACGGGCAGTCGAGGATCAGGTCGTCGGCCACGGGGACCTCCGCTCGGTCGTTGTTCCGTATCCGGATTATACGCATGCGTAATATACGATCAAGGAATATCCGAAGAAAGGACGCCAACCGTATAGGTTATGGAACGGGCATTCGCGCGCGAGGTGGATACTTCGAGTGTGGAGTTCGAATGAGGTCGCAATGCGGCTGCATTCCACGGGCAGCTGTTCGCGTCGTGAGCGGGATGAGCGCAGGCGTCGCGAGTCGTCGGCAATCTGGCAAAGGACACAGATGAGGACGGAGCGGACTGCGATCGTCGCTGCCGGGCTGGCCGCCGCCCTGCTGGTCGTCGGCGTTCGAGCCGGGGAGCCGACCGGCAGCCGACGCTCCCTCGAACGAGGACAGCTGAACGTCGGCGTAGCATTCGCAGGCGGTCCGTTCTTTCTCCTGGGGCCGATCGAGTGGCTCGGGTTTCAGGTCGACATCGAACCTAGGTTGGCGCGGATACAAGGAGAGCGGATCACGCGACATCTGCGTCTCAGGATCAGCAATGGGGTCTTCGGTCCCAGCCAGCACCCCACCACCGACCCATTCCCCTCCTATCGAACCACGGTCGGGATCCTCATCGCCGATGAGCGCTCCGGGTCGAGTGTACTGCCGTTTTTCTCGCTGCGCGGTGGAGTGTATCTCTGGCCGTTTCGCAACCCTTCCGGTGCAGACGGCGATATCTACTTGAACGTCGTGCCCCATTTCCCCATCGGCGGCGGCATCGAGGTCCCCAGGGACGGGCCGGTGATGTTCCACTTCGAGCTCGGGGCCGTGTTCCCCGAGGCGCTGTGGTTCGTGATACCGGACCGGTACTTCGGCTGGCTGCCCGTCTATTTCGAAATCGGGGCGGTGTTCCAGCCGGGGCGGGCCGCGCATCGCGGCGACTGATCCAGAGGTCCAGAGGCGCCAGGCTCAGCCCTCGAGGCGGCCGGCGCCCGGATCGGGCCTGGGCAGGCTCAGCGCGCCGACGTACGACACCAGGTTGACCGGCAGCGCCACCAGGGTGAAGAAGAACGAGATCACGCCCCACCAGCCGAAGAACAGCGTGATCAGGAACATCGGCCAGAACGTCTGGTCGATGCAGTTGCGGCACAGGTTGCCCGAGACCTCCTTGTGGAACCGCATCAGGATCACGCCGACGTTCTGCATGAAGGTCACGCGCTTGACCGGGGCCAGCGCGCCGCAGCGCTCGCAGTAGCCGATGGGGTGCTCGGGCACGCTAGTCCTCCTCGCCCTCGAGGGTGTAGAGCATCATCGCGGCGTGGCCGCCCTCGCCGCAATGGCGGTCCATCCCCTCGCGCTGCTCGTTGGCCGCCGCGAGCTCGCGGAAGCGCTTGCGCTCGGCCGGCCGCAGCTCGATCAGCTCGCGGGCCGGCCGCTGGTGCAGGTGCTGCAGCGCGTCGAGCCCCACGGTGGCCCGCGGGTAGGTGCAGCCCGACTCCCAGCCGTGCTCGGTGGGGTCCATCGCCAGCTCGCGGAACCAGGGGTCCGCCTCCTGCACGCCCCACAGCGCCAGGGTGTACGCCGCGGACGCGCTGCGCTGCTCCAGGAGCCGTGGGATCACGTCGTCGCGGTGGGCCTCGAGCACGGCCAGCTCGGCCTCGTGGTGGCGCAGGAACGACAGCATCGAGGTGTTCTCGAGGTCCACGAAGGGCACCGCCGCGAACTGCGCGAGTACGCCCTCGACGGTGGACGGAGCGGGCTCGGGCTGCCACCGCCGCGGCTCGTGGCCGGTGCGGGTCAGTAGCTCGGCGGCGAGGACCGTCGCGCCGAAGGGGGACGCGTAGCGGCCGGTCACCGCCTGCAGTGGCGCCGGGTCGGGGGGGATCGCGGCCAGCGCGTCGAGCTCGTCGAGCGCGAAGCGGTAGTCCACGATCCAGTGCTGGCCCGGGGCCTTGCCCAGCGCCGCGGCGAGCAGCTCGGCAGGGGTGGCGCCGGCCGGGATCGTGGCGGGAGCCTCGACCGGGCGGGCCCAGGTGGTCTGGAACGTCCAGCCGCCGCCGGCCTCGTCGCGGATCAGGCGCAGCAGGCGCTGCCCGCCCTTCTCCCACAGGTAGATCCGGTCCTCGACGTACACCAGGTCGTCGGGGTACTCCAGCGCGGCGCCGAGGGTCGGGCCGTCGGCCGGGTAGCGGAGCCCGCCGTGCGTCCGGGCGATCAGCGTCTCGCGGTCGCCGTCGAGCTCGGCGAGGTACTGCCATGAGCCGAGGAACAGGGAGCCGTCGGGGCGCGGCACGGTCCACTCCGGGACGCCGTGCTCCAGCACCGGCGGCGGCTCGGTCCAGAACCGTGGCGCCCCGCCGACGGTGTAGCGCAGGACCTCGCCGTCGGGCCAGCTCCACAGGCCGCGGCCGTCGATCACCAGCCAGCGCCCGTCGGTCCACTCGGCGACGTGGCGCGGCTCCCGCTCGAAGGGGCCCAGCTGCAGCGTGGTGGCCCCGGTGGCGGGTGCGAACACGTCGACGAACCAGCCCTCGTCGCGGTGGACCGGGATCAGCAACGTGCCGCCGGGGCCCGGGGCGATCCAGCCGCCGACCCCGCCGGGGCCGCGGGCCGGGAAGCGGCGGATGATCTCGGGGTTGCCGCCGCCCAGGAGGTCGGTGCGGCCGAGGACGAACTCGTCGCCGGTGTTGTCGATCCCGTACAGCCACTCCCGCGGACCCTCGGCCACCGGGGCGAAGTAGACCGGCCAGCGCCAGCCGTCGCAGGGCAGCGGCCGGGCCGCACCGGTGTCGGTGTCCAGCAGGGCCAGCTGCGTGTCGCCGTGCCGGGACCACAGCACCCAGCGGTTCCCGGCCAGGTGGGTGGCGTGCTCGTAGGCGGCGACGGACTTGGCGGCGGGCGCCGGGCCGACGGCGACGCACGTCAGGGCGGCGATCAGGGCGAGGCGGGGCAGTCGAGCCACGAACCCTCCAGCGGCATGGTACCAGTCGGCGCAGCCCGCCACCCGCGCGCGAGCGAGTGGCCTATGATTCGCGTACCGTGCGCGCGTACTTCCTCCTGCTGTGGCTGCCCCTGGGAGCCGTCGTCCCGCCGGGGGTCGCCCTCGCAGACCCTCCACCGGGCGATCCTGTTCCGGTCGAGCTGTGCTTCCAGCAGCCGGGCGCCGAGGAGGGGCGCACCATCGGCCACATGCGGCTCGTGGTCGGCGAGCGCTACTACGAGCGGGTCACGGTGCGACCGGGCAGCGGAGATCCCGAGACCGACTGGATGGACGACCCCGAGCGCAACCGCCGCTGCGAGGCGTTCCTGCACGCGCTGCCCCCGATGCTGCGCTTCCCGCTGACCGACCGGACGGTGTGGGGCGAGCGCCGCCGCCACGCCCTGCCGCGGGCGGCGACGGGGGAGGGGGACGAGCGGCACTGGCCGTTCGAGTGCGTCGCGCTGCCGCTCACCGAGGCGCAGCGCGCGGAGCTCGTGGCGGTGGTCGACGGGCCGTTCCCCGCGGGCGAGGACCGGGTCGTCGACCACGACTTCCAGTACCTGACCGACAACTGCACCACCTGGATCTGCCAGTCGGTGGGGGCGGCGATCCGCGCCGCGCCGGGGCTCGGCGACGGCGAGGACGCGCTGGTGCGGCTGCTCGACCGGCGGCGCGCCACCCCGGCGCGGCTGCGGCCGCGGCTGGAGCGCTGGCTGGCGGCCCACGCCGAGGAGTCCCCGTGACGGGCCCCGCCCGCCGCCGCCTGGCCGCGCTGGCCCTCGCCGCGGTGCTGGGGGCCTGCGCCGTCCCGGCAGGAGCCCAGGACGGTCGCCGGCCGCCGCTGGTCGGCGGCGTGCTGCTCGACCCGGTCCACGACGTCGAGCCGCTGCAGCGGGTGATCGGCACCAGCCTGGCGATCCAGGCGGGGCGCCAGACCAGCACCGCGCTGGCGGCGCTGGCGATGGCGGGGCGGCTGGAGCTCGACGCCGGCACGACCTCGCTGGACGGGACCCTCCGCGAGACCGCGACGAGGTCGGCCGAGACCCACCGGCGGATCGCCGTGCTGGCGGCCGTCGGGCTGGGCTGCCGCGGGGTGGGCGCCGGGATCACGTTCGGCGCGCGCGGCAGCCTCGCCACGGCGCTGGCGGGCTTCACCGTGCCGTTCCTGCTCGGCGCTGCGGTCGACCTGCTGGAGGCGGCGCTGTCCTACGTGCAGCTCGTCGAGCTGATCGTCGCCCGCGATTCCCACGCCCTCCCTGCGCCGCTCGAGCCGGTGTGGCGAGGCTCCGAGGCGGTCCACCTGCTCACCGGGCTGCTGTCCACGCTCAGCCTCGTGACCCAGCTCGGGGTGTTCTCCACCGCCCGCTCGCTGGCGCGATACGAGCGCCTCCGCGAGCGCCGCGCGGCGGCGGCGGAGCTGTCCCTCGCGGCGTCCCCGGCGGGGGTGACGGTCACGTTGCGGTTCTGACCCGCGGGCGCCGTGGTAGGCTGCTCCCAGCCGCCCCCGCGCCGACGGGGAGCGCGACGAGGGGAGAGACCGATGCTCCGCACCCTGCCCGCGTGGTTCTTCCTGTGGCTCGTGGCGGCGCCGGCCGGCGCCCAGGTGGTGTCGCTGCAGCCGTTCGGCGGCCCCTACACCGAGGGCTTCGAGACCCAGACCTCGGCGGCGTTCCAGACCTGCATCCAGGGCCGCATCTTCGACGACTTCGCCGACATGTGCACCCCCACCGGGGCCGGCACGCTGATCTCCGGCGGGTGGTCGTTCCAGTGCTCGATCAGCCCGTACGCCGGCGGCAAGTTCTACGGCAGCGCCAGCGGCTACTCCGAGGTCACCTTCGACGCGCCGGTGTGGCGCTTCGGCGGCTACTTCGGGACCAACGGCACCGTGGGCGACATCACGTTCAACTTCTACGACGACGGGGGCGGGCAGATCGCCAGCGAGGTGGTGCCGATGCCCACCGCGTGCAGCTGGGAGTGGTACGGCTTCGAGACCCAGAGCAGCCTGATCGCGTCGATCGAGATCATCAACAGCGAGCACAGCGGCGCGTTCGTGATGATGGACGAGCTGGAGTACGAGGAGGGCTGCGATGACTCCGACGCCGACGGTGACGGGTGGTCGCTGTGCGATCTGGACTGCGACGACGCCGATCCGACGATCCACCCCGGGGCGACCGAGATCTGCGACGACGGGATCGACCAGAACTGCGACGGGGTGACCGACGAGCTGACCGACCTCGACGGCGACGGGTTCAGCAACTGCACCGGCGACTGCGACGACACCGAGCCGCTGGCGTTCCCCGGCGGGGTCGAGGTCTGCGACCTGATCGACAACGACTGCGACGGCTGGATCGACGAGGACTTCGACACCGACGGGGACGGCTACACGACGTGCGACGTGCCCGCCGACTGCGACGACACCGACGCGGCGGTCTACCCCAACGCGCCGGAGCTGTGCAACGGGATCGACGACGACTGCGACGGCACGATCGACGAGCAGACCGACGACGACGGCGACGGCTGGACGGTGTGCGACGGCGACTGCGACGACAACGACGCGCTGACCTTCCCCGGCGCCCCGGAGCAGTGCGACCTGGCGGACAACGACTGCGACGGCCAGCTCGGCGTCGACGAGACCACCGACGGCGACGGCGACGGGATCGTGACCTGCCTGGACTGCGACGACACCGACGCCGCGATCTACCCGGGCGCCACCGAGGTCTGCGACGGCATCGACAACGACTGCGACGGCGTGATCGACGACGGCTTCGACGCCGACGGCGACGGCTGGTCGGCGTGCGCCGACGACTGCGACGACGCCGACCCCACGGTCTACCCCGGCGCGCCCGAGCTGTGCGACGAGATCGACAACGACTGCGACGGGGCGCTGGCGTCCTACGAGTACGACGCCGACGGCGACGGCTACATCGAGTGCGAGGAGTGCGACGACACCGACGACAGCATCTACCCCGGCGCCCCCGACGACTGCCACGACGGCATCGACAGCGACTGCGGCGACGACCTGTACCTCGAGACCGACGACGACGGCGACGGGTACTCCGAGTGCGACGGCGACTGCGACGACGACGACGCGCTGGTCAACCCCGACGGCGAGGAGATCTGCAACAACGGCGTCGACGACGACTGCAACCCGGCCACCGACGAGACCGCCGACACCGACGGCGACGGGTTCAACATCTGCCAGGGCGACTGCGACGACTACGCCGCCTCGGTCAACCCCACCGCCGACGAGATCTGCGACGGGGTCGACAACGACTGCGACGGGTCGATCGACGAGGACATCGACTACGACCTCGACGGCTGGGACGCCTGCAACGAGACCCCGGGGGAGGGCGACTGCGACGACTACAACCCCAACGTCCACCCCGGCGCGCCGGAGATCCCCTACAACGGAGTCGACGAGGACTGCGACGGGGCCGACCTGACCGACGTCGACGGGGACGGCCACGACGGCGGCCCGTCGGGGGACGACTGCGACGATCAGGACCCCTCGATCCACCCCGGCGCCGAGGAGATCTGCGACAACGGGATCGACGACGACTGCGA
>CAZOYV010000290.1:0-10197 GCA_964584075.1 uncultured Rickettsiales bacterium | reverse complement strand
CGCCTGCAGGAGACCTTTGTCACACACGGCGCGGTGCAGTGCGGATTCTGTACGCCGGGCATGCTGATGCGGGCGGCCAGCCTGGTCGAGGACGTCGACGCCTCGGGGGATGTGCCGTCACGGGCAGCAATCCGGCAGGCGCTTGCGGGCAACCTGTGCCGCTGCACCGGCTACCAGAAGATCGTCGAGGCGGTGCTCGACGCCGCCGCGCGGATGCGCGGGGAGGAGGTGGACCGTGGCTGAGCACAAGATGCTGGGCTCCCGCGCGATCAAGGTCGACGCGGTGGCCAAGGTCACCGGCGCGGCGGTGTACACCGACGACATGACGCTGCCGGGCATGCTCCACGGCGCGATCCTGCACAGCCCGCTGCCCCACGCGCGGATCGTCCGGCTCGACCCGAGCAAGGCCCGCGCGCTGCCCGGCGTGCACGCGGTGCTGACCGCCGCCGAGGCCGGCGACACCAAGTACGGCGTCAGCCCGGCGCGCTACGACGAGACCGTGCTGGCGATCGACAAGGTGCGCTACGTCGGCGACGAGGTCGCGGCGGTGGCCGCGGTGGACCTCGAGACCGCCACGCGGGCGCTGTCGCTGATCGAGGTGGAGTACGAGGAGCTGCCGGTGGTGCTCGACGGCCTCGCCGCGATGGACGACGGCGTGCCCCAGCTCCACGACGAATACCGCAACAACATCTGCGCCCAGGTGCACCAGCACTTCGGCGACGTCGACGCCGCCCGCGGCGAGGCCGACGCCGTCGTCTCCGGATCGCTGACGAGCAAGATGCAGGACGGCGCGTTCCTCGAGCCCCAGGCGGCCCTGGCGCGCTTCGACCAGCGCGGGCACCTGACGCTGTGGTCGTCGACCCAGGTGCCCCACTACCTGCAGCGCACCGCGGCGATGGTGCTGGGCCTCGAGGACGGCCAGGTGCGGGTGATCAAGCCGGCCGTCGGCGGCGGGTTCGGCCCCAAGGCCGCGGCCTCGTCGATGGAGCTGATCACCTGCCTGCTGGCCCGCGCGGCCGGGCGCCCGGTGAAGACCGTGCTGCGCCGCGAGGAGGTGTTCCTCCACTCGCGCGCGCGCCACCAGTACTTCCACACCATGACGCTGGGGGCCAGGCGCGACGGCTCGCTGGTGTTCCTCGACCACCACAACGTGATGGACGGCGGGGCCTACTCCAGCTTCGGGATCGCCTCGGTGTACTACGGCGGCTCGCTGCTCGGCGGGCCCTACAAGCTGCCCCACATGCGCTACGACGGCTTCCGGGTGGTGACCAACAAGCCCGCCTGCGGGGCCCAGCGCGGCCACGGCGCGGTGATCGCGCGGGCGCTGTTCGAGCAGCTGATGGACCAGCTCGCCGAGGATCTCGGGATCGACCCGGTCGACCTGCGCCTCAAGAACATGATGCGCGCCGGAGACGTGACCTGCAACGAGCTGAACATGAGCAGCCTGGGGATGAAGGAGTGCATCGAGGCGGTGCGCGACCGCTCCGGCTGGGTCGCCAAGAAGGGCAAGCCGCGGCCGACGGGCAAGGGCATCGGCGCCGCCTGCGGGTTCTTCGTCTCCGGCGCCGGCTACCCGATCTACCGCAGCAAGACGTTCCACTGCACGGTGATCGTCAAGACCGCCGACGTGGGCGGCAAGGTCCACCTGCTGACCGGCTCGGCGGACATCGGCCAGGGCTCGGACACCGCGTTCGCGATGATCGTCGCCGAGGTGCTGGGGATCCCGCTGGAGGACGTCGACGTCCAGTCCGGCGACACCGCGCTGACCGTCGATCTCGGCGCCTACTCCAGCCGCCAGACGCTGATGACCGGCCACGCCACCAAGGAGGCCGCCGAGGCGGTGCGGGACCAGATCCTGGCGGTGATCGCCGGGCGCCTCGGCGAGCCGGTGGAGGACCTGGCCCTGGAGGACGGCGTGGTCAAGGTCCGCGGCGAGCCCGGCGAGATCGGGCCGCTGCGCACCGAGTACCTCAAGGAGCACCGGGGCTACGCCGCGCTACAGGACACGCCGTTCCTGACCTTCGCCGAGGCCTCGCGGATCGCGTTCCTCGAGCGCGGCTCGATCGTCGGCACCGGCTCGTACCGGCCGCCGCCGCTGGGCGGCAGCTACAAGGGCGCCGCGGTGGGCACCTCACCCGCGTATGGCTGCAGCGCGCAGGTGGTGGAGGTCGACGTCGACCTCGAGACCGGCAAGATCACCGTCGAGGCGATGACCGACGCCCACGACTGCGGGTTCGCGATCAACCGCACCTCGGTCGAGGGCCAGATGCAGGGCTCGCTGTCGATGGGGCTCGGCGAGGCGCTGTACGAGGAGATGAAGTTCGGCGCCGACGGGGCGGTGCTCAACGCCGACCTCGCCGACTACAAGATCCCCACCGCGATGGACATGCCGATGGTCGAGACGGTGATCGTCGAGAGCGGCGAGCCCAACGGCCCGTTCGGCGCCAAGGAGGTCGGCGAGGGAGCGATCATGCCCACCATCCCGGCCCTGCTCAACGCGGTCTACGACGCCACCGGCGTGCGCTTCGACGAGCTGCCGCTGACCCCCGAGCGGGTCCGCATGGGGCTCCTCGCGGCCCGCGCGGGCAAGCACTGATCCCGACGAATCGCTCGCCTGAACTTGCCAAGAGTCCCCCTCTGCGGAATACCATCGTGGGGTCGCGGTTTTGGGGACCGAATCGGGGCCCCGGGGGCCCGATCCCGAACCGTACAGCGTTCGCAGAGAGGGAGTAGTGATGCTGAGAGGACTCGCGCGTACCGGCCTCGCCCTGGTCGTCGCCGCCGTGGTGCTGGCGCCGTGGTCGGATGCCCACGCCACCCCCGCCCGCGCCCAGGCGCTGGGGGGGACCGACCTGAGCTACCCGAACACGATCCACACCCACATCTACTTCGAGGACGACGTCAACATCTTCGTCAACCCGGCGCTGATCTACCGCTACCGGGACGCGGTCAACCTCAGCCTCGGGTTCAACGCCGGGCAGCTGTCCGGGATGGGCCTGAGCCCGTACGGCGGGTTCCTGATCGAGCCCGGCGACAGCGGCTTCGTGTTCGGCGCGTACATCAACCGCGACCCGATGCTGTGGGGCGAGGGCGCGGCGATCCAGCCGGTGCTCGACGGGCTCGTGCCCGGGGGCCTCGGCGGCGCCTTCGACACCGGCTCGCAGGGGGGCGCGGGCGCCTCCTCGGCCGCCCCGGTGTTCCCCCTCGACCTGTTCGTCGGGGCCGGCATCGGCCCGGTCGCGTTCGGCGTCAACGGCTACATCGCCGGCGGCAAGGCCACCGCCATCGGCGACACGCTGACCGACCCCGACGAGGGCGACTACGACCACCTCGAGGACCTGGCCAAGAGCCTGTACGGCTCGGTCCGCGGCGGCTTCCTGTACGACGCCGAGGTGGTCCAGCCCGAGATCTACCTGGGCTACACCAGCGTCGCGGCGTGGCACGACACCTTCGGCTACAACACCGACACCCCCGACGATCCCTTCGTGTCGCAGACCGAGGGCATCAAGGGCACCGGCCGGTTCCTCGGTGGCGTGCGGGTCCAGATCCGCAGCGAGTACACCACGATCGCCCCGCACGTCGGCTTCGCCGCGTCGTGGGGCCGCACCTTCGTCGACCAGAACCTGGGCGACGAGACCATGGTGCGCAACCTGGAGAACAACGAGAACCGCTTCACGGCCCAGGACCTCAACGGTGGCCTGGGGATCACCTACGCGCCGTCGGACGAGCTGCGCGTGATCTGGACGGTCTCGGCCCAGCTGCGCCGCATCCGGCAGTACACCGACGACCACGCCGGCGACCTCGACGAGGACGTGGGTGACGTGGAGAGCACCGTCAACTACGCGACGATGACGCAGCTCGCCGGCCCGGTGGCCAGCATCGGCGGCGAGTTCGACGCGTTCCGCCACCTGACCGTGCGCGGCGCCGTGCGGGCCAACGTGCTGTGGTCGCAGGACATGGGCGCGGCGACGTCGTACTACGGCCAGGACGTGACGTTCGACGGGACCACGGTCGCCGACCACGGCCCGACGCCGACGCTGTCGGCCACGGCCGGGTTCTCGATCCCGATGGGCCCGGTGTCCCTCGACGCCGCCCTCGGCGGGCTGATGATCGGCAACGCCGACATGCAGTTCTTCTCCCGCCTCGACATGAACATCTACTTCCCGTAGCGCATCCCGGCCTCACCCCTCCTCGTCCCGCTCGTGGGCCACGCCCTCGTCCGGGTCGTCCACCCGCGCCCGGCCCGTCTCCCCGACCCGGTCCAGCGCGATCTTGAACAGCACCGGCCCCACCAGCTGGTTGAGGATGATCGCGGCGATGACCACGTCGGCGAGCTTCTCGCCGAGCGCGGGGACGTCGCAGCACAGCAGCGACACGAAGCCCAGGCTGACCCCCGCCTGGGCCAGGTACGCCATCCAGCCGTAGCGCCGCAGTGGTGGCGGGTCCCCGGCCAGCCGCGAGCCCAGCGAGGTGCCGGCCCAGGTGAGCACGCCGCGGCCGGCGAACAGCGCCAGCGCCGGCAGCCAGAACACGCCGAGCGTGGCGATGTCGAGGCGGGCCCCGGTCAGCGCGAAGAACAGCACGAACACCGGCATCGCCGAGCGGTCGATGGCGCGCATGAACGCCGGACCGCGGCCGGACCCGTTCTCCACCACCAGGCCGGCGGTGATGCAGGTGATCAGCGCGTCGAGGTGCCACGCCTCGCACAGCGTGGCCAGGCCGAACACCAGGATCAGGACGAACAGCACCTCCTCGCGGCTGACGTGGCGCAGGAACAGCACCACCGCGACCCCGGCGACGATACCGAGGCCCACCGAGGCGACCAGCTCGAGGCCCACCGAGCCGAAGAACGCCAGGTCGAACGGGGTGCCCGGATCGAGCAGCGGGCCGGCCAGGCTCAGCACCGCGGCGAACAGCCCGATGACCACCACGTCCTTGACCACCGTGACCGCCATCGCGGTGTCGCTCAGCGGCCCGTCGGCGTCCACGTCGAGGATCACGGCCACCGTCGTCGCCGGCGAGTTGGCCACCGCGATGGTGGCGACGACCAGCGCCGCGGCGATCGCCAGCGCGCGCTCCTCGATCCCCAGCCACGGCCCCACCGGCAGCACCGCGAAGGCCAGCATCACGCCGCCGAACACGACCACGGTCTGGCCGGCCACGGTGGCGACCACGGCGCGCAGCCGCCCGCGCAGCTGCCGGAGCTCCATCTCCCCGCCCGCGGCCAGCGCGATCAGGCACAGCGCGATGCGGTCGACGCGGTCCAGGCCGGCGATCGCCTCGGCCGGGACGATCCCGGCCACGTGGGGGCCGAACACGATGCCCACCAGCAGGAAACCGGTGATGCGCGGCAGCCCCACGCCGCGGACGAGCTGGCCCACGAGGTACCCGGCGAGCAGCAGGAACCCCACCACCACGGTGGTGCGCCCGGCCACCGGGACGCCGCCGCCGTCACCCACGCGGAAGCCCTCGATGGCCAGCACGAAGGCCGCCAGCGCCAGCAGCAGCAGGACCCTCACCGCCGGTCCTCCCACTGGGCCACGGCGCGCCGCAGGCGGAACGGACGCAGCAGGGCGCGCAGCAGCGCCGCGAGCAGCACCGCGTAGAGCAGCACCTCGGCGGGCATCTCGCCCAGCAGCCGCCGCTGGTCGACCACCAGCGCCAGCGCGATCCCGCCCTGCGAGAGCAGCGCCGGCCCCAGCCCCAGCGGCACCGGGACCCGCTCGCCGCCGATCGCGGGGGTGGCGAACCCGGCCAGCATCTCGGCCCCGGCGCGCAGCCCGACGTACAGCAGCGCCAGCGCCAGCACCTCCCACGGCGGGCGCTCGAGCAGCGCCCCGGCGAACAGGAACAGCATCAGGAACATCGGCCGCTCGAGGCGGCGCAGCACGCGGCGCAGGTGGCGGCGGCCACGCCCCAGCGGCAGGTTGCCGATCACCGCGCCGGCGACCAGCGACAGCAGCAGCGACGACACCCCCAGGTACAGCGCGGTCCCGGAACACAGGACCACGAATCCCGCGGCGACCAGGTAGCTCTCCGCGTCCCGCTGCTGCACCGCCGAGAGCAGCCGGAACAGCACGCCGAGGACCACCGCCGCCGCCAGGCTCAGCGGCAGCACCGGCCAGCCGGCGAACAGGTCGCCCGGGCCGCCGCCGTGCAGCCGCGTCAGGCCCGAGATCGCGCCGAACGAGACCACGGCGAGCAGCGTCGCGATCCCGCCCGTGAAGCGGATGAACGTCATCAGCCGGTGGTCGCGGGCCTCGGGCGGGTGGAACACGTGGCCCAGCTCGGGGGCCGAGGCGGCGCCGAGCAGCGCGAGCATGATCCACACCTCGGGGGTCAGCTGGGCCGCCAGCCGCGGCGTCACCAGCGGGGCCAGCCGGTGCAGGAAGACCAGCATCACGGCGACCACCAGCGCCCCGTGGAGCAGCGCCCCGAGGAACCACCGGCGCGGGTAGCGGGCCAGGTGCGGGCGGCGCATCTCCAGGCCGAACAGCAGCCCGATCCAGCCGACGCTGAGCTGCAGCAGCGGCTCGAGCTGATCCAGCGTCTCGCGCGACAGCACGCCGGTGACGTTGGGCCCGAGCAGCACGCCGAGGCCGAGGAACACGAAGCCGGCGCGCATCAGGCGCCGCACGGTGCGGGGCACGCCCCGGCGGCTGGTCAGCAGGCCGGCACCGACGAACGCGGCGACGACGATGAACAGGCAGGCGAAGACCGTCGCCAAACCGGGCGCCTAGCTCCCCGCGTCCAGGACCAGGGGCTCGCGGCCGACCTGGAGGTCCCGGGTGGACACGTCCTGCTCGCTGCCGTCGGCGCCGTGGACCACCGCCGCGGGGTCGAACCAGTCCCGCAGGTCGACCTCCACGGTCTCGCCCTCGGCCACGTCGGCCCACACCACCAGCGCGGTCCCGGCGGGTTCGAACCCGTCGGGGCCCGGCTCGCGGCGCTCGATCTCGGCGATGCGCACGCCGCGGTCGAGCTCGTCGTCGTGCCACGCCACGAAGTGGTCGCGGTACACGGCCTGCAGCTGGGGCAGGCGGTAGGGGTAGCCGTCGCCGCCTTGCCACTGGAACGCGGCCTCGCCGGGGTGCCCGGCCTCCCACACCTCGTGCCAGGCGCGGATCTCCTCGCGGGAGACCGCGCACACCGAGCGGCCGATGCGCTCGTCGGGCGGGTCGAGGAACCCGTCGGCGACGAACGCCGACCAGCGTTCCAGGTCCTCGTTCTGCGCGGTGCCCTGCTCGGGGTGGACCGTCACGCCGTGGGCCCACACCCGCGGATCGTCGCCGGCGAGCTGCGCGGCGCGCCACTCCAGGTAGGCCAGCAGCAGCGTGGTCTCCAGGTGCGGCACCGTGCCGTCGAACTCCAGGTGCTCGCCGCCGGCGACGACGCCGACCTGGGGGTGCTGGGGGACCGCGACGTAGGGCACGTCGGGGTCGGCGATCAGCTCGGGACAGGGGTCGCACGCCGCCCAGCGGAAGGGATGCAGCACGTCGAAGCTCGCCGCCTCCTCGACCCCGCCGGTGGCCGCGTAGGCCCAGCCCTCCACCGTCTCGGTGGTGTAGCCGGCGTCCTCCATCATCCCGGCCCACCACCCGGTGCGACCGGTCAGCCGCACGTGGCCGCCGGGGTAGTCGATCCCCAGCGGGCCCAGCGCCTGGCCGATCCACGCGCGGTGGTCCGCGACGGACTGCTGCAGCTCGGCGTCGGTGGGGTCGGCGCCCAGATCGGACCAGGTCAGGTCGGACGACCACACCGTCGGGTGGTGGTGGACCCCGAACCCGTGGCCGGCGCCGGCCAGCGCGGCGTAGCGATCGGTCTCGCCGGCGGCGATCGCCCCCTCGGCCTGGTAGCCGTTGAGCGCCAGCTCCAGCACCAGGCCGTTGCGTTCGGCCCACGCCGCGACCCAGTCCACCTCGTCGCGGACCTGCTCGTAGGCCTGCAGATCCCCCTGGTCGAAGCTGCGGTAGTGGACCGAGACGGTCAGCGCGATGCCCGCCGGCTCGCTGCCGTCGAAGGTGCAGGGCGCATCGGGGAGCGGCTCCGGCTGCGGGCAGCCCAGCAGCCCGATCGCGAGGGCGGCCCAAGGTACGTGGCGGAGGGGGGTCGAGCCCATGTCCCTAGGGTAGCGCAGCCGTGTCCGCATCACCGTCCAGCGGCAACAGGAACCGGAAGCGGCTGCCCCCGCCGGCCCCGCCCGCAACCCAGATCACGCCGCCGTGGGCGCGCACCGCCTCGCGGCAGAACGCCAGCCCCAGGCCGGTGCCGCGGGTCCGCTCGCGATCGCGGGCGCCGAGGGCGTCGAGATCGCGGAGCGAGGCTGGACCGTCCGTCATCGGACCTCCCGGATCGAGCACGCGCGAGGATATCAGCCCGGGCCCCGGCCGAGAACGGCCCCGGACCGGAACGTGATACAGTGGCGCCGTCCCAATCCCAGCTGCAAAGGAGCGTTCCGTGGCGAACCCGACTGCCATCTTCGAGACCTCGATGGGCACCTTCAAGGCGGAGATCTTCCAGGAGCAGATGCCCATCACCGCGGGGAACTTCATCAACTTGGCCAAGAGCGGCTTCTACGACGGCCTGCACTTCCACCGGGTGATCGCGAACTTCATGAACCAGTTCGGCTGCCCGCACTCCAAGGACCCCAACAGCCCGCGCGCCGGCACCGGCGGGCCGCCCCACGGCACGATCCAGGACGAGCACCCGCCCACGTTCCAGATGAGCAACGAGCCGGGCACGCTGTCGATGGCCAACACCGGCCGGCCCAACAGCGGCGGGTCGCAGTTCTTCCTCAACACCGTGCACAACCACTACCTGGACTGGTTCACCCCCGGCCCGTCCAAGCACCCGGTGTTCGGCAAGGTCACCGAGGGGATGGACGTGGTGATGGCGATCAACACCACCCCGACCGGCCCGGGCGACCGTCCGATCACGCCGGTACAGATGGTCAAGATCACCATCGAGGAGTGATCGCGGACCCCGCGCCGTGACCCGCCTCGTCCCGGTCCTCGCCGCCCTCGTGGTGGCCCTGCCGAGCGGGACCGCCGCCCGCGCCGAGCCCCTCGCCGTCGAGCACGCCCTGCGGCACAAGCCCGTGCTGTCGGTGATCCTCTCCGTGCCGGGGCGCGAGGCGGCGATGGCCGAGGAGCTGGCGCTGACCCGCGCAGAGGCCGAGCAGCTGCGCGCGATCGCCGACCGCGAGCGCTGGTCGATGGCCGCGCTGCGCGACGGAGGCGTGGCCGCCGCCGACTGGAACGCCGCCGTCGCCGACCAGGCCGCCGCCACCGACGCGGCGCTGCGCACCCTGCTGGGCGATCGCCACCCCGCGATGCTGGCCCAGCTCCAGGCGTGGTTCGACGCCGACGCCGCCCGCGGCGGCCCCGGCCCCCGCGACGAGGTGTGCCTGTCGTACACCGTCTACGCGACCCAGTTCGACGCGCTGACGCCCTACGAGGTGGCGCTCCCCGACGCGTACGTCAAGTTCGCCAACCTGGACTGGGAGCACCACGCCGGCTACGAGGGCTCCAACTACGAGGTCCAGCTCCAGCGCGAGTCCCACGACATCACCGTGTGGGTCGGCGACGCCGGCCCGTGGAACATCGACGACAACTACTGGAACGACCTGACCGGCCCCCGCCCCCGCCGGATGTTCACCGACCTGCCCCAGGGCAAGCCCGAGGCCGAGGCCGCGTACTACGACGGCTACAACGGCGGCCTCGACCAGTACGGCCGCACCGTCACCGTCCCCTGCGCCATCGACCTGGCCTTCGACGTCGCCACCGATCTCGGCCTCGCCTACCTCGAGAACGACTGGATCACGGTGACCTACCTGTGGGAGTGCGACGAGGTCGGCGACGACGACACCGCCGGCGACGACGACACCTCGGCCGACGACGACACCGGCGACGACGACACCGCCGCCGACGACGACGGCGACGACGACGGCACCGAGGACGAGGGAAGCGCACCGAAGGTGGGCGATCGCGTCGGCGGCTGCTCCTGTCGCCTGCCTGGATCCGCGTAGCCGAGCCGCCACCCCGCGCAGTGCATTGGCGGAGACGTATCGGTCTCCGCCACAGAGTCCTGCCTGCGCCGCCGTCCTCCCTGGGAAATTTCGGCTCCTACTTTCCGACCCCCGCTCGGACACTCCCGTCATACGGAGGATCGGCAGCGGGATTTTCTGTTCCACCTGAC
>CAZOYV010000289.1:0-10225 GCA_964584075.1 uncultured Rickettsiales bacterium | reverse complement strand
GAATAATCATCGGGATTATTACATTGGCAGAGCCGACGCCCCCGACATCGTGCTGATCGTGCTCGACACGGTGCGCCGCGACCACCTCTCGACGTACGGCTACGAGCGGGAGACCAGCCCCCACCTGACGGCGCTGGCCGCCGAGGGCGTGCGCTTCGACCAGGCCCGCGTCAACGGGATGTGGTCGCTGCCGTCCCACGCCACGTTCTTCACCGGCCAGCACCCCTCGGTCCACGGCGCGCACTACGAGCACTGGGCCCTCGACGACGACCGCGACACGCTGGCCTCGGTGCTCGCCGGCCACGGCTACCAGACGGTCGGGATCACCGGCAACCCGCTGATCTCGCGCAGCCTCGGCACCGGCCGCGGGTTCCAGGTGATGGACGAGGCGTGGCGCGCGTGGTGGGTCCAGGAGTCGCTGATCGCGTTCCGCCTGCTGCGCTTCGCGTGGGACCGCGACCGGGACAAGGGCGGCGCCGCCGGGGTGCGGTTCCTGCAGCGCTGGCTGGAGCAGGACCACGACCCCGCCCGGCCGCTGTTCCTGTTCGTCAACGTGATGGACCCCCACGGCCCGTACCACGACGTGCCGGCCGACTACCAGACGCGGTTCCTGCCCGACGGCGTGACGCGAGCTCAGGCCCGCCAGGTCAGCGCCGCGGTGTTCTTCCACCACGTGTTCGGCGGCCCGCTGACCTACGGCGACGACAAGATCGCCATCGCGCGGGGCAGCTACGACGGCGCCACGCGCTACGGCGACGAGGTGCTCGGCGATCTGGTCGCGGCGCTGGACGGCGCCGGGCTGCGCGACGACGCCCTGATCGTGGTCACCAGCGACCACGGCGAGCTGCTCGGCGAGCACGAGCTGTGGGGCCACGTCCACTCGCTGTACGACGAGCTGCTGCGCGTGCCGCTGGTGATGCGCCACCCCGGCAGGATCCCCCCCGGCAGCGTCGACGACACGCCGGTGGAGGGCATCGACCTGCTGCCGACGCTGCTGGCCGCGGCCGGCGTCCCCCGGACCGACTGGCCCGCGACCTACGGCCGCGACCTGGCCCCGCTGTGGCGCGGGGGGGACGGGGCGAGCCCTGGCGCCGCGCGGGTGATGGTCGCCGAGCACTTCCAGCCCTCGATGCTGCCGGACAACGCGCCCGAGACGATGGGCGGCGACCTCGGGGAGCTGTTCGTGCGCCGCCGCGGCGTGATCCAGGGCGGGACGAAGTACGTCGTCTCCAGCGACGGCAGCGAGCAGCTGTACGACCTCGAGGCCGATCCCGGCGAGACCCGCGATCTGGCCGCGGCGCGGCCCGGGGCGGTGGCCGAGCGCCGCGGCGTGCTGGCCACCTGGACCGAGGCGCTGGGCGTGCCGTGGGGCGAGCAGACCGCGGTGGAGGCGCCGCAGATCGACGCCGCGACCGAGCAACGCCTGCGCGAACTGGGATACCTTGAGTAGGTATGCCGGTCCGCGACGCCAACATCCTGCTGCTCGGCCTCGGCGGCGTCGGCCGCTACCTGGCCAAGCGCCTGGCCCACGAGCAGCACAAGCTGACGATCATCGAGGCCGACCCCCGCCGGGTCGCCCGCGCCGACGGCGAGGTCGACGCCCGCCTGGTGCAGGGCGACGCGATGAGCTTCACCAGCTGGCACAGCGCGCTGAGCGACGAGTTCGACTACCTGATCGCGGTGACCGACAACGACGCCGTCAACATCCTCGCCGCCCAGATCGCCCACCAGGTCGGGATCCCCAGGAAGATCGCCCGCGTGCGGGGCCTCGAGGTGTGGGAGCCGGACGCGGTGCTGACCCTCGAGTCGCTGTCCATCGACCTGCTGATCCGCCCCGAGGAGCACACCGCCCAGGAGATCGCGCGGCTGCTGCACATGCGCGCCGGCAACGTGGTGATCGACGTGGCCGGCGGCGACATGGAGGTGGTCGCGACGCGGGTCGACCGCCGCTCCCCGCTGGCCCGGATGCGGCTGATGGACCTGGCCGAGAGGTTCGATCAGTTCCACTTCCGGGTGGTGGCGATCACCCGCGGGATCAACACGATCATCCCGGGCGGCGGCGACGTCCTCGAGCCCGGCGACTACGTCTTCATCCTGCTGCACGCGCTGGACCTGCCGCGGATGATGGAGCTGGCCGAGATCGCCCAGGAGCACCGCCACCGGGTGCTGATCGTCGGCGGCGGGATGATCGGCTCGCGGGTCGCCGAGCTGCTCGAGGACGAGCACCGCGTGCTGCTCGTCGAGCGCGACGCCGAGCGCGCCGAGGAGCTGTCGTACCAGCTGCGGCACACCGAGGTGCTGCACGGCGACGGGGCGGACTCCGAGACCCTGATCCAGGCGGGCCTGCTGCGCAGCGACACGATCATCGCCGCCACCGGCGACAACGAGACCAACATCATGGCCTCGGTGCTGGCCAAGCACCGGATCCGCAGCCAGGCCGATCCGCACCGCCGCGAGCGGGGCAAGACGATCGCGCTGGTCAAGCGCGAGGACTACCTGGTGCTCGGCGCCTCGATGGGCGCCGACATCGTGCTGAACAAGAAGGTCCTCGCCGGCAACCAGATCCTGCAGTACATCCGCCGCGGCAAGATGCTGTCGGTGGCCCACCTGCACGGCTGCGACGCCGAGGTCGTCGAGCTGGTCGCCGAGGAGGGAGCGCCGGCGGTGGGCACGCCGCTGTACCAGGTGCGCGGGATGAAGGACCGGATCATCATCGGGGGGCTGTGCCGCAAGGAGAAGTGGCGCATCGCCGTGGGCTCGACGGTGATCGAGCCGGGCGACCGCGTGGTCGGGATCTGCTCGTCCCAGCACCTGCCCGAGCTGGAGCGGCTGCTCCTGGGCTGAGCGCGCGATGCACTACCGCTCGATCGCCAACGTCCTGGGCACGCTGCTGCTGGTCACCGCCGGGGCGCTGCTGCTGCCGGTGATCTGCACGCTGTTCTACGGCAACGAGGGGGACCGCCCCGCGCTGCTGATCACCGCCGGGATGGCGGCCGCCGTGGGCCTGCCGCTGCGCCTCGGGTTCCGGCGCGGGCTGGATCTGAACCTCACCGACGCCTACGTGATCGCCGCCTTCGGGTGGGTCGTGATCTCGGCGGTCTCGGCCGTGCCGTTCGTGATCCACGGCGCGATCCCGTCGTTCACCGACGCGTTCTTCGAGATGATGTCGGGCTACACCACCACCGGCTCGACGATCCTGACCGACATCGAGGCGGTGCCCCACGGGCTGCTGTTCTGGCGCAGCGAGACCCACCTCGTCGGCGGGATGGGGTTCCTGACGCTGACGATCATCTTCCTGCCCCACGGGATGGGCGGGCTGCGCATCTTCCGCGCCGAGTCGAGCCCCGGCCAGACGATCACGCGGGAGCGGTTCACCGCGCGCAACCGCGACGCGATCACCTACCTGTGGATCATCTACGTGGTGCTCAACCTGCTGCAGGTGATCCTGATGTGCCTCGGCGGGATGCCGCTGTTCGACTCGCTGTGCCACGCGTTCGGCACGGTCAGCACCTCGGGGTACTCCCCGTACAACGCCAGCATCGGCCACTACGACAGCGCCTACTTCGACTGGGTGATCATCGTCTTCATGTTCCTCGGCGGCATGACCTTCATGCTGTTCTACCACCTGGCCCGTGGCGAGTGGCACGTGCTGCGGATCAACACCGAGTTCCGCTGGTACGTCGGCTTCGTGGTGGTGTTCTGCGGGCTGGTCACGCTCGCGCTGTACGGCAACCAGACCTACGGGTTCATCGACTCGCTGCGCTACGGCACGTTCCAGACGATGTCGCTGCTGACCACCACCGGGTTCACCACCGCCGACTACGAGCGGTGGCCCGAGTCGGCCCAGATGTTCCTCTACGCGGTGTGCTTCGTCGGGGCCTGCGCCGGCTCGACGACCAGCGGGATCAAGGTCGTGCACTACGTGATCATCTGGAAGTACATGGTCGGCGCGATCAAGAAGATCTTCTTCCAGCCGCTGGCCGTGACCTCGGTGCGGATCAACGGCCGGCCGGTGGACCGGCTCGTCGTCGACCTGGCGATCTGCTACTTCATCGTCAACATCTTCCTGGTGCTCGGCGGGGGCTGTTTCATGGTTCTGGTCAGCGACCTGGATCACGGCAGCGCGATGAGCGCGGTGATCGCGACGCTGATGAACATCGGCCCCGGCTTCGGCGCGATCGGCCCGTCCGAGAACTTCGCCCACGTCTCCGCCGTCGGGAAGTGGTTCCTGTCGTGGTTGATGCTGGTCGGCCGGCTGGAGATGTTCACCGCGCTGGTCGTCCTCTACCCCTCGTTCTGGCGCCGCTGAAACTCGCGGCGCGATCGGCGACAATACGCGTCGCCTCCCGGCACCCGACCCCGCCGGGACGGAGGAACCGATGACCGAGCCCGAGCCCCAGGTGCCCCTCGCCCGCCCCGACCACGTCGACGCCCTCGCGGCGCTGCTCCCCGGGCCGGACGACGGCCCCCGCTGCGCGCTGCTGGCCGGGCCGGAGGGCAGCGGGCGGCGGGCGCTGGTCGCCGCGCTGGCGCCGCGCCTCGGCGACCGGCTGCTGCTGCGCTTCGCGTTCCAGCCCAGCGACGACGGCGTCGGCGTGATGCTGCGGCTGGTGGCCGGCGCCGTGGCCGGGCTGGCCCGCGGCGGCGAGGCCGGCGACGCGGCGGTGCGCGACCTGCGGGAGAACCCGCCGGCGGAGCGCAGCGAGCGGTTCGGCCAGTGGCTCGAGGGGTTCCTCGCCCAGATCGACCGCGCCGAGCAGGACGAGGGCGGCAACCTGCAGATCTCGCTGCCCCGCGACAACCCGCTGTGGGGCATGTTGCAGCTGCTGCTGGAGCTGGCCGCGGCCCGCCCGGTGGTGCTCGAGCTGCACCAGGCCGACGCGATCACCTCGGTGGCGTACTGGACCTGGCTGGCGGTCCTCTTGCGCGAGATCCGCGCCCGCGAGCTGCCCGTGCTGACGGTGCTGTCCTCGGCGGACAGCCCGTTCGGCGAGGAGCACGGCGAGCGGGTCCCGACCCCCTCGGGCCTGCTGCTCGGGCTGCTCGAAGGCCACGTCGACGCCACGCTGGAGCTGGCGCCGCTGGACGCCGCGCTGATCCAGGCCCACCTGGACGACCGCTACCGCCCCCACGGGCTGCCCGAGGGGCTGGCGGCGCGGCTGGCCACGCTGAGCCGCGGATCGGTCCCGCGGCTGGGCGACCTGCTCGGGCTGCTCGAGCGCGAGGAGCTGGTGGTCTGGGACGCCGACGGCGGGTTCTCGCTGGCGCGCCCGGCCGAGGAGCTCGAGGAGGACCTGCTGATCCCGGACATCGCGGTGGAGCTCGAGGGCGACGACGCCCCGACACCGGACGAGGCCTCGGCGCTGGCCGAGCGGATCCTGCAGGTCGCGGCCCTCGAGGGCGACCTGTTCACCGCGGCCGCCGTGGCCCGCGTGCTGGACCTGCCCCGCGACACGGTGGACGACGTGCTCGACGAGCTGGACGAGCTGGTCGCCGAGCAGACCTTCGTCGACCCGCTGCAGTCGTGGATCTACCGGTTCCAGCGGCCGCTGTACCGCCAGCACTTCCTGGAGTCGCTGCCCGAGCGGACGCGCCGTGACCTGGCCGGGCGGCTGGCGCGGACCCTGGTGGACGGGTTCGTGCCCGCCGCGTACCGCTACATCCCCGTGGCGGCGCGGCTGTTCCGCGAGGCGGGGCAGGGGCGCCAGGCCCGCAACCTGCTGGCGCTGGCGATGGGCACCGACCGCCTGGACCTGAGCCGCTTCGCCATCGAGGTGGTGGCCGTCGAGGGCGGCGAGGGGCTGCCCGAGGGGCTGCTGCGGCTGCTGCACGCCGAGCCGGCCGAGCGGGCGGTCAACGGGGCGCCGCCGGAGATCGCGACCGAGATGGTCGACCACCTGGGGCGCCACGCCGAGGCCGCCGGCGACGGCGAGCTCGCGGCCTTCGAGCAGCTGCTGCGCTCCAAGCTGGCGCTGCGCCAGCGGGACCTCGACGGCGCCGTGCGCCACGCCGAGCAGGCGCTGCAGGGGTTCGCCGAGCAGCGCAACGCGGTGCGCGAGGGGGAGACCCACAACCACCTGGCGCTGCTGGCGCTGCACCGCCAGGACTTCGCCGGGGCCAAGCGCCACGCCGACCAGGCGACGAGGGCGTCCAACATCCCGCCGGTCAAGGCCCACGCCCAGTTCATCCGCGGGCTGCTGCGCCGCCAGCAGCGCAAGCTGCCCGCCGCGGCCGAGGCGTTCGGCGAGGCGGGGCGCACCGCGCTGCAGGCCGGCAACCTGGTGCTGACCCTCGAGGCGCGGCTGAACCAGGGGGAGATGCTGATCGCCGCCGGGCGCGCCCAGGGCGCGGTGGAGCCGCTGCGCAAGGCGATCGACCTGGCTCGCTCGCTGCGGGCCACGCCGATGCACCGCGCGGCGAGCTCGCTGCTGGCCCAGGCGCTGGCCGCCACCGGCGAGCCCCGGGAGGCCTTCGAGCGCGCCCAGGACGCCCTCGATCTGGGGCGCGAGGCCCGCCTCGACGCGGTGCTGGCCGCCGACCTGTACCACGCCGGGCTGTTCGGCCTCGCCGCCGGCCAGCGCGAGGCGGCGGCGCGCTACCTGGAGCAGGCGCTGGAGGCCTCGGACGCCAACGACGCCGTGCTGCGCAAGGAGATCTTCTTCCACCGCGGGCAGCTGCTGCTCGCCGAGGGCAAGACCGACCGGGCCCGCGAGGCGCTGCAGACCGCCCGGGAGCTGGCCCGCAAGGTGGGGGACGGCACCCGCGAGCTGCGCACCCTCCAGGCGCTGGGGATGACCGCCGAGAAGCAGGGCGAGCGGGACGTGGCGCGGACGCTGTACCGCCAGGCCGCCGACGGCATGACGGCACCCCAGCTGGCCCGCGAGCGGGAGCTGATCCTCCAGCATTTGAAGGAGATGGACGAGGGATCGGGGTAAGCTGGGGAGACGATGGAACCGCTGATCGACGAGATCCTGCAGCTGCTCGGGGCGCGCTACACGCTGCTGTACGTGCTCAGCTGGGAGGAGGACCGCGTCCAGGCGCTGCTGGACCGGGTCGCCGCCAAGGGCGGCCGCCAGCTGTGGGTCCCCGCCAGCCCCACGGCCGCCGTGGACGGCGACGGCGGCGCGCTGCCGCTGCTGGACGAGATCGAGTCCGGGCCCGACCGCCGCCTGGTGCTGCTGCGCGACTTCCACCACGCGATGGCCGACCCGCGGGTGGTGCGCCGCCTGCGCGATCTCGAGCCCCACATGGCCGAGCACGACAAGGCGATCGTGCTGCTCGCGCCGCTGCTGGCGCTGCCGCGGGAGCTGGAGAAGGACATCCGGGTCCTGGACCTGCCGCTCCCCGAGGTCGCCGACGTGGCCAAGCTGCTGGCGCGGCTGATCAAGAAGCGCGCGATCGACATCGACGTCGAGCTGTTCGAGCAGTTCGTCAAGGCCTCGCTGGGGCTCACCGAGAAGGAGCTCAAGCGCGTCTACACCCGCATCGCGCGGTCCGGCAGCGGGTTCTCCAGCGCCGACCTCGACACCCTGATCGCCGAGAAGAAGAACATCATCCGCAAGTCGGAGTTCCTCGAGTTCTTCGACCGCGCCGAGACGATGCAGGACGTCGGCGGGCTGGACCAGCTCAAGGAGTGGCTCGGCACGCGCAGCGCGGCGTTCACCGAGAAGGCCCGCCAGTTCGGGCTGCCCCAGCCCAAGGGGCTGTTCCTCGTCGGCGTCCAGGGCTGCGGCAAGTCGCTGACCGCCAAGGCGGTGGCGAGCCTGTGGCGCGTCCCGCTGCTGCGGATGGACGTCGGCGCGCTGCTCCAGGCCTCGGGCACCACCGAGGAGAAGCTGCGCGACACGATCCGCCTCGCCGAGTCGCTGTCGCCGGCGGTGCTGTGGGTCGACGAGATCGAGAAGGCCTTCGCCGGGGTCGAGTCGGGCAGCGCCGACACCTCCGGCGCGACCCGCGCGTTCGGCACGTTCATCACCTGGCTGCAGGAGAAGACCCGGCCGGTGTTCGTCGTCGCCACCGCCAACGACGTCACCCACCTGCCCCCGGAGCTGCTGCGCAAGGGCCGCTTCGACGAGATCTTCTGGATCGACCTGCCCAACGTCCACGAGCGCCAGACGATCTTCCGGATCCACCTGCGGCGCCGCGGCAGGGACCCGGCCGACTTCGACTGCTGGAGCCTGGCCGAGGCCACCGCCAAGTACAGCGGCGCCGAGATCGAGCAGGCGATCATCTCCGGGATGTTCCAGGCGTTCTCCGAGGGCCGCGAGGTGATCGCCGGCGACATCCTGCGCGTGATCCGCGAGTCCGTCCCGCTGGCGGTGACGATGGACCGCCGGATCAAGGACCTGCGCGACTGGGCCCGCGACCGCACGCGGCCGGCGACGTTCGACACACGGCGGATCGACTTCTTCGAGATCGCCGACGGCGCGGAGGTCTAGCCGCTCTCGGCCCGCGTCATCAAGGGACCAGCATCCGCACCATCCGCTCCGGGCGGCGGACCCCCCGCGCGGCGAGGGTCGCGTCGGCCGCGGCCACCTCGGCGCGGCCCTCGTCCCCGCCGAGGAGCTCGCCTCGGCGGCGGCGGCAGGCCGCGGCGTACAGCCCGGTGCGGGTCTCGTCCAGCACGGCCTGGGCCTCTCCGAGGAGCGCCACGGCGCGGTCGGGTCGGCCGCCCAGCGCGGCGGCGCGGGCCCGGATCAGCAGGGCGAGGCCGCGCCCCCAGGGCATCCGCTCGCGCTCGATGCGGCGGGCGTCGGCCGCGGCGCGGCGCAGCCAGCGGCGGGCGGCACCGGGATCGCCGCCGTCGACGCGCCCGGCGGCGACGGCCAGCGCCGCCCGGGCCCGCAGGTGGTGGGCCTCGATGCGGGTGTGCTGGATGAACAGCATCATCGAGCGCCGCAGGCCGGGCCAGACCCGCTCCACGTGGGCCCAGGCGGCGGCGGCGGCGCCCTCGTAGAGCGCGAGCTCCACCTCGGACACCAGGGAGGAGTAGTGGGCGTTGTGGAACCCGATCGCGGGCCAGCGCTCCAGCGCCGCGCGGAGCTGATCGCGGGCGGGTCCGGGGTCGTCCTCCATCATGAACAGCATCGGGTAGAGCCGCGAGCGCAGCGCGGTCTCGACGAACCGGTCGCCGCGGTCGACGGCGCTGTGGACCATCGCCGGCAGGCGGTCGGCGAGCACGTCGAGGTGGCCGAGGTAGAGGCACGAGCACAGCGTGTAGATCTGGGCGGCGTAGAGCTCGTAGGTGACGCCCTCGCAGCGCTCCACGAACGTCCGCGCGCTGCGCTCGCAGCCGAGGCGCCCCTCCGGCCAGCGTCCGCCGAGGTAGTCGACGATCCCCTGGGCGAGGTCCAGCGAGCCGTCCATGAACGGGTCCTCCAGGCCCGCGGCGATCTGCCGGGCGCGCCGCAGCAGGGAGGTCGTGCGCCGCTGCCCGCGGCCCCCGGAGATGGAGCTCAGCGCGGCCTCGTTGCCCACCGCGCGGGCGAAGCGGAAGCGCTCGCCGGCGCGGGCGGCGAACAGCAGCTGGCGGGCGGCGAAGTCCGCCGAGCAGGCGGTGTCGACGATGCCCATCCCCACCGAGACGGCCCAGCAGCTGTCGACGCGCAGGAGCTCACCGGCCGGGACCGCGCCCCGCTCGCGGAAGCGCAGGCCCCGGAGCCGCAGCCACAGCTTGTACAGCAGCATCGAGACCATCGAGCGCCACGGCCGGCGGTACAGCCGCAGCCCCACCTGGGCCAGGACCTCCTCGACCACCGCGGTGCCCTCGCGGATCCGACCGCAGCGGAGCAGCTGCTCGGCGGCGAGGCGGCGGAGCTCCGAGCCCCGCGCGGCGGGGGCCCCGGCGGCGGCGGAGAGGTAGGCGTCCGCGCCGTCCGAGCCCCGGCCGGCCTTGACCAGGGCCTCCCCCAGGCGGGCCTGCAGCTCCCGCTCCCGCTCCCGCCCCCACGCGCCGAGCTCCAGCGCGTCGCGGTAGAGCTGGGCTGCCTGGTCGAAGGCGAGAGCCTCCTCCGCCCGCGCGGCGGCCTCGGCGGCGTACCCGGCCGCGCGCACCGGGTTGCCGGCCTCGCGGTAGTGCTGGGTCAGCCGCAGGGGGTCCGGCTCGGGCTGCTGCTCGAGGGTCTCGGCCAGCCGCAGGTGGTGCTCCCGCAGGCGATCCGCGGGGAGCCCCCGGACCACCGCCTCGCGGATGCGGTCGTGGTAGGCGACGACCTGGGCCACCGCG
>CAZOYV010000288.1:0-10249 GCA_964584075.1 uncultured Rickettsiales bacterium | reverse complement strand
TTCGTGGCGCGACTGGCGTTCAGGCGGGAGTATGTTCGTGGCGCGCGACACACGAAATCATGGAGGGTGACGAGGCCGCCGTCTTCGTCGATGGCGACAACTTACAGATCCAGGTGAGCTGCCGCCCTGATGCTGGTGCGCTCGAAGAGGAAGTCCCATACGCCCTCGTGACGACGCTCGAAGTCGCCGAGGCGGTCGGTGTTCCGATCTACGACGAGATCCGAGTGCGAGTGCACGCTGCCCGTGTGGTTGTCGCACCTGCCGGGTGAGCCTAACGGGACGATTTTCGTGCTCCTTGGCGTCTCTGGGGCCCCTCATGAAGGGGATCCAGGAGTTCAGTCGTCGATGAACTCGTCCACGCTGGGCTGATCGCACGGCTGCAGGTCGTCGATGCTCACCTGGAAGTCGATCGGAACACCGCCGAAGCTCTGGATGAAGGCACCCACGGCCAGGTACCAACGTTCGCCGGTCCTGCCGTTATCGCATAGGTACAGGTTGATCTTCTCGCCGGAGCGCTGCCAGTCGAGGAACCACTTCGTACCCGCCTCGTCCAGTCCATCTACACCGAGGTTCGGGAATCGCGCCAGCTCGCCGCGTTCAACCTCCTCGTGAGAGGCAAGCGCGCCGCTGACATGCGAGACCGACGTGCAACGCGCGACGACGCGCTCATCGTGAACCCATGTGAACCTGCTTCGAGACCATGAAGTAACGCGTTTCCCAGTCAAGGTAGCCATCGATCGTTCCTTTTTCCTGCGGGCTTCACGCACCGCGCTAGAGTGACTCGTCGACGCTACCTCTGATAGGGGTCTTTCCCAAGCTCGATCGCATGTACGAACGCCAAGATCCGCGCCATGTCGCTCGATATTGAACGCTTTCTCTGTAATTACAGTTACTTAGACTGGCTCGGGTTATCCACGGTTCGAGCGGATCTGATGTGAAATACGCTTAGGTCCAATAAGTCGCTGTAGCCCCCACGGCAGTCATCCCGGGCCGGATGACCGTGGTCACTGGCCGAACCTGGCCCGCAACTCCGCCACACTACCCGCTGGGCGCTGGACCGGTCGGTGGGTTCCTCGGTCCCAGATGGCGTAGTTCACGGCACCATCAGGTCGGCGCATCTTCACCGCCACCATCCCCCCGGGAAGTTCGGCCAGCGCTGCACGGATCTCCTTGGAAGTGAAAGCGTAGTGGCCGAACTGGTTGGGAATCACCGTCTGCTGGAACCCGAACGCCGCTTCCTCAGAATTGATGTTCGACGGAAACGACTCGTCGTCGCCGATGGGATGTGCTTCGTTGAACGCATCGTCCAGCTTGCCGAGCCAGTGACCGTCAGTAGGCGTCTTGGTAGCGTCGTCGCTCATGGTTCTCCACCTCAACGCTCAACTGTAATCACCTTTCGCAATCCCGCAACCACAACCATCTGCTTCCGACCCCGGTATCGCCCCGACCTTCTGACCCCGGATCGACCGCGATCCGTGCGGCTTGCAGGGCGGGAGCCTTGTGACCCCCCTTCCACGGGCGACTACTCGGCGCCGTCATCGGCTTCGTCCTCCTCCGGATCGCACCACCCCTGATCCGCGAACCACTGCTGCAGCAGGGCCTTCGCCTCGGGTTCCAGGTCACCGGCCTTCTCGCCGGCGAGGGCGTAGGAGGCCAGGTCCAGGTTGCCGCGGTCCCAGGTCGAGCAGGCGCGGCATCGCCACAGGGCCCAGCCTTTCTTGTTCCGGTAGACCTCGGCGCCGGCCTCGTCGCCGCAGCGAGGGCATGGGCGGATGCGATCCTCGGCGACATCGAGGCCGAGCACTTCGGCGATCTCGACCAGGTCCAGGTCTCGCACCTGGAGTATCCAGCGCGGCACCTCGCGGCGCTGCGTGGGCGGTGGGGGAGGTGCTGGCTTCTCAGCCGACGATGTGGGCGCTGCGGGCGAGCCTGGCGACTGCCGGCCGTTCGTCGGCTCCGTGGTGCCTCGCCGAGGCTTCCGCTTCGGCAACGGTTCAGGAGGTCCGTCCGGCTGCGGGAGGACCTCGACGACCGGCGTGGTCGAGGGGCCGCCGTTCCCACTCGGCTGAGGCGCTGCTGATGGCCATGGAGGTGCCGAACGATCGAACGAGGAGCGGACCTTCCTCTGCGGGGGCGGATCGGGGATGTAGACGGATCGCCGTGCCATCGAACTCGACTCTTGCTGGGGGCGACGGGACACCCTCGAACCACGAGCGTATCGCACTCGCGGGGGCTTCTGCCAATCGGCCCGGTGGATGGGTTCGGCTTGGCCAGCCGACCCGTCAGGGGAGCAAGGATGCGAGTAGGCGTTGCAGGCTCCTCGCCGCATCACCGGCACCGGGAACGAGCGAAACGGCTCCGCCCCGTACCCGGTCTGGTGGCCAGTCGTCGGAGAGCATCTGGGGACTCTGCAGGTGGACCATGGTCTCGGGCCCCGGGTAGAGGATCCAGACGCTGGACACGGCCGGCAGCTGGGTCTCGCGGAAGCCGATGCTGTCGGGGTACTTGAACCAGACCTCGCGCAGGGCGTCCACGGGGAGCCGATCGCGTCGGGTGGGATCGATGCGGTGCTTGGCGTCGAACACGTGCAGCGTGACAGGCTGGCCTGCGGCACGCTCCTCGATGACCAGGTCGGGCGCCCAGGGGCGGCCGTGGTGGAGCTTGACGATCGGGCCTGCGCCGCGGAACGGGTAGAGGGGCTCGTACAGCAGCCGGAACTCCCGGTCTCTCCGCTCTACACGGGCGATCTCGCCCTGGGGCAGCTTGACGAACCACCCCGCCGCCTCCAGGCGCAGCACCTTGCCCACCGATGTGCCGGCCCAGGCCGCGAGGGCGCTCGCCACCTGGATCGCGCACCACGTCTCGTACAGCTCGTCGAGGTTGCGGACAGGCTGCAGGACTGGCGACGCAGGAGGCGCTTGCACGTCGCGGACGAGCTGGGCTACGCGGTACAGACCCCAGTAGCCCGGATGGCTCTCGACGCGGTCGCTGCGGTGGAGCTCGCCGGCGGGGACGGTGCGCGGTAGGCCGGTGCGGCGGTAGGCCCGGCGGACCTCGGCTGCCAGGGCGCCGATCCGCTCGCGGCGCGCGGTGATGGCGCGCAGGCGTGGTACGTCGCGCTCCTGGAACAGGTTGCCACGATCGGTGCGGAACGCCTCGCGGGCAGCTCGTCCGGCCTCGATCCGGTATCGGTCCTGCTCGAGCACATCGTCCAGGCCATCGAGCACCGTTCGCAGGTGGCCGAGCACACCGACCGCGCCACGGTTTTCGGCGACGTCGAGATCGCGGCGGATCTCCCGGTGGACCGCGGCCTCGCGACCCGTGGAGCGCGCGCGGAGCTCAGCAGCGGGGTGCTGGCACAGCCAGCGCACGTCCGGTGCGGTCATCCGCGGGGCGGTCGCGGGCGCGGCGGTGACCCGTTGTTTGACCTTGTGCAGAGGGTGCATCCGGATCTGGGCCGTCGCCTCGGCCACGACGCCGGTGACCTCCTCCATCAGCTGCAGCAGCGCCTCGGGTTGTGGGCGGCGGTCGGTGGCCGTCAACCCCGCGCCGCCGAGGTCGGCGGACAGACCAGGGGCCAGGGCGTCGAGGTCATCCAGCAGCGCTCGCAGGCTCTGCTCGGCCAGCTTGGAGGGCTTGACGTCGAGCGACAGGGACAGTGCTGCTCCGTCCAGCCTCGTCACCTGGAGCGGGACGACGCCTGCGGTCGCATCGAGCAGGTGGGACGGCGACCACCGAACCACCCCTTCCGGTGAGGCGATCAGCTCCTGCTCATCGCTGCCTACGGCGACCGCTACCGGCTCGTCCGGGGCCGCACCACGAACCTCCACGACCAGGGGGCGTCCCGGCTCCACGCGGACCGGCTGCGGCGTCTTGGCCCCAGGGCGCGCGACCACGTGCTCGCGGCCGGCGTGGACGTGGACGGACCAGACGCTAGCTGTGGAAGAAGTCATAGAAGTCTCCCAGCTCCTCGCCCCTGGTCCGGATCTGGTCGCAGCGCTGGGCCGACATGCGCCACGACTGCCGTGTGCAGAGTCTCGACAGCTCGTCGAGCAGTCGCCGGTAGCGCTCCCCGACTCCCCGGATGCACGGCAGGACCCGCTGCAGCACCTGGTAGTCCTCGGCGACCTTGGGGGGCAGCAGGTCCCGCGCCGTGGACAGGTACCGCTGGATGCCCTGGATCGTCCGCGGGGTGGGAGCGCCCGAGACGCGGTGCTCGTGTAGGAACGCCGCGAGTTGCATCACCGGCGCCAGCGAAGGGGGCTGCCCGCCGTTGACCAGCGCGTTCACTGAGCGCCAGTCGACCGGTACCTCTGGGGGCTCGGGGAGCTCCAGCGGTTTGTCGAACGACTCGACCACCGGCTCCATCCAGATCACCGACGCGCGGGAAAGGAAGCGCGGGGAGAGCCGCTCGACCGTCTCGTCCACGTTCACCGTGCCCACCAGCCGCGTGTTCGCCGGGAACGGGAACACCCCGGGGTAGCGCGCCGCGTTGGCGGGGCGTAGCTCGCTGCCGTACAGGCGGACCTGCGGTGTGCGGGCCTCCAGCGCCGAGATCGGCCTGCTGAGGTAGTACTCGGGCGAGGCGAGGTTCAGCTCCTCGAGCAGCGCCGTGTACAGTCCGCCACAGCTACGCGACTCGTCGTCGTGGGCCGTGAGCAGCAGCTCGACGAAGCCCTCGCTGCTGGGCTCCCACGCTTGCTTCTGCGGGTGCCAGAACCCGAACAGCGGCGAGTCGTCGTGCCAGTCCCGTCGGACCACCAGTTCCAGGCAGCGGCCGGTCTCCGGCCCGTGCCCGAGCTGGGACAGGAACGCCCGAGCGAACGTGCTCTTGCCCACCCCCGGCGGGCCGGCCATCAGGGTCCAGGGCGACGCGACCATGCTCGCCAGCAGGTTGGCGACCTCCTGGCCGCTCCACGCAGTCAGGCGACGGGACAGCTCCGTGGCGAGTTCGGCCAGATCGCCCACGGATCGACTGGGGCCGCGCTTTGCCGTGAGCGGCTCGACCGATGCTGGGCGTTCGGCCGGTGCTGCCGCAGCACGGCCCGGTACGCTCACTCCAGGGAGGATCTCGGCCAGGAGCTTGGTCTTGGCGTCCTGGCGCAGGTCGTTCAGAGCGTCGATCTGCTGCTGGAGATCCTCGGTCTCGCGGGCGAGTTCCTCGCGGCGCCGTTCCTCGGCTCCCTCCAGGTCGCGGAGCGCGGCCTGCCGCTCGACGATGAGACCATCCAGCCGCTCGACCTCGGCCTCCAGCGCCTTGCGCCGTTCGGCGACCTGCTGCTTGACCACCTCCAGCTCGTCGTCCACCCGGCGACTCGCTGCGCGCTGGACCTCTCGCTGCCCCTCCGGCGTGGTGACGAAGCGCTCTGCCGCGCGGCGGCGTTCCTCCTGGAACAGGCGGGACGACTCGAGGAACTCCCCGAGCAGCTGCAGGCGATGCTCGAGCACGGCCTGGGGAAGGTCGTCGCCCCGCTCCTCCAGCCGGGCGACCGCCTGGGCGATCTTGGCCACGTCGGACCCGGCCATCTCGCGCACCAAGTCGGCGAGCCACACCTCCAGCGCCGCGGGGTCGAGACGGTCGACCGGCTCGGCCTCCTCGTCGAGCAGGTCGTCGAGGCTGGGGGCGATGTGGACCAGCCGGCGGGCGGTGGCTCCGGGCGTCGGCAGAGCGCCGATCTCGAACAGCCCGAACAGCTCGTTGAAGCGCTCGACGTCCATCCGCGCCACGAAGCCTCGCCGGTCTGCCGGGATCAGCGCGCCATCGTCCCGGTGGTACGGGCCTTGGACCCGGTTGTCGGCGATGAGGAGGTAGGTCTCCGACAGGTCGCCGCGGAAGGCGTAGCTGCGCACGTCCTCGATGGTGACGCGGTCGAGCGTAGTGCTGGGTACGACCTCCAACCACTGTTCGCCGGGGAGGTGGGACGGCGTCTGCAGGACGCGGCTGGTCCCCCCTTCGCGCCGGAACCAGCCGGACTGGCCACCGACCACGAGCAGGTCCCCGGGCTTGAATTGCTTGCCGAGGGCCGCCGGCATCTCGACGTCCGATCCGCCGAAGCGGAGCGGATCGACCTCGACGCCGCTGGCCAGCCAGTGGGTGATCCGCACCCGCCGCATCGTAGCCCCGGCGCCTTCGTCCACCAGGACGCCCAGCAGTTCCAGGTTCTCCGCCTCGTGTCGCTCCGCCGCGGATATCAACGCGTCCAGGGCCTCGATCAACCAGCGGTGATCCAGCTCGGCCTCGCCGCGAGCCTCGATGCGGTGCAAGGCGGAGCGGATCGACTCCATCTCCCGATCGCGGAACTCTGCCTCCTCCGCGCGAGCCTTGATCTCCCGCAGCTCGGGCCGGAGCCGTTCGTCCATCGCCCTGCGCGCTGCCGCCAGCAGGTCGTCGATCGCGTCCATCTGCCGACGTGCAGCGCCGAGGTTGCCGCCCTCGATGGCCTTTCCCGCAGTTCCCAGCTTCTGGGTGGACTGCTCCCTGGTCGGGCCGTCCGCGAGACGTTGCACGGCTTCCTGCAGACGCTCGTGGCGCTGCCGTTGGCGGGTAAGGACCTGGCCCCACGCCGCTTCGATCCGGGCGTGTCTCTGCTCGAGTTCCTCCCCCGGCTGAGATGGCGCGACCTCCTCGTGTACCTCGCCGACCTCCTCCAGATCGGCCAGCCATGTCGCCATCTCGCGCTCCAGGCGCGCGACAGCCGCGTCCTGGGCCTGCTGTTCGATGGTCTCCTCTGCGTACTCGATCCAGCCGGCGCTCTCGCTGACGTCGAGGCGATCGAGCATCGACAGGGCTTCTTCGAGTTGTTGCTGGGCCTCGTCGATACCGAGGCTCTCGGCCTGGGCGCGCAGCGACCGGATCCGCGTCCGCAAGGAGGCGAGGTGGTTCTCTGCGGCGTCGACCCACGACGGCGCGGGATGGCTGGGGGCGGCCTCCAGCGCCTCGCGGGCAAAGGCGAGAAGCCGTACCCGGTGCTCCGGAGCGAGCGTCGCAGGCACCTGGCCCAGGTCATCGAGGAGCCATTCCGGGCGCAGGCAAGAGGGCGACGCACCCTGGTAGGAGGGATCGACGCTGGCGATGTCGTGCAGCACGGCCTCTGCGACGGCGGCACATGGGCTCAGCTCGCCACCCAACCAGTCCCGCCATCCATCGGGCAAGACGTCTCGTGCTGGGGCTTCTGCGGTCCAGTTGTTCACCAGGTCGAGCGCCGCGGTCTGGAGTTCGTCCAGCCGCTTCGCAAGGTGGTTCCAGACCTTGAGGCGCCGCTGGAGTACCTCGCGGCCGCCTCGAGGCTCGGATGCCCAGTCCTCCACGTCCTCGGTAAGCAGCCTCGTATCACGGATCGGACCCTGCTTCGGCGTCTCGGCCCTGTGAACGAGTTCCCATGCCTGCTCACGGGCCTCGCCGTAGATCTCCGGCGCCGGACTCTTCTTGAACTTGACCGGCCGCTCCACGAGCCCGCGGAGATGCTCGCAGGCGTGGACGAAGCGAGTTGGCTTGCGTAACTGGACCAGGGCGGGTGACTCGGACTGGTGTTCGAGCACGGCTTCAAGAGCCTGAACGAGCCCTGGGTGGCCGGAGAGATTGTCCCCGAGCAACCATGCTGTGCCGATGGGACTCTCCCCCAGCGCAGCTTGCATCCACCAGTCGACGAGCACCGCTGCTGTACGGTGTGGCCCGTCATCCCCGTAGGCTGCTCGCACGGCGACATGGAGATCCGCGACACAACGCCGCCGGTCACCTTCCCGGTCGTCGCCCAGCCAGGCGAGTCGATGGGCTGGGCCGAGTAGCCGTTCCATCCACCACTGGGCGGCTCCGGGTTCGAGTTCTTCGTCCTTCTTGGTTGGGAAGATCCACGTAGGCCTATGAGAGGTCATGTCTCGCTCCAAGGAACCAGGTTGATGGGATTGGGCCGGTCCCCATTCTCACAGATCCGCAGCACTACCAGGGAACACAGAGTTCTCCAGCCGTGGGCAGACACAGCGTGCGAACCCGGCAGGTCTGACGCGGATACGGCTCCAGGCCGGCCGCGGGCGGCCTCGTGGCGTAGTGCTATTCTCGGTTCCCGACCAGGAGGGAACCGTGATCGCGACCACGCTCCATCGTCTTGTACTCCTGGCCCTCGGCTTCGCCCTCGCACACGGTCCCGTGCTCAGCGCCACCGCGAAGACCCCCCGGGCCGCGGCCGCGGCCGGACCCGAGTCGGTGGTCCTGTTCGACTTCGAGGAGCGGAAGCTCTCGCTGGACTGGCGGGTGGTGAACGGCCGGATGGAAGCCACGCGCATGGAGATCCCCGCGCCTTCCGACAACGGACCGTCCGGTCACGGCGTCCGTGCCAGCACCGAGACATCGGCTACCCTGATCTCCCATCACGGCGTCGTGCAAGGCGACTGGTCCGCCTTCGAGGCCCTGAGCTTCTGGGTCTACCGCTCACCGGAGTCCGTCGAGCAGGCACCGATCGCCACGCTGCGCGTCACCGCATGGGAGGTGGACGGACACGCGGCCTTCGTCCGGCGCGTCGACCTGGACCGTGAGGGATGGACCGAGGTCACGCTTCCGCTGCGCTGGTTCCGGTGGGATGGCGGTCGCGTGCCCCGGTGGGATCGGATCGACGCCCTGGCGTTCGCGTTCGCTACGCCCGGCGAGTACTGGCTCGACGAGATCGGTTTGGTCCCCGCGGCCGGCGAGGGAGGTGGTCAGCTGCACCCCAGTCCTGCCGAACTGGCCGCGCTGGCGGAAGGACTCGCTGGCGAGGTCCATGTGGTCGAGCGCGATGGCATCGCCGTAATCAGCGCTGCCGGGGATCTGGACTCGGAGCAGCTGATCGCCCACCTGGCCCAGGTCCGCGCCGCCGTGCTCGCCGACCTGCCCTTCCTGGACCCGGTTGACCGGCCCGTCCCCCTGGTCGTCCTGCCCGACGAGGCGTCGTTCCATGCGTATGTCGACCGGCTGGCGGCTGCGCACGCTGCGGACGCGTCCATACCCGGGTTGTCGGGGTACACGCTGATGGGCGTGGCCACGTCGTTCTGGGATCCCGCTTTCGGCACCATGCGGCCGGTGTACACGCACGAGTTCGTGCACGCGTTGATGTCCGCGTCGGCGGGCCTACCCAACCTCACCGAGTGGTTCCAGGAGGGCGTGGCAGCGCGGTACCAGTGGCGGTTTCACCCCGACGCGATGGACGAAGGCTACATCCACCGCCGCATGGAGGCGCCGGAGGGCCATAAGGTGCTGCCCAGCCTGTGCCACGGCGCACCCATCACCGACGACGACTACTGGCAGGCCATGACCGTGGTCGACCTGCTGTTCGACCACCCCCGGTATGCCCCGCACGTCGAGCTGCTGCTGCAGGGGTTCCGCGATGCGGGGAGCACGGACCTGCGGCCTCATGTCGGGACCGTGCTCGGAGTCACCTGGGACGAGCTGGAGCGCGACTGGCGGGGCAGCCGCCGCTGACTCCGACGGGTTCGTCGAGCGATGCCGGGGTGGGTTCGACCTCGGTTCGTGGTCGTCCAGCCCTCGGTGCCCGAGCGCCTCAGCTCGTGGAGCGGCCGATCACCTGGTCCACGGTCGGGCCACCGCTGTTGACGTGTTGCTCGAGCTTGCGCGCGAACTCGATCCACTGCTGCTTCTGGTGGAGGGAGTAGAACGCGAGGGCCCGGGCGTCGAGCCCGTAGGGGGCCAGCGCGGGATGCGTGACGAGCCGCTCGAACTCCTCGTCGATGCTCGGGGTGTCGTCGCTCTGGGGCGGCACCTCGGCGACCAGGCCGGCCTCTCGCGTCACCTCGACCAGGTCCCGACCGTAGACGGCAGCGATCTTCTTCATCCAGTCCATCCCGACCAACCGCGGCCCCCTCCCGAGTTCCAGGCGCTGCAGGTAGATGAACGAGACGCCGAAGTGCTCGGCCGCGGCCCGGAGCGACAGGCCGTGGTTCTGGCGCATCCGCCGCAGGTACTGTCCGAAGGACCCGCGGTGGTCTCCGAGGACCACCTGAAGGCTGAGAGGGCCACTGGGCGGCGGACCGTAGTGGCGGGTTCTGGGTGCTGTCGCGTTCACGAGTTGCTGGTTCATGCTGGGCTTGCCTCCATCGATGGGTGGGTTGTGTGGGTGCTGTCGTTCGAGTCGAGCGGCCACTCGCCGGCCTCGCGGAGCCGGCGGCGCAGCGTGTTGCGGCTGACCTGCAGGATGCGGGCGGCCTCCTTGACTCGGGTTTGCGGTGAGTGGGCATTCAGTGGCGGTTTCCGCGATCCTGA
>CAZOYV010000287.1:0-10411 GCA_964584075.1 uncultured Rickettsiales bacterium | reverse complement strand
CGTGATTGCGTCTTCAACAATGACCTCGAGTGCACGGCCGCCCACGTGTTCGTGGGCCGCGATGGCGACGGCGCCGTCTGCGTCACCTACACCGTGTTATAGGCGACCCGGCCATGGAACTGCCCATCGCCGACCGTACCACCGCAGGCCGGGCCCTCGGCGAGGCCCTCGCGGGCTACGCCGGGCGCGACGATGTGCTGGTGCTGGCCCTGCCCCGTGGCGGCCTGGCGTGGTCCCCGTTCCGTCGCGTCCGCGGCCGCCGGCGGGTCGCCCGCGGCCGGGCCCGAGGGCCCCTCCGGACCGCGCGGGGCGTCCGGCGCCGAGGGTCCTTCCCGCTCGCCCCGCGGGACCGTCGCGACGGTTCGCGGTCCGTCCCCCCCGGGACGAGCCGGCGCCGGCGGCGGTGCGCCGGACCCCTCGGGCGCCCCCGTCGACCCCGGCGGAGGGCCGGCGACCGGCGCGGGCTGCCGCGACGGGGCTGCGGGCGGCGGGCCCTCCCGAGGCGGACTCGCGTCCCCCACGCCCGGCCGGTCCCGCCCGGGGGCGACGAGCGTGGTCTGCTCCGCATGCGGCGACACCGCCGCCGCGGGACGGCGGGCCGACGGGTGGCCGGTGCCGATCCGTTCGCCCCGGTGGGCGACGTGGCGCGCCGGGCGCCCCGGCTCCGCCGGACGCCGCAGCGCCGGCCTCCGCAGCCAGGTCGCGTCGCCGCGGAGCCGCGCCGCGCTCGGCGAGGCCACCCCGCCGGCGACGCCCCACCGCGGGAGCAGCGAGGCCCACGGCGCCCCCGGCAGCATCAGGTAGACCAGCCTCGCCAGGGGATGCCAGCGCACGAACCGGGTGCGCTGCCACAGCCCGCGCCGCCGGCGCCAGCGCAGCGGCGCGTGCAGCGGGGCCCGCCACAGCAGGTTCCGCCGCCAGGCGGGCGCGTCGGGCCGTCCGGCGCTCACCGGTCCACCTCCCGCATCCGCTGCAGCCGGCGGTCGCGTCGCTCCTGCTCGAACAGCAGGCGCGCCACGGCGCGCAGCATCCGCGTCCGGACCGGACCCCGCGGCGGCAACGGGTCGTCCTGCCGCGGACCGGCCGTGCCCGGCTCCGGGTGCTGGGGGGACCGGCTCACGAGCTCTCCCCTCCTTCGCCGCCGCCCTCCTCGCCGCCCTCGGGCGCCTCCTCGTCCCCGCCGGCGGCCTCGCCCTCGGCGGCGCGGCCCGGCCAGTAGTCGACGCGCTCCTCGGGGATCGAGACCCACAGGTCGCCCAGCCGCCGCAGCCCGGCGAGGACCACGAACAGCAGCACCATCACGCAGCCCAGGAACAGGCTCTGGTGCGCCGCCCGCTGGGCCGCCGCGGTCTGGGTCCACTCCGGCTCCAGCTCGCTGGGCAGCGCGATCGGCTCGCGCCCGGAGAGCATCCCCACCGTGTAGCCCCAGCGACGGAACCCGAACGCCCCGCCGACCATGATCTCGGACAGGTTCAGCCACGTGTCCGGCACGTTGGGATCGGGCTCCCCCGGGAGCCCCTGCTGGCGCGCACCGCGGCTGCCCTCCAGCGGCACCTGCACGAACAGCACGTGCGGATGCTCCAGGACCCACCCGACCCCGTACTGCACGCCCTCGCCGCCGGTTCCGCGCGGCCGCAGCGGCAGGTCGGAGCCCTCGTCCAGCCGGCGCAGCCCCTCCACCACCTGCCAGTTGGGCACCAGCAGCACCACGTAGCGGTCCGGATCGTCCGCGGGGCCGAGGCTCGGGTAGCGGTACGGCACGCGCGCCAGCAGATCGGTCATCCCCGCCTCGCCCTCGCCACCGCTGTTCTCGGGGAACAGCGGGAAGTCGGTCAGGTACTCGATCTCCTCCCCGTCCCCCGCCTGCCAGAACAGGTCGACGCGGACCTCCTCGTCGTCCAGCCCGGGGCCGACCACGACGCGGATCTCCTCCCACGTCGGGGCCGAAGGCTGCAGCGTGCCCTCCCCCGGCTCGACCAGCTTCAGCGGCACCGTGCGCCCGCCCGCCGCCACCGGCATCCCGCGGGCCTCCTCGATCTCGCAGGCGCGCAGCGTGGCGCCCCACACGTCCGAGGGCACCAGGTCCATGCTGCCGCCCCCCGGCACGCCGCCGCCCGCGACGTCGTCCTCCGCCCCCGCGACGCAGGCGTCGGGCGGCCCCAGCAGCGCCGGGATCGGGTCGCGCTGGCCCCCGAAGTAGCGCCGGTCGGGGCCCCAGCTCGGCTCGTCCGGCGGGTCCAGCAGGAACGCCTGGCGCAGCGCCTGCTCGTCGCCCCCGAGCCAGCCGCGGCCCGTCTTGTGCTCCATGCACAGCTCCATCTGCATCTGCGTGCGCACGAGCTGCTCGTAGCGGACGTCGCCGTCGCCCTCGATGCGGACCACCACGTGGCGCGGCTGCACCGCCGGCTGGAGCAGGAACTGGGGCCGGTCGTGCCCCAGCGCGACCCGCACCTCTCCGGGGGTCAGCGGGCCCCCCGCGGCGGCCCCCGTGCGCTCCAGCACCACCGCCAGCGTCGGGCTCAGCCGGTTGGTCACCGCCTCGGCCTCGAACACCCCGAGGCCGTCGGGGGCCTTGGCCGGTCCGCACGACTCGGTCATCCCCTGGTACGGGTTCCACAGGTAGCTCGGGGGCTCCTCGCCCTCGGGGACCGGCCGCATCGCCATCAGCGTCGCGGCGTCGTACGCCCCGACCAGCCGCCACGACGACGCGGGAGCCTCCTCGCCGCAGCCGGCGAGCCCCAGCGCCGCCACCACCGCGGCGATCCACAGCGCGCGCGGTCCGCCCCGCATCACCCGCCTGCCTCCACGTAGTCCTCGAGCTGCGGCGGCCGGAACGCCTCGGCCTCGGCCCAGGTGTACAGCGGCGCGCCGAGCTCCACCTCGTAGGCCCGCGCCACGCCCTCGGAGGACAGCACCAGCAGGTCGCCGTCGCGCAGCGTCGCCCGCCGCGCCGTGGCGTCCAGCACCTGGATCGACTCCTGGGGCCCGACCTGCTCCCAGCGGTACGTCGCCAGCCGGCGCCGGCGGCCGCTGCCCGGGGGCGGGAACGCCCGCAGCACGACGATGCGTCGCGACTGGGCGCTGCCGGACTCCACCGTGGCCACGTCCTGCCGGCGGCTCATCTTGAGGCTGATCTCGCTCCACTGCGTCCGCCGCGTGACCGGGTCCGGCTCGAACGAGGCGTCCCCCAGCACGTGGTGCCGCAGGAACGGCGTCGGCGCCGGCCACAGCGGCTGGATCGGGTCGTCGAGCTGCTCGATGCGGGCGCCGCGCACCGGCACCAGCCAGGGGTGCATCACCAGGACCCGCCGGGTCCGCAGCGGGTTGAAGCGCAGCGCACCCTCGGGCGGGCGCTCGAACGACAGCGCCGTCTCGCCGGTCTCCTTGTCGCCACCGCCGGTGGGGACCACCTCGTGCAGCAGGCAGGCCCGCGCGATGGGCTCCCGCCGCGGCCACAGCACCGAGGCCCACACCGCCACGTGCAGCGTACCGACGAACGCCAGGTGGAACTGCTGGGACGAGGGGAACAGCACCAGCAGCAGCGCCAGGCCGATCCCGGGGCCGCCCACCGCCAGCAGCGCCGGGGCCAGCGCGACGCGGTACGGGGACCCGTCGCGCAGCCCTGCCGCGCGCCGCTGGCGCAGGTGCTGGACCCGGCCCGAGACCAGCCCGATCGCCAGGAACCCGAGCCCCACCAGCACCGAGACCCCGAGCCACGACGGCACCGCCAGCGGTCCGCGCAGCGGGGCGCTGGCCGGGCCGCAGAGCCACCCCACCGCGCCGACGACCACCGCCAGCCCCACGGCCACGCCGAGCCACACCAGCGCCGCGGAGAGGCCCACCGGGTTCCACGCGGTGCGCTCGTGTCCGCGGCCGATCGCCAGCAGCACGGCGATGCCCAGCGCCACCCCCGCGCCGGCGCCGAGCAGCGCCGGGGAGGCCTGCCCGGCGCCGTCGTACCACAGCATCAGCGCCCACGGCACCGCGGCCCGCGCCAGCCGCTGGGTCAGCCACCCGATCCGCGCCTGGCGCAGGGTCAGCGCCGGGTGCGGCCCCTGCCCCAGCCGCCGGCCGCGCAGGAAGCCCACGCCGGACAGCGCCAGCATCAGCCACGGCACCAGGTCCTCGCGGGCCAGCAGGTTGCCCACCGGGAGCAGCGGCTGGACCACCAGCAGCGCGACCCACAGCACGGCCAGGTCCAGGTTCTCGCGGAACCTGCGGCCGGCCAGCTCCCACAGCCGTCGCAGCGCCATCAGGGGCTCCCCCCCCCCGAGGCCAGCATCCGGATCGAGGCCTCGACGTTCTGCAGCGCCCCGTCGACGCCCGCCGCGCAGGGGTAGTCGATCTCGCCCTCGGGGAGCATCCCCTCGGGGTGCAGGTAGGGCTGGATCTGCTGGCACCACGGCGAGTACTGGCCCAGCGTCAGCGGCGTCGCCGCCGCCAGGCTGGCCACCCGCCCGCGCCACGCGCTGCGCCACTCGTAGCGCTCGAACCGGCCGTCCCCCATGATGTCGAGCATCATCTCGGTCAGGCACTGGGTCGCCACGTGCCCGCAGGTGCTGGAGCTGCGGCTGCGCCCGTAGCTGCTGAGGTTCCTCGCCGAGCGCACGGCGAGGCCCTCCTCGCCGCCGGCGATGCGGCTGCCGGTGTAGGTCTCGCCGGCCCACTGCGCCGGGGCGACCTCGCCCACCAGGTAGCTCTCGCCCACCGCCGGGACGTAGTCCTGCGCGATCAGGTTGAACGCGCACAGCGCGGCCGCGTCCGGCTGGACCCAGCTCGCCGAGCGGGTCTCGTTCCACGGCAGCCGCAGCCGGTCCAGCCCCACGCGGTCGAGCTCCGGCCGCTCCGAGGGCGGCGACGCGTCGAGGCACAGCCCCAGATCGGCGCCGCGGGTCACCCAGCGGTCGTCGTCGAGGCTGCGGTGGACCCGGTAGTAGCTGGCGCAGATCTGCCCGCAGAGCTGCTGCTCGGGCGAGACCCACACGTCGTCGTCCAGCTCGGCGAGCAGCGGGTGGACCGGCGTGTAGGCGTCGAGCCGCTTGCCGACCACCGCCCAGCAGACCCCCGCGTCGAGCCCCTCCTCGAGGTCGCCGAGCGCGGCGTCGACCACCAGCTGCGAGCGCACGCCGCCGCGGCCCTCGGTGTCGTAGCGCACCGGCACGGGCAGCGACAGGTCCCAGCGGACCCCGACCTGGCCGTCGCGGAGCTCCTCGGGGGCCGACTGGAGCGCCAGGTGGCAGGCCCACAGGTCGGTGGTCGCGGGCTCGCCGGCGCCGCCGAACCGGGCCTGGACGTAGCGGTCCAGCAGCGGCGGCGGCTCCTCGTCCCCGACCAGCCCGGGCTGGGCGCCCAGCTGCCCCCAGATCTTGCGGTCGGCCAGCCGCCGCTCGAGCCGCTCGTCCGGACCGCACAGGCCGGCGTACTCGTCGGCGGCGAGCAGCTCCTGGGTCCCCAGCCGGAAGCAGCGCTCGGCGTCGTCCGACATCCCGACCACCGCGCGCTCCATCAGGCTGTCGCGCAGCCTCGACGCCTCGGAGCCCTGGCCCGGCTCGCCGGCGGTGCCGATGTGGGTCGCGAAGACCGCCCCCTCGACGCGATTCTCCAGCTTGGTGCGGTACGGATCGCAGGCCTCGTCGAGGTCGCCGACGAGGTCGACCAGCGACTGGATCCGCAGCGAGCGATCGCGCAGGAACCGGTCGGGATCGGCCACGGCGCGGGCGTCCTCGGTGTAGCCGATGTCCTGGGTGTAGGGGTGGGGGTGGCCCAGCACGTTGAAGCACGCCTGGGACGCCGCCAGCTCGGCGAAGTTGTACAGCGCGGTGCCCTCGACCCCGGGGTAGTTCCCCTTCCAGCCGTCGCGCTCGCGGTCCAGCAGCCCGCAGTACGCGGCCTGCAGATCTCCGGTGGTGACCGCGGCCTCCGCCGGGCTCCCCGGATCGCCGCAGACCGGCTCGGACAGCGAGCCCCCGGTGGCGAACCACTCCAGCTGGCAGCGCATCTCGGCGACGAACTTCTGGTGGTCGGCGGAGCACACCGACATCGCCGGCTGGGTCGCCGGCAGCGGTGTGGTGGTCGTCGGCCGGGGCCGCGGCTTGGCCGCCAGCTGGACCGACAGCGACAGCCCCAGCACGATCGCCAGCACCGCCAGCGTCGAGCCGGCGGCCATCACCAGCTGGGCCCGCCAGCGGCTGCGCACGACGCGCTCGGTCAGATCCGCCGGCACCACCTCCCGCGGGGTCCCGGGCCACAGCTCGAGGTTGCGGGTCAGCCATCCGGTCAGCGGGAACCCGATCCGCCCCGGCGCCAGCGACAGCGGCCGGCCCAGGCGGTGGCCCTCCGGCGACTCGGCGGCCACCGGCTCCTCGTCCCCCGTGGCCCACGACAGCCACTGGTCGCGCAGCATCACCATGTCGGTGCCGGGGAACGACGCGGGGGGCAGCAGCCGGAAGCCCCCCTGGTGCGTGACGCGGTCCTGCGACAGCTTCCCGCGGATCACCGTCACCAGCGAGCGGCGCCCGGGCAGCTCGTCGAACGGCGACAGGCGGTGCTCGATGCTGACGCTCCGGGGGCCGTCCTCGCCCTCGACGGTCTGCTGCTGGAACACCTGATCCCCGAGCCACACGCCGCTCTGGAGGATCTCCATCGACTCCTCGACGTCCTTGCGGATCGTCACCCCGGGAGGGTACAGCGCGGCGCGCGAGGCCAGCGGGTGGGGCCACTCCAGCACGATCACCGGGTGCCACGAGCCCCCCGGCCGGCGCGCCACGTGGAGGTTGCGCCACCACACCTCCTCGACCGCGGCGTCGAGCAGCTCGTGGGCATACGGCGGGTAGCGATCCGGCGGACCGAGCACGCCGTCCTCGAGGAACTGGATCCCGAACGCGACCCACATCCCGGCGATCCGCACGTCCGGCGGTTGCACGCCCTCGTCGTAGGACAGCAGCACGTACAGCCCGGGCTCCTCGGCGCCGATCGCGTCCTCGATCAGCTGCTCGCCGAGCCCCGCGCGCAGCTTGTGGTCCACCCCGGACAGCGCCGCGCGGCCGCACGCGGTCACGGCGTTGACGTCGAACGGGTACGGTCCGTCGAGGCAGAACTTCATCGCATCCAACGCCGCCGGCTGGCGACCGCGGCCGCCGCCAGCATCCCCACCAGCACCAGGTTCCCGGCCGTCCGCGCGCGCTCCCCGGCCGTCGAGCAGCCGCCCTGCGCGCAGGGGGACTCGCTGCCTCCGCCGCAGCCGACGCCCACGCCGACGAAGCACTCGGCGCAGGCCGGCTCGGCGCAGTCCGTCAGGCCGTTGCAGTTGTTGTCGATCCCGTCGAGGCAGGTCCGGCAGTCCAGCTCCCGGTTGAAGTAGATCCCGAGCAGGTCGCCGGGCCCCTCGGTCTCGCCCCGGTTGGCGCCCTCGACCTCGTTGTTGCAGTCGCCGCCGGTGGCGTCGATGCCCACCGGGTCGGTGGGCGGGATGACCTGCGCCAGCGCGGTGCTGACGTCGTCGTCCCAGCACCCGACGAGCACGCCGGACGCGGAGTCGGGGACGTAGTGCTTCAGCTCGAACCAGCCGTCCTTGGCCTCGTTGACCGCGTCGAACGTGTCGGGGTTGAGGAACCGCCCTCCCGGCACCGGCGCCACCGACTCCCCGCTCTGGAGCGGGGCGACGTCGCTGCAGCCCTCGGTCCCGTAGACCCGGTAGCACTCCCACCAGGTGACCAGCTGGCGCGCCTCGACGATCCGGTCGCGGTGCCACACGGTGCGGCTGATCAGCTGCTCGGGGTGCGCCGCGCAGGCGTCGCCGACGTCCAGGCCCTCGAGGTGCAGGTCGGCGTCCTGCTGCAGGTCGAGCATCACCACCCCGCAGCGGTCGTACTGCTCGCCGAACTGCTCGGCGGTCTTGTTCGCCTCGAGGTACTCGCGGGCCTCGATGCAGGCCTGCAGCAGCGGCAGCCCGTCGCGCTCGGCGACCATCGCCGGGAGGTCCGCCGCGCCCTGCAGCAGCGTCTCGAGCTGCCCGGTCAGGTGGGTGTCGCACTCGGCCGCGCGGTCGCGCGGGATCAGCAGCGGGACCACGTCCTCGAGCTCGGCGCCGAAGCGGGTCTGCGAGGGGTACACGACGTCGTCCTGCTCGACCTCCTGGCCCTTGACGTGGGCCAGCAGGAAGACCCGCTCGGTGAGCTCGTCGTTGCCGCTGTAGGCGCCGCACGCCAGGTAGTCGTCGCGGTCGCCGTCGCCGCCCTCGCCGGCCTCGCCGCAGACGTTGACGAACCCGTCGCACTGCTCCTCGGCCTCGGGGCTGGCCCACGCGCACAGGTCGTTGCAGTCGCCGCCCACGAGCACCGGATCGGCGCAGCTGCGCGACGAGCGGTAGCTCTGGTTGCCCGTCGGCGTGCCGGTGCAGCCGATGTACAGGTCGTCGTCGTGGTCCATCTCCGACGCCGAGACCCAGCCGTAGCGCGGCAGCCGCGGCTCCATCGCGTCGGGCACGCCGACCAGCCCGACCAGCGCGCCGGCCTCGTCCCGGTTGTCGTCGGTGAACTCCGCGCCGGCGCAGTCGTTGTCCAGCCCGTCGCAGATCTCGTACAGGTTGGGCGCCCGGTCGACGCACGCGTCGTCGCAGTCGAACTGGCCCTTGGGCACCGGGAACCGCTGGGCCTTGATGAACTTGTCCTCGGCCAGCCCGATCGCCATCATCCACAGCCCCGAGTCGGGGTCGCAGACCACGTCGAGGTCGGCCTCCCAGCACTGGATCGTCGGGGTCTCGATGCTCTCGCAGCGCAGCTCCTCGACCTCGTCGGGCAGGTACACCTCGCCGCCGATCGTCTCCTCGTCGATCAGCCCGTCGTCGAACTCGATGTCGAGGTTGCCGCCGCGGCTGGGCAGGATCGCGACCCAGCCGTCGTCGTCGCAGTCGAGCTCGATCACCGGGATCCAGCCGTCGCAGTCGTCGTCGGCGCCGTCGAGCAGCTCGTAGCGGTAGCTGCCGTTGATCGGGTCGTTGCCGTAGTGCCGCGGGTGGATCCCCGCGTCGGAGTCGTTGCAGTCGGTGTTGTCGCCGACGTAGCCGATGGGTGCCACACAGGCCAGCGTCTCGTCCTCGGGGTCGCCATAGCCGTCCCCGTCGGCGTCGGCGTACCACGGGTTGTCGTTGTCGACGTCGGGGTCCTCGTCGTCGATCAGCCCGTCGCAGTCGTCGTCGATCCCGTTGTCGCACTCCTCGGGCGCGTCGGGGTGGATCGCCGCGTCGGTGTCGTCGCAGTCCCCGTCGCACTCGGTGTAGGTGTCGCCGTCGTCGTCGATCTCCTCGGCCGAGACGCTGCCGTCGCAGTCGTTGTCGAGGCCGTCGCACAGCTCCGGGGCGCCGGTGTAGATCGTGGCGTCGGTGTCGTTGCAGTCGTCGTAGTTCGACACGTAGCCGGGCGGCTGATCGCAGGCCTCCTGCTCCTGGGCGAGCAGCCCGTGGCCGTCGCCGTCGGAGTCGATGTACCAGGTGTTCTGCTGCACCACGGACGGATCGTCGTCGTCGAACAGCCCGTCGCAGTCGTTGTCGATCGCGTCGCAGATCTCGTTGGCGCCCGGGTGGATCGCGGGGTCGCCGTCGTCGCAGTCGCCGCCGCACGGCGTGTAGCCGTCGCCGTCGCTGTCCACGTCCTCGTCGATCACCCCGTCGCAGTCGTTGTCGATCCCGTCGCACATCTCGGTGGCGGCGGGGTTGACCCCCGGGGCGTTGTCGTCGCAGTCCCCGGGGTTGGCCACGTAGCCGGGCGGCTGGTCGCAGGACTGCAGCGTCGCCGCCGACAGCCCGAAGCCGTCGTTGTCGCTGTCGATGTACCAGGTGTTCTGTTGCACCACGGTGGGGTCGTCGTCGTCGATCAGCCCGTCGCAGTCGTTGTCGATGTTGTCGCAGATCTCCGCCGCGTTGGGGCTGATCGCCGGGTCGTTGTCGTTGCAGTCGCCGCCGCAGCCGGTGAACCCGTCGCCGTCCCCGTCGACGTCCTCGTCGATCGTCCCGTCGCAGTCGTTGTCGACCCCGTCGCAGACCTCGGGCTGGTTGGGGCTGACGTCGGCGCGGGTGTCGTCGCAGTCGCCGCCGCACTCGGCGACCCCGTCGCCGTCGTTGTCGATGTCGTCGATGTCGTCAACGCCGTCGCAGTTGTTGTCCGGGATGTTGTCGCACAGCTCCGGCGCGCCGGCGTAGATCTGGTCGTTGTTGTCGTTGCAGTCGGTGTTGTCGGTGACGTGGTTGGTCGGCTGGTCGCAGTCGATCTGGCTGTTGTTCGGATCGCCGTGGCCGTCCCCGTCGAGGTCGCGGTACCAGTTGCTGACGTCCACCGCGTCGTCCTCGTCGACCACGCTGTCGCAGTCGTTGTCGATCCCGTCGCAGTACTCGTCGGCGCCGGGGTTGACCGTGCCG
>CAZOYV010000286.1:0-10421 GCA_964584075.1 uncultured Rickettsiales bacterium | reverse complement strand
GTCGCCGTCGACGTCGCCGTCGCAGTCGTTGTCGATCCCGTCGCCGCAGTCCTCGGTGGCGCCGGGGTACACGGTGCCGTCGCCGTCGTCGCAGTCCCCGTCGCAGACGCTGCTGCCGTCGCCGTCGTCGTCGAGTTCGTCGGCCCCGAGCGCCCCGTCGCAGTCGTTGTCCAGCCCGTCGCAGATCTCGGGCGCCCCGTCGTAGACGTCGGCGTTGCCGTCGTCGCAGTCCCCGTCGCACAGCGACTGACCGTCCCCGTCGGCGTCGGCGTCCTCGTCGGTGGACGGGTCGCAGTCGTTGTCGATCCCGTCGCAGACCTCGGTGGCGCCGGGGTACACGGTGTCGTCGCCGTCGTCGCAGTCCCCGTCGCAGGTGGTGTAGCCGTCGGTGTCGTCGTCGGCACAGCAGATCCCCGCGGGGTTGTCGGCGCGCGGCGTGCCGTGGTCCCCGTCGCCGTACTCGTAGGCCGGGTCGGCGGGCGTGACGCACCACGGCAGCGGGTCGTCGTTGAGCGCCGGATCGTAGTAGCCGGGATCGAGGTACATCGACTGCCCCGCGGTCAGCGGCCAGTCCGCCGGGTCCCACCAGATCCAGTCCATCTCGGTGGGTCCCATCATCAGGAAGACCTCGCTGCCGGCGTTGTACAGCAGGAAGTCGGTCCACACGAAGTCGACGGTGGGCAGACCGCCGTTCTGGTCGGTGTCGCCGTTGACCGCGAACAGCACGAAGTCCCCGGCGGGCACGATCAGGTCGGCGTCGATCACGTTGGTGTCGATCCCGTCCCCGATCGTCCAGCCGATCAGGTTGATGTCGTCGCCCGAGGTGTTGTGCAGCTCCAGCCACTCGCCGTCGCCGTCCCACACCTGGCTGGGCTCGTTCATGAACTCGGTGATCACGACGTCGCCGAGCTGCACGAAGTCCTCGTCGGCCAGCCCGTCGCAGTCGTTGTCCTCCAGATCGGCCACCTCCGGGTTGCCGGGGTACAGGTCCGGGTCGCTGTCGTCGCAGTCGCCGTCGCAGGTGGTGGCGCCGTCGCCGTCGTCGTCGACGCAGCAGACGCCGGAAGGGTTGGCGTCCCGCGGCGTGCCGTGGTCCCCGTCGCCGTAGCCATAGCTCGGTCCCGCCGGCGTCAGGCACCACGGGTAGAGCGTGTCGTTGGCCGCGGGGTCGAAGTACCCGGGGTCGAGGAACATCGACTGCCCGGCGGTCAGCGGCCACGTCGCCGGGTCCCACGCGATCCAGTCCATCTCGGTCTGGTCCATCCACAGCGAGAACTCGCCGCCCGCGTTCCACAGGTAGAACCCGGACCACTCGAAGTCGACCGTCGGCAGCCCGCCGTTCTGGTTCGTGTCGGCGTCGATCGCGAACAGGGCGTAGTCGCCCGCGGCGACGATCACGTCGGTGTCGATCACGTTCCAGTCGGCGCCGTCGCCGATCGTCCAGCCGATCAGGTTGATGTCGTCGCCGGAGGTGTTGTGGATCTCGACCCACTCGCCGTCCTGGTCGGGCACCTGGTCCGGCTCGTTGAGGAACTCGGTGACCACGATGTCGCCGACCTGCACGAAGTCCTCGTCGGCCAGGCCGTCGCAGTCGTTGTCGGCCAGGTCCTGGACCTCGGGGTTGCCGGGGTACAGGTCGGGGTCGTCGTCGTCGCAGTCCCCGCCGCAGTCGGAGACGCCGTCGCCGTCGCCGTCGACGCAGCAGATCCCCGCCGGGTTGTCCGCCCCCGGCGTGCCGTGGTCGCCGTCGCCGTACTCGTAAGCCGGGTCGCCGGGGGTGACGCACCACGGCAGCACGTCGTCGTTGGCCGCCGCGTCGTAGAACCCGGGGTCGAGGAACATCGACTGCCCGGCGGTCAGCGGCCAGGTGGCCGGGTTCCACGAGATCCAGTCGATCTCGGTGGGCCCCATCGACAGCGACAGCTCGTCCCCGCTGTTGGTCAGGTACAGCGCGCCGGCCCACGAGAAGTCCACCGCCGGCAACCCCCCGTTGACGCCGCTGTCGTCGTCGATCGCGATCAGCGCGAATCCACCGGACGGCACGATCACGTCGGTGTCGATCAGCACGGAGTCGGCGTTGTCGGCCAGCGTCCAGCCGACCAGGTTGATGTCCGCCCCCGAGGAGTTGAACACCTCGAACCACTCGCCCTCCAGGTCGCCGACCTGGTCGGGCTCGTTCATGAACTCGGTGATCACGATGTCGCCGGCGGCGACGAAGTCCTCGTCGGCCAGCCCGTCGCAGTCGTCGTCCTGCTGGTCCTGGACCTCGGCGGCGCCGGGGTTCACCGTCGCGTCGGCGTCGTCGCAGTCCCCGGCGCAGGTGGAGTACCCGTCGCCGTCGTCGTCGTCGCAGACCGGGTAGAACCGCACCGCGAGATCGTCGTGGAGGATCGCGTCGGTGTCGTACGAGTACGACGTCCCGGTCAGCTCGTCCCCCTGGATCCCCACCGACGCGGACTCGCCGCTGGGGTAGTTCGGGTCGCCCGCGTCGACGTCGGCGTACTGCAGCCAGATCTCGTTGCTGGTCTCCAGCACGATGATCTGGAACGTGTAGGTGCCGCTGCTCTGGTAGCGGTCGACGCCGTCGTACTGCACCACGAACTCGCGGTTGGGCGACGTCCCCAGCGTCTCGTAGTAGATCTCGCCGCCGGAGTCGGGGTCCAGGTCGTCCCAGCGGCCCGCGACGAGGGCGTCGTCGCCCCCCTGGTTGTCGCCCGGCAGCTCGACGTTCTGCCAGTTGAGGTCGCCGTCGGTGCCGAAGATCAGCCCGCCGTTGTCCCCGATCCAGACGTCGTTGTAGGTCACGCCGTAGAACGTCACGGGGAAGTCCAGGGCGACCTGCAGCTGCTCCTCGTCACCGAGGCCGGTGGCCGTCCCGGTGCCCGAGATGTCGGTCCAGGCGTAGACCGGACCGGCGGGCTCGTCCGAGTCCTCGTAGTAGTAGTTTCCGCCGTCGGGGCCGCCCGAGAGCGCCAGCGCGGTGGCGGGGGCGAGGAGCACGGTCAGCGCGGTGGTCAGCGTGGCGATCCGGGACATGGTGGCGTACCTCCCCTGTCAGCATCGAAGAACGAGCCTACCAGGCATGGCGGGGACAGGCACCCGGAGCGGATCGGGAAGCGGGCGGGGGCGTCACTCGGCGGCGGGGGCCTCGCCCGCCGGCTCGGGTGCGGGCTCCTCGGGCTCCGCGGGGGTGTCCGGCGTGCCGCCGAACGGCACGAACCGCACGCCGATCTCGACCTTGGCCGACTTGCCGTCGGTGGTGGCGGGGAACTTCCACCCGAGGTAGGCCTCGGTCACGCAGTCGACCCACGACTCGTAGCCCGGGCTCTCGAGCACCGAGGAGATCACGGGCTCGCCGCCGGGATCGACCGTGACCTTGGCCTTGACCAGGCCCTCGAGCTGCTTGCCGCGGGCCTGGGCCTTGGGCCAGCACGCGATCAGGTCCTCCTTGTGATCCTCGAACAGCCCGCGCACGTCGGCCGCCGACATCCCGCCGTCGATCGCCACCGTGACGTCCTCGAGGTACAGCTTGTACGGCGGCGGGAGCCGCTCCGGCTCCTTCTCGAGGATCACGATCTCGGGCAGGATCAGGCCGAGCGCACCCTCGGGGAACGGGTTGTTGCGCTTGGGCGCGGGCTCCACCAGCACGTCGGGGTAGCGCTCGCCGAGCAGAAGCTGGAGCTTCTCGGCGAGGACCTCGTCCCCGGGGCCGTGGGCGATCAGCCCGGTCTGCAGGCCCTTCTCGACCAGCTCGAGCTTCTGATCGGGGTTGAACTCCCCCTGGGCGGTGATGTCGAACCCCGCCTCGCGGAGCTCGCTCTTGAGCGCGGAGAGCGCCTGGCCCCTCTCGAAGCCCGCGGTGGCGCCCGGGGGCAGCAACAGCGTCACGGCCTTGGCATCCTCGGCAGACGCCGGCGACGGCGTCGCGAGGCCCGCGGCGGACAGCCACGACAGCGCGGCGAGGCACAGCAGCGTACGGTGGAACATGGAGCCTCCCTCCCGGACGATCATCCGCGTTTGGGACGACGGTTTCCAGTCGGGAGCGCGAAATTCACCCCTACCCGGGCCGGGGCCCGCGTGAACGCGGGGCGCACCCCGACGCGCGGCCCGCACCAGCAGGTACGACCCAGGCGAGACTCGATGTGGCGCGGTCGGCACCCCGGGGCGCGGGCCGGCTTGGCCCACGTCCGGGTGCCTCGGTCGAGGGGACCGGGTGACCCAGGAGCCTGTCGGGCATCGCCGCTTCGGCTGCAGAGCCGTCGGGGCGGCCTACCGCATGCCCGACGCCTTCCGGCGCCGTCAGCTGTCGAACACGGCCCGATATTCTCCGTCTTCCGTCACCGGAGTCCGTCGCACCCGTCGAATTTTCGCTTCGAGGGGGGCAAGCCCGACGGGCTGCTAGTCCTCGACGCGCTCGCGGAGCGTCTTGCCCGGCTTGAAGTACGCGTACTTCTTGGCGGGGATCTGGATCTCCTTGCCCGTGGCCGGGTTGCGGCCGGTGCGGGCGGCGCGGCTCTTCGTGCCGAAGGTGCCGAAGCCGGGGATCGCGACCTTGCGGCCGGCGTCCAGCTCCACCGCGATGATGCCCTCGCCGGGCTTGGCGCTGAAGATGGTGTCGAGGATCTCGAGCGCCTTGGCCTGGGTCAGGCCAGACTTCTTGGCGAGCTTCTGGGCGAATTCGGTCTTGTTCATGTCGATGTCCGTTCTCTCTGAGAGGTCCCCTGGGTCCGACCCTGGAGGGCCGGGAGGATCTATGTATACGCTCTACGTCCCCGCCCGTCACCCCCGTTTCGGCAAAAAAAGGCGCATGGGAGCGGGATTTGCGGGGATCTTCAGAAACAATCTGGACAATCTCGACGCGGGGCGTGACCGCACTGCACCCGCCGCAGCGGCGCGCTCGCCCCGCTCCTCCCGGCGGGCGCGGCCGGTCACGCGTGGCGCACGTTCTCCCACGTTCTCCAGCGGACGCGTGATCGAGCGCCGGTAGCGGGTCTTGGGGTACCCGACGATCAGCGAGGCGTGGGCCACGTTGCCGTCCGGCAGGCCCAGCCGCGCCGCGCTGGCGAGGCGGAACTCGGGCGGAGGGAATCAGGGCAGGAGGGTCGCGGCGATGTCCGAGCCCTCGCGGAGGAACACGGGGTACTCGTCCAGCGGCACCGTCAGGGTCTCCTCGGCGCCGGCGGCGAAGGTCTGGTGGTCGCCGAACAGCCAGACCCACGAGCCCTCGTCGGGGAACTCGACGGTGATCTGGTCGCCCTCCTCGATGATCGGGGCGACGAAGATGTCGGGGCCGAGCAGGTAGGTGTACGTGTCGTGGTCGACGAACGGCATCAGCGACTCGCCGCGTTCGAAGGCCCGCGCGCCCTCCTCGTTGAGGTACGGCAGCAGCGCGTAGTGCAGCTCGACGAAGTCGCGGTAGATCGCCTCGGTCTCGGCGTCGAACAGCCACGGGCGGTGCTCGCCGCCGCCGCCGTTCTCCATCAGCGGGCACAGCGCGCCCTGCTGGGCCCAGCGGATCATCACCTCCTTGTCGCGGCCGAGCTCCGAGTCGTCGTCGCGGTAGCCGCCGATGTCGGAGCAGGCCAGCAGGTAGCCGTAGTCCGAGGACCAGTACATGTTGCGCAGCGCCGCCTGCAGCCCGACGAAGCTGGCGTCCTGGTCGCCGACCCACGCCGCCCAGTTGATGTCGATCGGGGCGAACGCGACGCCGTCGCCGCCGATGTCGGCGCCGTAGTTGTCCACCGGGCGGGCCATGATCAGGCAGTCGTCGCCGTTGCGCTCGCGGGTGTAGTCGTAGAAGTCGCGGTAGTACCGGTCGGAGTACTCGTTGCGGGTCACGTCGCGGCCGAGCGCCGGCGAGTAGCTGCCGACGACCGCGCCGAAGTCCAGGCCGTCGGTCTTCCAGCCGTCGATGCCCATGTCCAGCACCGGGTCCATCATCTCGTGCCAGCGGGCCACGGCGTCGGGGTTCCAGTAGTCGATGATGCTGCCCTCGCCCTTCCACCAGTCGATCACCGCGGGGCCGCTGTCCGCGTTGTACTGCATGAACCAGCCGGCGTCGGCGAACTCGCTGTACAGCGGCTCGACGTCGAGGTTGATCGCCGGGGTGATCCACACCAGGAAGCGCACGTCGTGGTCGTGGAACTCGTCGATCATCGCCTGGGGATCGGGGAACCGCGCGGTGTCCCACACGAAGTCGTTGTAGGCCGTCTCCCACGGCGAGTCGATGATCACGGCCCCCACCGGGATGTCGCGGTCCAGGTAGCCGTGGACCACCTCCAGCGCGCTGTCCTGGGTGCTCTCGTCCTCCCAGACCCAGTGGTGCCAGGCCCACTCGGGCCACGACGGGTCGGGGGCCACGTCGTCGTCGCCGGTGGTGTCGTCGTCGTCGTCGGCGGGACAGCCGACGGTCAGGAGCAGCGGTAGGACCACGACCAGCAGGGAGAGCAAGCGGGACAAGGCACACCTCCGTCCTCCCTACATAGCACGGACGGGGGCGTGGGGATCGGGTCGCCGCGATCTGGCGTTCAGGGCTGCTGCGCGCGGTACTCCTCGACCAGCTCCACCGCGCGGTCGAAGATCTCGGCGGGGAGGATCTCCTCGCGGATGTACGGGTAGCTCGCCCGGATCTGCTCCTCCCACAGCGCGCGGGTCGCCTCGTCGACCTCGACGACGTTCAGCCCGTACTTGACCATCACCTCGATCGACTTGCCGTGCTGGCGGCGGATCTCGGCCTGGTGCGCGTCGTTGATCTCCCGCGCCGCGGCGAGCATCTCCTCGTGGTACTCGGCGGGGATCTCGTCCCACTTGTCCTTGCCGATCACGGTGGCGCCCATCAGCGGAGCCCACGGCAGGTCGAGCATGTTGGGCGCCAGGGCGAACGACTGGGTCGACAGCGCGTACAGCGGGGCGTTGGGGAAGCCGTCGACCAGCCCGCTCTGCAGCGAGGGGATCAGGTCCACCGACTGGATCACCACCGGGTTGAGCCCCGAGCGGCGGAAGCCCTCCACGGCGGTGGGATCGCCGTCCCACGCGGCGACCTGGATCCGGCCGAACTCCTCGGGGGTCTTCAGCGGCTTCTTGGTGAAGAAGTGGACCCACCCGACCTCGCTCCAGCCGAGCACCACGAAGCCCCGCTCGAGCAGCCGCGCCTCCAGCTCCGGCGCCAGCCGCTCGGCCACGTAGACCAGCTCCTCGTTGGACTCGATCAGCAGCGGGACCTGGGTCACCTGCGGGGCCGGGTCGATCTCGCGCAGGCCGATGTTGGACAGCGCCGTGCCGTGCAGCTGGCCGATGCGGATCTTGCGGATCTGGGTCGCCTCGGTCCCCGCCACCCCGCCGGGGTAGAGCTTGACCTCGACGAGCCCGCCGGTGATCTCGTCCCACCGCTCGCCGAGCTCGCGCAGCGCGTTGTACCAGGTGGTCCCCTCGGGGGCCATCGTGGCCATCTTGACCTGGATCCTGTCCCCGGCCGCGGCCGGCGACGCCCCCGCGAGCGCCCCCAGCAGCAGCCCCAGCCAGACCGTGCATCGAATCATTCGAGCTCGCACCTCGACCCGTCGTCGTTGCCCCTGGCCGAGAACGTAACCGCCGTCCGGCCAGGCCGCAACCTTCGCAGGCGCGCGAGCGCGCGGGAACCGGATTCAGACCTCGATCGCGATCTTGCCGAAGTGCCCGCCGCGGGCCATCAGGTCGAAGCCGGCGCGGACCTCGTCGAGCCCGAAGGTGGCGCCGATCACCGGGCGCAGCTGGTGCTCGCCGACGAACGCGCAGAGCGCCTCGAAGCCGGCGCGGTGGCCCACCAGGATGCCCTGCAGCCGGATCCCGCTCATCAGGATCGGGGTGACCATCACCTCGGTGGAGACCCCGGACAGCACGCCGATGATGCTGATCGTGCCGGCCACCGCGGTGGACCGGATCGACTGCTGCAGCGTGCCCGCCCCGCCCACCTCGACGACGTGGTCGACGCCGCGTCCGTCGGTCAGCTCGCGCACCACCTTGGACCACTGGGGGTGCTCCCTGTAGTTGATCGTCTCGTCGGCGCCGAGCTCGCGGGCGCGGGCGGCCTTGTCGTCGCTCGACGACGTCAGGATCACCCGCGCGCCGGCGGCCTTGGCCAGCTGCAGCGCGAAGACCGACACGCCCCCCGTGCCCTGCACCAGCACGGTCTCGCCGGCCTGTAGCTGCCCGTAGGTGAACAGCGCCGACCACGCCGTCACCGCGGCGCACGGCAGCGCCGCGCACTCGGCGTCGGACAGGTGCGCGGGCGGGTGGACCAGGCCCTGCTCGCCGATCACCATCCCCTCGGCGAGGGTGCCGTCCAGCGGGCCGCCCAGCGTCGAGCGGATCATCCGCCTGTCGGGGCGGCCGTCGAGCCACTGCTGGCAGAAGATCGGGCACACCCGGTCGCCCACCGCCGCGCGGGTCACCCCCTCCCCGACCGCCTCGACGATCCCGACGCCGTCGGAGCACGGGATCAGCGGCAGCGGCTGGCGGGGGTCGTAGTGCCCCCTCACCATCAGCAGGTCGCGGTAGTTCAGCGACTGCGCGATCATCCGCAGCCGCACCTGGCCCGGGCCGGGCTCGGGGAGCTCCCGCTGGACGGTCTGCAGGTCGTCGAGTCCGAAGCTGCCGTCGATCACCACCGCGCGCATGGGGCCTCCAGGGGCTGGGGTCGAGGGGGTACTGTGCCATAATCGGCGCCGCAGGGAGGACCCCCGCCATGCACCGACCGCTCCGCTGGCCCGCCGCGCCCCTCGCGGCCGCGCTGCTGCTGATCTCGTTCGCGCCCGCGCCGCGCGCTGCCGCGCAGGGGCAGTACTCGCTGTCCTCGACCTGGAACGGGCCGGGGGCGTGGGACGGCATCGCGTTCGACGTCACCGCCATCGACCCGGTGATGATCCACCGCATCGGGATCCACCGCGCCGCGGCGATCACCGACAGCGTCAACCTCTGGATCCGCCCCGGCGGCGCCGTGGTCGGCGCCCCCGGCTGGCTCGAGGTCGGCACCGTGCAGCAGTACTTCCCCGGGGAGTACCAGATCACCGAGGTCGACCTGGACATCGACGAGCCGCTGCTGCCCGGCGAGACGCTCGGGATCGCGATCGTCCGCGTCGGCGGGGGCGGCTACAGCGACGGGATCCGCTACGAGTCGATCGGGCTGGGCACGTTCCAGGACCAGCACCTGATCCTCGACGCCGACGGCACCGGGCTGGAGTGGGACGGCAACGGCTCGCCGCCGTTCGTCGACCCGTGGGGCGACGGGCGCTCGTTCCAGGGCACGGTGTGGTACGACGAGTGGAGCCCCGACGACGACGGCGACGGCTGGGGCGAGCTGGACGGCGACTGCGACGACACCGACCCGACGATCTACCCCGGCGCCACCGAGATCTGCGACGACGGCATCGACCAGAACTGCGACGGCATCGCCGACGAGCTGACCGACCACGACGGCGACGGGTTCAGCAACTGCACGGGCGACTGCGACGACGGCGACGCCACCCGCTACCCGGGGGCGACCGAGGTCTGCGACCAGTTCGACACCGACTGTGATGGCGACATCGACGAGGACTTCGACGTCGACGGCGACGGGTGGTCGACCTGTGACAGCCCGCCCGACTGCGACGACACCGAGGCCACCGCGTGGCCCGGCGCCCCCGAGGCCTGCGACGGGATCGACAACGACTGCGACGGCGTGATCGACGAGGCCACCGACGACGACAACGACGGCTGGACGGTGTGCACCGGCGACTGCAACGACAACGACGCGGCGACCTACCCCGGGGCGACCGAGATCTGCGACGGCGCCGACAACGACTGCGACGGAGCCGTCCCGGCCGACGAGAGCACCGACGCCGACGGAGACGGGTACTGGGCCTGCGAGGACTGCGACGACGGCGACAGCGCGGTGTTCCCCGGGGCGCAGGAGCTGTGCGACGGGGTCGACAACAACTGCGACGGCCAGGTCGACGAGGGGATCGACGACGACGGCGACGGGATGTCGGCCTGCGCCGGCGACTGCGACGACCTCGACCCCGACGTCTACGCCGGAGCGCCGGAGCTGTGCGACCTCAAGGACAACGACTGCGACGGCGCGCTGGCCAGCTACGAGTACGACCACGACGGCGACGGCTACCTCGAGTGCGAGGAGTGCGACGACACCGACGACAGCATCTACCCCGGTGCGTCCGAGACCTGTGACGACGGGATCGACAGCGACTGCCAGGACGATCTCGAGACCACCGAGGTGGACAGCGACGGCGACGGGGTCAGCGAGTGCGGCGGGGACTGCGACGACGCCGACGCCACGGTCTACCCCGGCGCCCCGGAGATCTGCGACCAGGGCATCGACAACGACTGCAACCCCGCCACCGACGAGCTCGCCGACACCGACGGCGACGGCTACAACATCTGCCAGGGCG
>CAZOYV010000285.1:7076-10469 GCA_964584075.1 uncultured Rickettsiales bacterium | reverse complement strand
CGGATGATGATCTCGGGGGCGGCGAGCTCCTTGAGCCGCTTGAGCCGGTTGTTGCGGTTGATCACCCGGCGGTACAGGTCGTTGAGATCACTGGTCGCGAAGCGGCCGCCGTCCAGCGGCACCAGCGGGCGCAGGTCGGGCGGGATGACCGGCACGACCTCGAGCATCATCCACTCGGGCTTGTTGCCGGAGCTCTTGAACGCCTCGATGATCTTGAGCCGCTTGGCGATCTTGCGGCGGGTGGCCTCGGAGCCGGTCTCGCGCATGTCGACGCGCAGCTTGTCGCTCAGCGCGTGGCAGTCCAGCCCGGCCAGCAGGTCGCGGATCACCTCGCCGCCCATCCCCGCCTTGAAGCTGTCCCAGCCGTACTCGTGGAGCGCGTCCTGGTACTCGTCCTCGGCCAGGATCTGCATCTCCTTGAGATCGGTGCTGCCCGGGTCCGTGACGATGTAGGACTCGCAGTACAGGATCTTCTCGAGGTTCTTGAGCGAGATGTCGAGCATGTTGCCGATGCGGCTCGGCAGGCTCTTGAGGAACCAGATGTGGGCCACCGGGGTGGCCAGGGTGATGTGCCCCAGCCGCTCGCGGCGGACCTTGCTCTGGATCACCTCCACGCCGCACTTCTCGCAGGTGATGCCCCGGTGCTTCATGCGCTTGTACTTGCCGCAGTTGCACTCGTAGTCCTTCACCGGCCCGAAGATCTTGGCGCAGAACAGGCCATCGCGCTCCGGCTTGAACGTCCGGTAGTTGATGGTCTCCGGCTTCTTGACCTCGCCGTAGCTCCAGCCGCGGATCATCTCCGGGCTGGCGACGGCGATGCGGACCGCCACGTAGTTCAGCGGATCCTTGGGCTTCTCAAAGAGGCTGTAGATGTCTCGCAAGGTACTCTCCGATGCGAGGTTACGATCTCACGCTGCAACCGCAGCCACCCCGGCCGGTCCGTCGCGCTACGACGAGGACGCGTCCGTCAGCTGCTTCTCCTCGATCAGCTGCACGTTGAGCGCCAGGCTCTGCAGCTCCTTGACCAGGACGTTGAACGACTCGGGCAACCCGGCCTCGAGCATGTTCTCGCCCTTCACGATCGACTCGTACATCCGCGTCCGGCCGGCCACGTCGTCGGACTTGACCGTCAGGAACTCCTGGAGCGCGTGGGCGGCGCCGTACGCCTCCATCGCCCACACCTCCATCTCCCCGAGCCGCTGCCCGCCGAACTGCGCCTTGCCGCCCAGCGGCTGCTGCGTGACCAGCGAGTACGGCCCGATCGAGCGGGCGTGGATCTTGTCGTCCACCAGGTGGTGGAGCTTGAGCATGTACATCACGCCGACGGTGACCTTGGTGTCGAACGCCTCGCCGGAACGGCCGTCGAACAGCGTGATCTGGCCGACCTCGGGGTGCCCGCCGGACCGCAGCGAGCGCTTGATCTCCTCCTCGGAGGCCCCCTCGAACACCGGGGTGGCGAGGAACACGCCCTTGTTCAGCTTGCGCCCCAGCGCCAGCAGCTCGTCCTCGCTGGCGTCCTTGACGAAGTCCCGGATCTGCGGGTTCTCGGGGAACGCCTCGAGCACGTACTCCTTGACCGCCTTGCCGGTGGCCCCGTTCTCCATGATCATCTCGATCTGCTCGCGGATCCCCTTGGCCGCCCACCCCAGGTGGGTCTCGAGGATCTGGCCGACGTTCATCCGGCTGGGCACGCCCAGCGGGTTGAGCACGATGTCCACCGGGCGACCGTCGGCCTGGTAGGGCATGTCCTCGTCGGGCAGGATCTTGGAGATCACGCCCTTGTTGCCGTGGCGCCCGGCCATCTTGTCGCCGACGCTGAGCTTGCGCTTGATCGCGATGTAGACCTTGACCAGCTTGATCACGCCCGGCGGCAGCTCGTCGCCGCGCTTCAGCCGCGCGATCTTCTGCTCGAACACCTCGTCGAGCAGGTCGGTCTGCTCGTTGAGCTGGTCGATGACCTTGAGGATCGCGTCCTCGGCCTTCTTGTCGCCGCCGATCCCGATCTCGGTCCAGCGGTGGACGGCGACGGTGTAGGCGAAGTCGTCGGGGAACGGCTTGCCCTTGTCGACCATCACCTCGCCGGTGTTGTCGTCCTTCATCTTGATCGACGACTTCTTGCCCGCCAGGATCTCGGCGAGCTTGACCCGCGCCGACTGCACGACGGTCCCCATCTCCTCCTTCTTGTCCTTGAGGATCCGGGTGACCTGCTCTTCCTGGATCTGCTTGGCGCGCTCGTCCTTCTCCACGCCCTCGCGGCTGAAGATCTGGGCGCCGATGACGGTGCCGGACACGCCGGGCGGGACCCGCAGCGAGGTGTCGCGCACGTCGCCGGCCTTCTCGCCGAAGATGGCGCGCAGCAGCTTCTCCTCGGGGGACAGCTGGGTCTCGCCCTTGGGCGTGATCTTGCCCACCAGGATGTCGCCGGGGTGGACCTCGGCGCCGATGCGCACGATCCCCGACTCGTCCAGGTCCTTGAGCGCCTCGTCGCCGACGTTGGGGATGTCGCAGGTGATCTCTTCCTTGCCCAGCTTGGTGTCGCGGCTGGCGATCTCGAACTCCTCGATGTGGATCGAGGTGAACACGTCGTCGCGGACCAGCCGCTCGCTGATCAGGATCGAGTCCTCGAAGTTGAACCCGCCCCAGGGCATGAAGGCCACGGTGACGTTCTGGCCCAGGGCCAGCTCGCCGGTGTCGGTGGCGGGCCCGTCGGCGATCACCTCGCCGGCGGCGACGTGGTCCCCGATGCGGACGATCGGCTTCTGGTTGATGCAGGTGTTCTGGTTGCTGCGCCGGTACTTGACCAGGTGGTAGATGTCCACCTCGCCGCCGATCTCCTCGGCGGTCTCGTCGGCGCGGATCACGATCCGCGAGGCGTCGACGTACTCGACCTTGCCGGTGCGGCGGGCCAGCATCGTCACGCCCGAGTCGCGGGCCACGAAGCGCTCGATCCCGGTGCCGACGAACGGCGCCTGGGTGTTGACCAGCGGCACCGCCTGGCGCTGCATGTTCGACCCCATCAGCGCGCGGTTGGCGTCGTCGTGCTCGAGGAACGGGATCAGCGACGCGGCGACGGACACCAGCTGGTTGGGGCTGATGTCCATCAGGTTGACGTCCTCGATGCGGGTCAGCATCGGCTCGCCGCCGACCCGGGCGTTGACCATCGGCTCGGCGAACTTGCCGTCGGCGGCCAGCGGGGCGCTGGCCTGTGCGATCGCCTTGCCCTCCTCCTCCAGCGCGGAGTGGAAGCGCACGTTGTGCGTCGCGACGCCCTCGTCGACCAGGCGGTACGGTGTCTCGATGAAGCCGTACTCGTTGACCCGGGCGTAGGTCGACAGCGAGGCGATCAGGCCGATGTTGGGACCTTCCGGCGTCTCGATCGGGCAGATCCGGCCG
>CAZOYV010000285.1:0-7066 GCA_964584075.1 uncultured Rickettsiales bacterium | reverse complement strand
CGTCGCGCACGTCGAACCCCGCTCGCTCGCGGGTCATCCCGCCGGGGCCGAGCGCCGACAGCCGCCGCTTGTGGGTGATCTCGGACAGCGGGTTGGTCTGGTCCATGAACTGGCTGAGCTGGCTGGAGCCGAAGAACTCCTTGACCACGGCGCTGACCGGCTTGGCGTTGATCAGGTCGTGGGGCATCAGGGTCTCGATCTCGGAGAGGCTCATCCGCTCCTTGATCGCCTTCTCCATCCGGACCAGCCCGATGCGGAACTGGTTCTCGAGCAGCTCCCCGACGGCGCGCACGCGGCGGTTGCCGAGGTGGTCGATGTCGTCGACGACCCCGCGGCCGTTGCGCAGCTCGATCAGGTAGCGCACGGTGCGCATGATGTCCTCGCGGGTCAGCGTGGTCTGCTCCAGCGGGACGTCGACGCTCAGCTTGTGGTTCATCTTGAGCCGCCCGACCCGGGACAGGTCGTAGCGCTCGCTGTTGAAGAACAGGTTCTCGAAGAACGCCAGCGCGGTCTCGTAGGTCGGCGGATCGCCGGGGCGCAGCCGCCGGTAGATCTCGATGATCGCGTCCTCGGAGCTCTCGACCTTGTCGATCAGCAGCGTGTCGCGCAGGAACGAGCCGACGTTGACGTGGTCGATGAACAGCGTGGTGATCTGGTCGATCCCGCGATCGCGGATCGTCTGCAGGACCTCCTCGCTGATCTCCTCGTTGCACTCGGCGATGACCTCGCCGGTGTTCATGTCGACCACGTCGTGGGCGACGACCATCCCGACCACGTCGTCCTCGTTGAGCGGCAGGCGCTGGACGCCGGCCTTGTCCATCCGCCGGATGTGGCCGCTGCCGAGCTTCTTGCCGGCCTTGATCATCACCTCGCCGGTCTCGGGATCGACGATGTCGACGGTGGTGCGGGTGCCCTTGTGCAGGTCGGGCAGGAAGTCCTTCTCGAGCTTGTCGGTGGAGACGTAGACCTGCTCGTGGTCGTAGAAGTACTCGAGCAGCTGCTCCTCGTCGTAGCCCAGCGCGCGCAGCAGCACGGTGGCGGGCAGCTTGCGGCGGCGGTCGATGCGGACGTGGAGGATGTCCTTGCTGTCGAACTCGAAGTCGAGCCACGACCCGCGGTTGGGGATCACGCGGGCGCTGAAGATGACCTTGCCCGAGTAGCTGGTCTTGCCCTTGTCCTGGTCGAAGAAGATGCCCGGGGAGCGGTGCAGCTGGCTCACCACGACGCGCTCGGTGCCGTTGATGATGAACGTGCCGTTCTCGGTCATGATCGGCAGGTCGCCGAAGTAGACCTCCTGCTCCTTGATGTCGCGGATGTTCTGGCTGTCCGAGTCCTCGTCGACGTCCCAGACCACCAGGCGCACCGTGACCTTCAGCGGGGCGGCGTAGGTCATGCCCCGCTCGCGGCACTCGTCCACCTCGTACTTGGGCTGATCGAAGCCGTACGAGACGAACTGCAGCGACGCGGTCTGGTTGAAGTCCTGGATCGGGAACACGCTGTGGAACACCGCCTGGAGGCCGATGTTGCGCCGGTCGTCCGCCGACGACTGCAGCTGCAGGAAGTCCTCGTAGGACTTGCGCTGGATCGCGATCAGGTTCTGGATCTCCAGGACCTGGGGAATCTTCGCGAACGTGTGGCGGAACCGGGCGTTGTTGGCGATCAGAGAACCCATCGACTCTCCTCACCGCCCCCGGGAGGGCGAGATCTGGCAGATGTCGGCGCGGGCGTCCGGACACCCGCGCGCCGGCTGCCGACCCCACCGCGCGACGGCGGGATCGGATGCGCCCGCTCGCCGCCGGCCGGGCGAGCGGGCGATCGGCTCGGGGAGGCGCGCTACTTGATCTGGGTCGACGCGCCGGCGTCGTCCAGCTTGGCCTTCGCGGCCTCGCACTCCTCCTTGGAGGCGCCCTCGAGCACCTTCGCCGGGCAGGACTCGGCGAGGGTCTTGGCCTCCTTCAGGCCCAGGCTCTTGTCGATCTCGCGCAGGGCCTTGATGACCTGGATCTTCTTGTCGCCGACGTCGATCAGCTCGAGGTCGAACTCGGTCTGCTCCTCGGCCTCCTCGGCGGCCTCGGCCGGACCGGCGGCCGCACCCGGCATCGCGCCGACCATCATCGGAGCGGCGGCGCTGACCCCGAGCTCCTCCTCCAGCTCCTTGATCAGGGTGGAGAGCTCCATGACCGACAGGTTCTTGATGTACTCGACGACTTCCGCACGCTCGATAGCCATTTTCACGACCTCCTGAGTCGAAGCTATTTTCTCTGCGTACCGGCGGTCTCCCGCCCGGCCCCCGCGACCCCCGTGGCCGCGGACGCCACCATCGCGGCGCTAGGCCGCGTCACTCTCTTCCAGCTTCGCCTTGTGGGCGCTGAGCACGTTGAGCAGGCCGCGCGGGACGTTGGACAGCAAGCTGACCAGGTTGCGCGACGGGGCCTGCAGCAGGCCGAGGAACATCGCCTGCAGGGTCTCCTTGCTGGGCATCTGGCTCAGGGCCTTGATCTCGTCCGGGTCGAGCAGCGCGCCGTCGAAGAACCCGGCCTTGAGCTCGAAGTCGCCGTTGTCCTTGGCGAAGTCGATCAGGGTCTTGGCCGGGCCGATCGGGTCCTCGTAGTTGAGGTACACGCTGGTGGGGCCCGTGAAGTGGTCGTTGAGGACCTCCTTCTCGGTGCCGGCCAGCGCGCGACGGCACAGGCTGTTCTTGACGACGTGGAACTCGCCGGCCTGGTGCTCCTCGAGCTTGCGCCGCAGCCCGTTGAGGGTCTGCACGTCCAGGCCGCGGTAGTCGGCCAGGATCGCGAGCACGGCGCGCGAGAACTTGTCCTTGTAGGACTCGATGAACTCCGCCTTGTCGGTGCGCTTCATGGTCCTACCTCCTAGCGCAGCAACCGCTGGACGTCGTTGGCGTCCACGGCCACACCCGGCCCCATCGTGGAGCTGATGCTGATGTTCCTCAGGTACGTGCCCTTGGCCGACGACGGCTTGAGCTTGATCAGCTGGTCGAGCAGCGCCATCAGGTTGGCCTGCAGCTTCTCGGCGTCGAAGCTGGCCTTGCCGATCGGGGTGTGGATGTTCCCCATCTTGTCGACCTTGAACTCGATCTTGCCGGCCTTGAGCTCGCCGACGATGTCGGCGACGTCGAACGTCACGGTGCCGGTCTTGGGCGACGGCATCAGGCCGCGCGGGCCCAGCAGCTTCCCGACCTTGCCGAGGTGCTTCATCATGTCGGGGGTGGCGACGATCTTGTCGAACTCCATCCACCCGTCCTTGATCTTGTCGACCATGTCCTCGCCGCCCACGAAGTCGGCCCCGGCCTCCTCGGCCTCGGTGACCTTCTCGCCGGAGGCGACCACCAGCACGGTGACGTCCTTGCCGGTGCCGTGGGGCAGGCTCACCGCCCCGCGGACCATCTGGTCGGCGTACTTGGGCTGCACGCCCAGCCGCACGGCGGCGTCCACGGTCTCGTCGAACTTGGCCCTGGCGGTCTCCCTGACCAGCTTGCAGGCCTCGTCCACGGGGTACGCGTGCTGCGGGGTGATCTTCTCCCGCGCGGCGCGAATCCGCTTTCCCTTCCTTCCAGCCATCCTTGCCTCCTCGCGGTCCCAGCGGCCCCGTCCCGTCCGGGCGGCGCCTCCCGCGCGTCGTGTCGACGGGATCGTCAGCGAACCCGCACACCCATCGACCGGGCGGTCCCGGCCACGATGCGCATCGCCTGCTCCACGTCGTTGGTGTTCAGATCGGGCAGCTTGGTCTCGGCGATCTTGCGGAGCTGGTCCTGCGTGATCTTCCCGACCTTCTCCTTGTTCGGCTCGCCGCTGCCCTTGGGGATCCCGGCGGCCTTGCGGATCAGCACCGCGGCCGGCGGGGTCTTGGTCACGAAGCTGAACGAGCGGTCCGCGTAGACCGTGATCACCACCGGCGTGGTGAGCCCGGGCTCGAGCTTGGACGTCGCCGCGTTGAACGCCTTGCAGAACTGCGGGATGTTCACCCCGTGCTGGCCCAGGGCCGGGCCCACCGGGGGCGAGGGGGTCGCCTGGCCCGCCGGGATCTGCAACTTGATGTAACCCGCGATCTTCTTGGCCATCGTTCCGTCTCTCTCGCCCGCCGCGCTGCAGCGCGACCGGGCGTCAGGTCTTCTCCACCTGTGTGAATTCGAGCTCCACCGGGGTCGAGCGGCCGAAGATGGAGACCATCACGCGCAGCTTGCCCTTCTCCGGTCGGACCTCGTCGACCATGCCGTTGAAGCCCGCGAACGGGCCGTCCACCACGCGGACCTGCTCCCCCTTCTCGAAGACCAGCAGTGGCTTGGGCCGCTCGGTGCCTTCCTCGACCTGGCTGGTGATGCGGTCCACCTCTTCCTGGGGGACCTGGGGCGGCCGGTCCTTGCCGCCCCCGACGAAACCCGTCACCTTCGGCGTGTTCTTGACGATGTGGTAGGTCTCGTTGTTGTACTCCATCTCGACGAGCATGTAGCCCGGGAAGAACTTGCGCGTGGTCGTGCGCTTCTTGCCGTCGCGCACCTCGATGACCTGCTCCTGGGGCACCAGGATCTCACCGAAGAACTCGTCCTTGCCGAGGCTCTTGATCCGCTCCTCGAGGGCGAGCTTGGCCTTGTTCTCGTACCCCGAGTAGGTGTGGACCACGTACCAGGCCAGTGCCATCGTTCGCTCCCGTCGCGCTCCGCGTAGAGGCCTAGCTCGCCGGGCCGGCGAGGATCAGGTTGGTCACCTTGGCCCACAGCAGGTCGAACCCGCCGAGGATCGCGGCGACGACGAAGACGAAGACGATCACGACCACGGTGGAGTCCCGCGTCTCCTGGCGGGACGGCCACACGACCTTGGAGGTCTCCTCGACCACCTCGGTGAGGAAGTCGTGGACCTTGGGGTACTTCCAGGTCCCGATCGCCGCGCCGACCACGATCAGCAGCGCCAACACGTCCGAGATCACGAACGGGCCGAGCGCGTAGTTGGTCAGGCGTACGGTGTCGAACAGCCAGTCCACGAACTGGCGCGTGACGAGGAAGACCAAGACCGACGCCGCGACGTAGGCGAAGCCCAGGATGCGCTGGTTCGACATCGACCCGTTCCCGTCTCCGATGGGGTCGTCCGGCCTGGGAGTGGCAGGGGCAGGAGGACTCGAACCCCCAACCTACGGATTTGGAATCCGTTGCGCTACCACTTGCGCCATACCCCCGCACTCGCCAGGGGCCGAACGGCCGGAGCCGGCCCGGGGGCCGGCCCGTCCTCGCCCGGACTCGGACCGGGCGTTCGATTTTCTCTGCGAATCCAGGGGGCTGGGCGACTCCAGGCCGCCCGACCCCCGCGGAATCGCTACTCGATGATCTCGCCGACCACGCCCGCGCCGACCGTCCGGCCGCCCTCGCGGATGGCGAAGCGAAGCTCCTTCTCCATCGCGATCGGGGTGATCAGCGAGCCCTCGATCGTGACCCGGTCACCGGGCATCACCATCTCGGTGCCCTCGCCGAGGGTCACGATGCCGGTCACGTCCGTGGTCCGGAAGTAGAACTGCGGACGGTAGCCGGTGAAGAACGGGGTGTGGCGCCCGCCCTCCTCCTTGGTCAGCACGTAGACCTCGGCCTTGAACTTGACGTGCGGGGTGATGCTGCCGGGCTTGGCCAGCACCTGGCCGCGCTCGACCTCGGTGCGCTTCACGCCGCGCAGCAGGCAGCCGATGTTGTCGCCGGCCTGGCCCTCGTCGAGGATCTTGCGGAACATCTCGACGCCGGTGACCACCGTCTTGTTCGGCTCGCGGATGCCGAGGATCTCGACCTCGTCGCCGGTGTGGACGATGCCGCGCTCGACACGACCGGTGGCGACGGTGCCGCGACCGGAGATGGTGAACACGTCCTCGACCGCCATCAGGAACGGCTTGTCGACGGCACGCTCCGGGAGCGGGAAGTAGTCGTCCATCGCGTCGACCAGCTCCTGGATGCAGACGGTGTTGGCCTCTTCCTCGTGCTGCTCCAGCGCCAGCAGGGCCGAGCCCTTGACGATCGGGATGTTGTCGCCGTCGAACTCGTAGCTGCTGAGCAGGTCGCGCAGCTCCAGCTCGACGAGCTCCAGCAGCTCCTCGCACTCCTCGTCGGAGTCGCACTGGGCCCGCAGCTTGTCGACCTTGTTCATGAACACGACGATCTGCGGCACGCCGACCTGACGGGCGAGCAGGATGTGCTCGCGGGTCTGCGGCATCGGGCCGTCGTCGGCGCCGACGACGAGCACCGCGCCGTCCATCTGGGCGGCGCCGGTGATCATGTTCTTGATGTAGTCCGCGTGGCCGGGGCAGTCCACGTGGGCGTAGTGCCGGTTCTCCGACTCGTACTCTACGTGGCTGGTGGCGATCGTCAGGATCTTGGTCGCGTCCCGGCGCCCCTGGCTCTCCGACGCCTTGGCCACCTCGTCGTAGGAGATGAACTTCGCGTTGCCCTTGTCGGCCGCGACCTTGGTGATCGCGCTCGTCAGCGTCGTCTTGCCATGGTCGATGTGACCGATGGTCCCGATGTTGACGTGCGGCTTGGATCGTACGAACTTTTCTTTGGCCATCGTCTTCCTCTGTTCAAGGGCCGTCCCCCGGCTGACCACCGGCCGAACTTCCTCTGGAGCCCACGTCCGGATTTGAACCGGAGACCTCCTCCTTACCAAGGAGGTGCTCTACCTCCTGAGCTACGTGGGCGCTGTGTCGTGCTCCGCTCCGGGCACCGTCCGACGGCCCCGCTCCGGGCACCGTCCTACGGCCCCCGTTCCGAGCGCCGGTCTGCCGCGCCCCGCTCCGGGCGCGACCGGCGAAAGCGGGAGACGGGAATCGAACCCGCGACCCTCAGCTTGGAAGGCTGATGCTCTGCCGATTGAGCTACTCCCGCGGCTTCAACTCTCCTTTTCGGACCCACTTTCAGTGGCGGGAGGAGGATTCGAACCTCCGAAGGCTACCGCCGGCAGATTTACAGTCTGCTCCCTTTGACCGCTCGGGAATCCCGCCATCATCCGTTCGAGCTGGCGATGGGACTCGAACCCGCAACCTGCTGATTACAAATCAGCTGCTCTACCGATTGAGC
>CAZOYV010000284.1:0-10513 GCA_964584075.1 uncultured Rickettsiales bacterium | reverse complement strand
TGCCAGTCAGATCAAGGGCTTGTGGGGGTGCAACCGAATCTGGACGCGGTAGCTCAGATGGGGATTTTCCGTCGTGATTACGGGCTGTTCCGAAGGGTGAACGTTGGGGTGAACGTTCTGTGGATAACTCTGCAACGTTCACCCTCTCGTTGTTCGCAGGGGCTACGTTGAGGAGCTTCCACACCTTGGCGCGCCGCTTCGTGCCGGTGGAGACCACCTGGTACTCGCCGAAGACACGGTCGTGCTGCTTGCCGAGCTTCTTGCCGAACGCCGTGCGCTGGGAACGCTCGTTGCCACGGGTGGAGACCAGGCCGTCGATGCCCTCGGCGATCTCGAACAGCTCCTTGGAGGTGACCTCCTCGCTACCGTGCTGGTCCCACCAGGCGGCGACGAAGGCGCGCCACAGGGCGCCCTCGTGGTCGGCGGCCTCGTACAGCTCGTTGGCATTGGTCAGGAAGCCGGGGATGCCGGCGTGCTCGAGGACGCCGCCGAGAACGCGCGACCAGCGCTCGTAGCCGCCGAGGGGCTTGCTGGAGGCCTTCGGCGAGCCGGCGGCGATCCAGTTCTGGGCGAGGACCAATGCGGCCCAGACGAACTCTGCGCGGTGGCGATGGACCCAGGTGCGCAGGGGGTTGTGGCGGAAGCCCTCGCGCTGGAAGGGGCGGTCCATGCGCGGGTCGATGCGGATCCGGATGAAGCGGCGCGCCAGCTCCGTGCTGAGGGTGACGTTGTTGCCGGTGGCGACCCACACGCAGCGGACGGGCACGCGAATGGTCTCGTTCTTGCCGAGGATCCGGTCCTCCCAGACCGCGGTGGTCAGCGCCGAGGCCAGGGCGCCGGAGTCCAGAGGGCGCACGAGGTTGTCCAGCACGATGACGGCCCGGCGCTCCTTGAGCTGGGCGGTGAGGCGCTTGCGCCACTCGTCGTCGTCCCGGGCCTCGGTGACGGTGCTGACGGCGCGTCCAGCGAACGGGTAGGTCAGCACGTCGGCGAGCAGGCTCTTTCCCGAGCCCGGCGTGGGCGCCTCGATGAGGTGGCCCGGGGTCGGATCGGCGCCGATCAGGTCGCGGACGTAGGGCAACACGAACAGCGCCACCGCATGGGCCCGGTCCGCCTCGGACACGAACGGAAAGTCGGCGAGGATCTCGTCGATCCACGCCCTGGCCCGCTCAAGCTCACGGGGACCGGGCCGCTCCGGCACGGCGGGGAGCCGGAAACCGTCGCGCGGCGCGAAGAAGGTCCGGCCCGCGGGGTGGTAGCCGGGGCGCGTCTGCAGCGTGCCGTCCGGCGCGAACACCGGCACCTCGACGATACGGCGCAGCGGCGGGATGGGTGGCGCCTGGACGGCCAGCATGTCGTCGACGAGCGGCCGTGGGGGTAGCACCTCCGTCGCCCGTTCGTTGACGTAGACGTAGAAGTGGGCGGCGCGGGCGATCTCGTGGCGCATCCGCGACGGGGTCAGCTCCTCGAGCTGGGGCGCGTCTTCGTCGTCGAAGGCCAGGCGGACGGGCGCCCCGTCGCACAGGAACAGCCGCGGCGGGTCGTTGATGGCGTTGACGGCGTTCCATGCCTTGGGGGTGATCACGGTCAGGTCGCCCTCTTGAGCGTAGATCCAGGGGCGGCGGTCGCGGTCCCGGTCGCCTGGTTGCGAGCCCCTGCGGGGAATGGCGACGGAGCGGACGGCCGCCACGGCGTCGCGCTTGAGGCCGGCGTCGGCCAGGCGGAGCTGCAGCATGTCCCAGCCGTCCCGGCCGACGCGGCGCAGGGCCTGCTCGACGTGCTCGTCCTGAAGCAGGTCGGCGAGGGGGGTGTCGCCGCCGGCGAGCACGTCGGCGATGCCGCGAGCGCTCGGCCTGGGCCAACGAACGCGCTCCCGAGCCCAGCGACTCGTGGACTTGAGGATGTGGCGGATCTCGGTCTGCCGCTCCTTGTCCGCCCACGGGGGTTGCATCCGGCGGGCAGTGACCAGGTCCAGGGTGGCCTCGATGGCGTTGTCGGAAACGCCCGCCCGTCGAAGAAGGCCGGCGAGCTTGACGCACAGGTCGTGTCGCCGGCCATCGGGCAGGGTCCTCGGCAACTGACGATCGCCGGGCGCGTACAGGGCTGCGGCGCGCGATGCCTGCGCCTCGTCGATCTGCTCGCCGATGGTGGCGATCTCGTCGGGGTCGAGCCCCACCCGGCGAAGGACCGCCCACCATGGCGGACCGTCTCCGGTGGATTCCGGTTTGCTGCTGGAGGTGTCCGTCCGTTGCTCCTCCTTGGCCAGGCGCCGGATCAGGTCCTCGGGGAGATCGGCTATGGGCTCGCCCTCGAGCACGTCCCAGAAGTAGGTGCCGCCGGACACGTGGTTCGAGGGCGGTGCGACGACGTAGCCGCCGTTGCCGCGGTGGTCGATCCCCGGACCGAGCACTCCTGCACCGATGCTGATGTCTTTGCCTTCCGGGTAACGGAAGTAGGCATGGACACCGCCGCCGCCCGTCCGGACCTCCCAGGTCGCGGGTACGTCGATCTCGTGCTTGAGGGTCTCCCAGGCGTCGTCTCCGCCGTGCCGCGGGTCGACGTCGATCACGACCAGGTCGCTGTGCTGGCCGGTGGCGACAGCGACGTTGGCGTCGGGCCAGCGCTTCCACCAGGCACGGATGCGGCGCTCGTCCGCGCTGGCGTCCTTGCAGCCTCGCCGCGTCCTGGGGTGCTTGCCTGGGCTCGTGCAGCCGTCGTTGCCGCACGAGCAGGCTCCGGCTCGCATGGTGTGCAGGGGGAACACGCGCCAGCCGAACCCGGCGTAGAGCAGCGCGAACTCCAGGGCGCCCTCGGTCTCCGTCAGCGCCTCGGGGGCCTGGAGGCTCACATTGCCTCCGGCGGCGTGGACTCGGTCGGCTGGCGCAGCTTGCGGAAGGCGTACATGGAGGCAGGGTTCTCGCCGCTCTCGACGGCCTCGACACGGTAGTCCAGCCCTCCGAACCGGCTCTCCAGCTCGCGCATCGCCTCGCGGATCGGCCGCTTGCGCGGGCTGGCCTCCTGGTTGGCCACGGCCGCGGCCAGGGTGGAGTTGGTGACCAGGACGATGGAGCCCGTTTCCTGCTGGCTGGCCAGGTACAGCCCCGCCCGGATCGCGGTGACCTGCAGGGCGGTCCAGTCCTCGTCGCGCCGCCGCCGCATGGTCCAGCTCCCGGCCACGCGGCCGCCGTGGAACACCACCACCGCGATCTTGGGGTGGTCCTTCAGCCAGACGCCGGCGACGTACCAGCGGGGATCGCCGTTGCCGGCGGCGCGGCCGCGGGTCAAGCCCGTGGTGACCACCGGTCCGGGCAGGTCCACCACGTCCGCGTCCACCGGGTAGCCCCGGTGGTACGACACGGCCTTGCTCACGGTGATCAGGTCCGATACCGCCCCCCGGGTCAGGTGGGCGGGATTGGACAGCAGGTTGGCCACCAGCTGGGCGTGGTCGCCGGGCAGCAAGGCCCACGGCCGCCAGCTCCGGCAGACCCGCAGGTAGCGCATCTGTTTGTCGGTGGGCAGCTCGCGGCGCCAGACGCACGATGCGACGGACTTGTCCGACGCCCACCCCGCGGCTTGCAGGGGCAGCAGCAGGCGTCGGCAGTAGGCGGTCCACTCGTCGGTGGCCGTGGGCGACCGCAGGGTGCTCGGGCTGCGCTCTTGCGGCCCGCGGGCATCGCCGCGGGGCTTCTCCCACTCGCCCAGTGCCTCGGCCAGGTCCCAGCCGAACGCCCCGAACAGGTCGTGCGGGTCCATCAGCACCGCCCGGTCCTTGCCCGGCGCGGCCCGCAGGACGCGGCCTACCTCCTGGATGAAGCGCACGCGCGCGGAGACCGGCCGGCGCAGGCACAACCACCGCAGCCAGGGCAGGTCCACTCCCTCGGCGAGCATGTTGACGTGGACGATGCAGGCCAGGTCGCCGGCCTCGAGGGCGGCGATCGCTGCGGCGTTGTCGTCGTTGGAGCGGCGGGAGTGGACGGTGTCGGCGTCGATGCCGTGCTCGTTCAGCAGCCTGGCGAAGCCCTCGGCGTCGCCGATATCGGAAGCGTTGACCATCCCGGGGCCGGCCCCGTGCAGCCGGATCAGCTCCAGGCACACCGAGTCCAGATCGGTGTCCCCCTCGCCGTCCCAGGGGATGACCGACCACCGGACCAGGACCTCGTCCCGCAGCGCGTCCGCCAGGGAGTAGCGGAACGCCACCTGGTCCCACATCCGCAGCCGCTCGTGGTCCTGGGAGCGGAAGGGCGTGGCGGTGAAGCCGAGCTGGGCGGACGGCTGCAGCGCCCGGGCGGCCTGGAGCATCTGGGCGGTCTCGGTGCGGTGGACCTCGTCGGCGATCCACAGGCCGACCCGGCGTCCCTGCTCGGCCAGGTGTTCGGCGACCGCGGGAGCGGACGCGTTGCAGGCCACCACGACCGGCTTGTCCGCGTCCTTGGCGCGGGTGAAGTAGCGGCCGACGCGCGCGGCGCCGATACGCTGGCTCAGCGTCCCGGCGAGCTGGTCCACCAGCGCCTGGGTCGGCGTGGTGACCACGATCGCGTCGTTTCCGAGGTGCTGGTGGGCGACCTCGGTGATCAGGATGCTCTTGCCCGAGCCCATCACCGCCGAGACGATGGCCCGCTTGCCGGCCGCGATGGCGCCGAGCACGGGCGGGAGGGCGGCGGCCTGCCACCTCCGAGGCGTCCAGGGGGCGCCGGCCCACGGCTGGGCCGAGGTGCTGGTGTCGCGATGCGTGCGGTCGTCGAACATGGCTTTCCCTGCAGGCGTGCTCGTCACGCTGAGCTACTCGGCAGTCGCGGAGGTGGTCGGGTCGTCGGTCTCGTCTGCGTCGTCCTCGGGACGGTCCCAGCGAGCGCGTGACCGCTCCTCGGCAGCCTGAAGGCGCCGGATCACTTCGTCGAAGGACACCATCTCTCTCGGGAACAGGTTGGAGGGACCCAGCTCGGCCATCATCTCGTCCACGTCGAGGCCGAAGGCGATCTCGGTGGCGAGCACCTCGTAGACCTGGACATCGTCTTCCTCGAGGACTCCGAGCTGGGACAGGGTCTGGACCGTGTTGCGCAGCGACGCGGCCTGGAACATCCGCTTGCGCAGGTCGTGCTGGGCGGTCAGCCGGTGCTCTCGCATCAGCTGGACGTCGAGGATCCGCACCTTCCGCGGCCGGAGGTGGAGGTGGACCACGCGTGTTGCCTGGCTCCCTGCTTCTTCGCCGGGTTCCACGGATTCCGCAGGTTCCACGGGTTCCACACCGGGTTCCGCGGATTCCACACCGGGTTTCACGCTCTCCTCGCGATTCGCACTCGCACCCACGCTCGCATTCGCAATCGCACTCCTCGCACTCGTTCCCGCACTCCTCGCACCATTCGCACTCGCGTTCGCATTCGCATTCGCGTGGGGAACGTGGGGAAGCACCTCGTCGACGAGGAAGCGGCGCAGCCGATGCGCCACCGGCTTGCTGGTCCGCGCCAGCACCAGGTGCAGCCCGGGCTCGTACAGCAGCACCAGGCGGCGGTGGGACCTCGACGGCTGCGAGCCGGTGTCGCCCACCAGCAACGCCGCCCGGAACGCCTCCAGCTCGGCCCCCTGGAGCACGGCGTAGTCGTAGTCCTCGAGGAGGTGCTCGCTCCACCTGCCAGTGATCTTGGCGGGCAGTCGCCGACCGTCGTGGCTGTAGCCGAGGAACCGGCCGATTTCCCGTGCGATCCAGCAGGGGCGTCCCCGGTCCGTGAGGGTGGTGAGGGTCCGACCTTCGAACTCGCTGTTGATGCGCGCAACGTCAACCATGGGTCTCCTCCGCGACGGGTGTGGGGCTCTCGGCGGTGCCCGGATGGGATGGTTCGTCGGCCTCGGCCCAGCGAGCGAGGACGTCCAGGTAGCGGCCCAGGTTGAAGGCGATCTCCGCGGCGTCTTCGCGGGTCAGGCGTTCGTCCGAGTGCGGCTGGAGCTCGTGGACGATGCCGTCGAGGACCTCGCGGTCGTAGTCAGTGCTGGGGGGCCGGTGCGTCACGGCCCTCATCGTGGGGCCGGGGTGCGGGGTGGGCGCTCTCACAGAGAACAGCCGACTCACACGAATTCACAGAGAGCCCCTGAAAACGGATCGGTCGGGAACGTGATTTCGACTACTTACGGCGCTCCGAGGGTGGATCTCGGCCTACCCTTCACAAAACGAACCGCCGACTCACAGAAAAACCGCCCTGACTCACACGGCCGGCAAACCCAGTCGGGACAAGGGAAAACGTCAGGTGTTGGTGAGATCAGAGCTGAGCTTGTCCAGCTCGCTCTCCAGGTCGAACTTGCGGCACTCGAACTCCGGGCCAAGGCGGATACCCCGCTGGCCGCCGCCCTCGATGACCCGCCGGCTCAGGTCGTCCTCGCCGGGGAACGCCTCGTCGATCAGCTTGCGCGCCCGGTAGATCCACTGCTGGACGTGGTGCACCTCGATCCGTCCGGCCAAATCGAGCTCGGCCAGGTCCGCGGCCGTGTGGAATCCGCGCTTTCGGACCGGCACGCCCTCGCGGTCGGTGATCTTCTGGAGCATGGCGAACAGCAGGTGGATGCGGTCCTGCCGGGCGCTGGCGAACCTCACGTCGCCCAGGCACAGCCCGTCGTCGGTGGGCTGGATGATCCGGATTCCAAGGTCCGGTGGCGCTTCGTGCACAGTCATGTCGGGTTGAGGGCGGTGCGCTGGGTATCGCCGCGGCGCCGTGGAGAGCAGCGTTCCTTGGCCATCGACCTTCCGCTGCTCCTCGCGTGCTCGCTCCAGAGCCCGCGCCACAACGCGGGGGCCGTGGGCCAGCAGCGCCGCCAAGGTCACGGCCTGGTCGCCGTACCCCTCGGCAGCGTCTCGGTCGGCGGTGATCCAGCAGATGGTCTGGAACGAGGCGCGCAGCGGGTCGCACCACGAGGGCTCCGCGCAGGGAACGAACACCACGTGCTCCCTGTCGCCCGCCCGCTTGCGCGTGGCCACGCCGTCCTTCTCCTGCTGCATCTTCAACTTCACCGCCAGCAGGCCCAGGACGTGCTTCCAGGCACCGGGCGGGTCCAGGTCGATGAGGATCCGGTGAAACGCTGGCGGCCTGAAGGTCCCGAGCTCCCACAGCGTGCCGCAGGCGCTGCACTCGAACGACTCGGTCGAAGCCTGGTCGAACGGGTCCTTCTTGCGATGGTGGAACGGCATCACCACCAGACCGGGGCAGTCCAGCGTGATCTCGGGCTGGAAGCGCCGCAGGATCGCCGGGTCTCCGCAGCGGAAGACAGTCTGATCGGTCTTTGTCACGATGCCCTGGGTCACGAGCCGATCGACGTAGTCCCGTTGCCAGGGGGCGGGACGGTCCAGGATGGGTCCGAGCATGGCCGCGACGTCGGCCGTCTTCAGCCGCCGGGGACGGGACGGCAGATCCCGGCGCTTGCTGCGAACACCCGTGGCCACCTTGGGGTGGACCCGGACGCCCATCGACCGCGCCATCAGCGCCTCGAAGCGGGAGACCATGTCCTTGTCCCGCCCCAGGTCGTCGTAGGTCAGCTCCAGCTCGGCGTCCTCGGGCAGCGGGAAGTGCAGCTGGATGCGGTATCGCCCCTCGAACCCGACCTTCACGCGGTGGACCGTGTGGGAGTCCTCGGCGAAGGCGTAGGTCTCCCTCATCTCGGCGACGTTCTGCTCGATCCGCATCAGGCCAGGCTTGCTGATGGTGTGGATCGGGTTGCCCCAGCGGCCGGGGATCTCCGCGGTGATCTCCAGCAGCTCGAAGGTGTCGTCGTAGGTGTCGGTCAGCCGGGCGAGGAACTGGTCGAGGCGCTTTCGGGTCAACGGATCCTTCGCCTGCGAGTAGGTCAGGGGCTTGCCCCAAAGGGATGAGGCGACGGCCGAGGCGATCCGGATGGCGCGGTCCAGGCGCCGCGCGGTGATGTCCGCCCAGTAGGCGTCGTCGAAGAACCGCAGCAACGTCCAGTCGTCCTTGCGGCCGGGGATCACGTCGCCGTCGTCGTCGCGCATCGTGGTGCGGCGGCTGGATTCCCGGAAGGCCAGCAGCACGTCCCGCTGCCTGTCCCGCTTGAACGGGCCGCGGAAGGTCAGGTGCTCCGCCCGGACCTCCCGCATTGCGTCCATCGCCAGGTCCTCCCAGTCGATCTCCTCCCACGGCACCGGCAGCTTGCGCCGGACGGCCAGCCGCGTGGCGCAGCGTCGAGGGCGGTTCCAGCGGTGCCAGGCGTCGATGGCGACGAGGTGATGGGGGTCGTCCCGGTACAGCGCCGCCGCGGCAGGCAGGCGTTCGATGCCGTCGCCGCCGTTGACCAGGGCCTCGAGCACGTCGGCCGGTAGGTGCTTCTCGGCCACGGCCCGGATCATGTTGCCGTTCTTGTTGCGCAGGAACTCCGCCACCAGCAGCAGGTGGAGCCGGACCTCGGGCGTGTCGCCCTCCTCTCCGAGAACGGCCTGGACCGTCCGCACCGGCGACGGACCCGTGTACTCCTTGCGTAGGCGCACTCGCAGGGCGTCGGGCTGATGCAGCAGGTTCAGCCGGTCGGTGAAGTGCTCGAAGCGGAGCTCACCGAGCCAGAAGTCGCGCGAAGGTGGTTCTCTCAGGTGTGAGTGGGTCATCGGGTCGTCCCCCAGCCGACCGTGGCGAGGCCCGTGACCCGCCGCGGTGGTGCCCAGTTCGTCTTGTGGTGCCCCTCCTCCTTACCGTCTGCGGGGTGATCGCTCGGAACGCCTCGGCCGGATCAGAGTAGTCGAATCCTGGATCTTGTACTGATCAGGTGTTCAGTTCAAGATGAAAGATCGAACCCGGTCAGGTGGCCTGAGAATGGCGAGGAATCCCACCTCGGGAACCGTTCCGCCCTGGCTTGCTTGCCGAGATTACGTTAACCGAGAAGGTGCGCGCACCCGCCAAGGGAGGTCCCCTCGATGCCCCGGAAAGGCAACACCCGTCGCAAGCGCCCCGTCCGCGGCGCACCCCGCAAGGCCCGCTCCTCCAGCCCCGCTCCGCGCCAGGCCGTGCTCTACGCCCGCGTCTCGTCCCGCGAGCAGGAACGCGAAGGCTTCTCCATCCCCGCCCAGCGCAAGCTGCTGATGCAGTACGCCGAGCGCAACGGCCTCGTCATCGTCCAGGAGTTCGTCGACGTCGAGACCGCCAAGCAGACCGGCCGGGCGGAGTTCGGCAACATGGTCGCGTTCCTCAAGAAGCGGGCGCCCAGGCCGCCGGTGGTGCTGGTGGAGAAGACCGACCGCATCTACCGCAACCTCAAGGACTGGGTGACGCTGGACGAGATGGCCCACCTGGAGATCCACCTGGTCAAGGAGGGGGTGGTGATCTCCGACGACTCCAAGTCGTCCGAGAAGTTCGTCCACGGCATCAAGGTGCTGATGGCCAAGAACTACGTGGACAATCTCTCCGAGGAGGTCCAGAAGGGCATGCGCACCAAGGCCGAGGAGGGCCACTGGCCCAGTTCGGCGCCGCTGGGCTACCTCAACCGCCGCGAGGGCGGCAAGAGCTTCTTGGTCGAGGATCCCGAGCGCGCACCGCTGATCCGGATGCTGTTCCAGAAGTACGACTCCGGCGAGCTCTCGACCAAGGGCCTCGCCGAGTACGCTCGCCAGGCTGGATTGCGGGGCAAGCGCGGCGCGGTGCTACGGATGGGCACGATCCACCAGATCTTGCGCAATCCCATCTACGCCGGAGAGTTCTACTGGGCCGGCGTGCTCTACAAGGGCAAGGACCCGACCCTGATCAGCCGCAAGCTGTTCGACCGCGTCCAAGCCCGCCTTGACGGCCACCCCTACACCCGCGGCGCCCGCCACGAGTTCGCGTTCCGGGGGCTGCTGGTCTGCGCGCACTGCGGCGCGACCATCACCGCCGAGCGGCATGTCAAGAAGAAGACCGGAAAAGTGTACGTGTACTACCGCTGCGCGCAGATGTGCGCGGGGCGCAAGTTCGTCCGTGAGGAGCGGATCTCCGAGCTCATGGCCGGCGTGGTCAAGCGGTTGCAGATGACGCCACGCCTGCTGGACCTGGTCCGGCCGACACTCAAGGCCTCGTTCCACAACATCCAGGAGGAGACCGCCGAGCGCCTGGCGGACGCCCGGGCCCGGTACGACCGGATCGGCGGGCTGATCGACGCCGCCTACGAGGACAAGCTGGAGGGGCGCATCGACGACGAGTACTTCCAGCACAAACGCCAGCAGTGGGACCGCGAGCGCCTGGAGATCGCCGACGAGATCGAGCGGCTCGGACAGGTGAACGCCGAGACCATGGATCAGGCGCTCACCACGTTAGAACTCGCCAACTCCGCGTACTCACGGTTCATTCGGCAATCGGCCCACGAACAGCGGTTCCTGCTGGATACGGTCCTTTTGAACTGCGCCCTCGACGGCGAGAGCCTGACGCCGACCTTCCGCAAACCCTTCAACTTGCTGGAGAAACTCGCCGAGTGCGACTCGGGAGATGACGACGGAAACGGTGGTGGAGGGGAGCTAGATGCGAAATGGTCGGGGCGCCCGGATTTGAACCGGGGGCTC
>CAZOYV010000283.1:0-10577 GCA_964584075.1 uncultured Rickettsiales bacterium | reverse complement strand
GTCGTCGTCGTCCCAGTCGTCGTCGCCGAAGTCGTCGTCGTCGTCCCAGTCGTCGCCGAAGTCGTCGTCCTCGTCGTCGTCGCCGAAGTCGTCGTCGTCGTCCGGGTCGTACCCGAACTCCTCGGCCCCGACGTCCTCGTCGTCCTCCTCGTCCCACGGGTCCTCGACCGGGTGCCGGCGGAGGGTGTCCGTGTCCACGAGCAGGTGGCGGCCCACCGTGTCGAAGTGGACGCGCGCGTAGCCCAGCGAAACGATCCTCTTGCTCATCGCCTTCTCTCCTTCGCTGGTGTCGCCCAGGCCACGTCCGTCCGTACCCTCGGCACCCTGGCGTCTCCGCCAGCCGTTGGTTGCTTCTTCCTCAGCGCTTGCGCGCCCTCACGAACCGTCCACCCTTCTTGGAGCGCCCCCGGGGGCGACCGCGCGGCCGGCGCGCCGCGCCGGACCCGCGTCCGCGGCGGCGGTACGCCTCGCTCGAGGGGCGCCCGTAGGCCTCGTCCTCGTACTCCTCGTCCTCGTCGTCGTCCGCGCCGACCAGCACCGGCTCCGGCGTCAGCTTCACCTCGCGGATCGGCGAGCCGAAGTCGCGGCTCAGGTCCGGCGCGGGCAGCGCACCGGCGATCGGGGGCAGCAGCTCCCCCTGGAACGTCGTGGTCGGCTGGGGCTCGGGCGGCAGCGCCGGTGTGGCGCCGCCCCCGGCCTTCTTCTCGGCCAGGGTCTTGCCCGCCTGCACGCCCACCGACGCCAGCCACGACCCCAGCAGGCCGTTGCCCAGCGCCAGCGCGTGGGAGCCGCCCGCGCCGCCGGTCATCACCTCGTACAGGCCGTAGCCGACCCCCACGAACGCCAGCGGCGCACGCACGTCCACCGCCCCGACCTTGATCTTGTCGGGGCCGAGGTAACCCTCGGCCATCGACGCCAGGAACAGCGATCCCTGCGTCTCCGCGGTGGACAGCACCGCGCCCCCGGTCTCCTTGAGCGCCAGGGAACTGCCGTCCGCCTTCTTGGTGAGGTTGGCGATCTTCTTGACCGCCTGGCCCAGGGCGGTCTTGGCCTGCTTGTCGCTGACCTTCTCGCCCTTCATCGCTTTCTCGAGCTCGCCTGTCATGTCCGCCTCGCCTTTCGGGTCTGCGTCTCTCGGGGCTGCCGGCCGCCGGCCGGTCCTGCGCCCAACCACGACTCCACCGTAGTCACTCAACCGATTGAATTTCCACGTGAATTGGTGCCCGCGGCGATGCGGGCGGCGCGGGTAGGAGGCGCGGGCAGAGCTTGTCAGGAGCGGGCAGGACCGCGGGCAGAGCCATGTCAGCTGCGGGCAGGGCCGCGGGCAGAGCTTGTCAGGATCGCGGGCAGTGGTGCTGCCCGCGCAAATCGGGCCGCGGGTAACGGTTCTTCTTGGTTATTCCGGGCCGGAATGGACATGCTGGGGGTGCGACAGCGGAAAGGACGTCTTGCACGCTGAAGATTTTTCGTTCCAGGGGCTGGAGACCATCGAGTCTCGCATCCTCAAGCTGGCGCCGGACATCGCCTACATCACCCTGCTGGACCGCACCGACCGGACCAAGGACGACCGGCTGGGGCGTTTCAACTTCAGCGAGGCCCACGCCGAGCCGTACCTGGTGGCCGCCTCCAAGAACACGGCCATTGGCGCGGTGCTGCCCACCTCCAAGGCCACGGACGACGAGGGCGACGAGCCCGACGAGGACGTCGAGGATTCCGGCGACGAGCCCGACGACGACGGCGACGGCGACGAGGAGTCCGCGGACGACGACGACGGCGGCTGGCCTCCGGAGTTCGACGAGGGCGACGGGGTCGACGAGGATGACGACGGTGGCGAGCAGGCCGACCACAGAACCTTCCTGACCGGCCCGCTGACGCCCGCGGCCATCGCCCGGGCCGCCTGCGCCTGGATCCGCGACTGCGCGATCCGCAACACCGTAGGCGAGACCCAGCGTCGCTTCCGCGTGCGGGTCTGGGGCCCCAAGGGCATGTCCCGGCTCGACAGCGGGCAGTTCGTGTGCGTCAACCACGGCTACTCCGAGGAGATCGAGATCGTGGCCGCGGACGCCGCCGTGCGCGAGCTGCGCATCCCGCCGCCGAGCTTCGACCAGTCCGCCAAGGACAGCACGCTCAAGGGGATCAAGGCGCTGGGGGACTACTACGCCCAGTGGGGCCAGATCGTGCTGGGCTCGGTGGGCCAGCTCCAGGGCGTCAACAACGCCATGCTCGCCCGGCTCCACCGCCAGCTCCAGGAGTCCCGCGGCCAGGTCGACGAGCTCGTCGCGTCCATCCTCGAGCACCGCTACAACGAGGTCGAGGCCCACGAGCGTCGCCGCATGGAAGAGCGCGCCGGCGACACCCGCACCGAGCTTGCCCGCGACGCCCTGCGCCAGTTCGGCACCGCGGCCAGCGCCTTCCTCGCCGGCAAGGCCATCCCGCCCGACCTGGCCGACGTCTACGGCTCGATCAGCGCCAGCCCCGAGCTCACCGAGGTGCTGCGCTCCCCGGGCGTGCGCGCCCTGATGAAGGACCCCGACAACTTGCGCGGGCTCGCGGCCATGCTCCAGGCCGCGGGCCTGCAGGCCGAGGCGGCGCAGCACAACGCGGCCGCCGCTGCCGGCGGGTCCGATCCACAGGACGCCGGGGACCCCCCGGCGCCCGAACCCGACACCACGCAACCCGACTCTCCCGCCGCGGGCTGATCCGCGACCGGGAAGGTGTGATCCCGCTGCGCGCGGAGCGCAGTCCCAGGAGGTTTCCCATGCCCCGTTTCCCCAAGGCCCGACGCAAGAGCAAGTCCGTCACGGTGTTCGAGCAGGCCCACCACTTCTACGGCCAGGCGTTCGAGGTCACCAGCACCCGCGGCCTCGCCGACTCCATGGCCGAGTGGGCGGACCTGGCCGCGCCCGAGCGGACCTTCACCATGTCCCACCTGCTCTACCTCAACCTGATGGCCCAGGCCGGCACCCACCTGCTGCTGCGCAAGGTCTGGGAGTCCATCGAGGACCTGGTCGACGAGCTGGAGGACCAGGCCGACGACCGCGGCGACGGCGACGGCGACGGCGAGCCGGACGCCGACGACATCGAGGACGAGGAGCCCGTCGAGGACGGCGACGACGAGCCCGAGGCCGTCCTCGAGCCCGCCTCGCCGTTGGAGCGCGCCACCCCGTCCGCGCCCCCGCCCGGCGTGACCATCCCGGCCGTGGTCACCCCGCCCGTGGACGACGACGAGGACGACGAGGACGACGAGATCGACGACCAGGACGACGGCCCCGAGCCCGACGACCTGGACGAGGGCGATGAGGGATGACCGTCCAGCCCCCTGCTCCGGCTCGGGATCGCCCGGCCCCCGGCGCCGCCGGCGCCGACCGGGCGATCCGCTTCAACCTGGTCCTGCCAGCCACGAGGATCGGCTTCGGGATCTTCGCCGTCGATCCCCTGGAGCAGGTGATCGGCGCCCCCGTGGCCGACATCCTGGAGTCGCTGATGACCGGCCCCGTCACCCAGCGGCCGTCCCAGGCCGGCCCGGCAGTCGACGTCTACCCCCTCCATCTCCCCGAAGGCGAGGGCCTTGCCCTCCCGCTCGGCCGCTGGGGAGAGCTGGCGTTCAGGAACGACAAGGGGCTGCTGGTCCTGACCGTACCGCTCCCCGCCGCCAACTGGATCCAGACCAAGATGGCCGGCGCCATCGTCCACGGCCCGGACCACCTCCTCAGCTCGGACCGCACCGCCCGTGTGGCCCGATTCTGGCTGCGCCTGCAGCCGGGGATGAGCGCGTCGTTCCCGTTGGGGGTGCTGGGGGAGGTGGGCCTCGAGGTGGACTGATGGTGTTCCTGTTCGTCCTGGGTCGCCCGGAGTGATCAGCCCGAGAGAGATCTGCTACTTCGAATCGCCGCCGTCGCCTGGCTCGGCCGTATCTGTGGTCTGCGGCGTGCGCAAGGTCCGGATCACGGTCCCCTGGCAGACGAACGAGAGCCCCTGTTGCGATGAGGTCGAGAGCATCAGGGACTCGATGATCGGTCTCGGCCGCTCGCCCTCGGCCTCCCACTTCACCAGGAAGTTCGCCCCCGTGCCTCCCGAGTTGTCGTTCTGCGGGATCACGAACTGCTTCGTGGCCAGCGGGCCGAGGACAATCTCCTCGTCAATGAAATCTCGGATCCGGCGGCCCTGCGTGTTGAAGTAGGCGACGTCCGTGATCGCGATGCTCTCGGTCAGATCGGTGTTGTGGATGCTCAACGTCGAGGTCAGCAGGAACTCCCGATCCCCTGCCTGATGGAACACGCTGGAGTAGACCGGGACGTACACGGTCTCCCCGACCGTGCTGCTCGGATTCGAGAAGTCGGTCCACCGTCGGGTGTCGAGCGGCTCCCCTGCGGGCGGGGACGAAGCGATCTCGTGCTCGACGGTCTGCTTGGTGGTTTGCTCGACGGTCTGATTCCCACCGCATCCAGCGGGAAGCACGATGAAGATCGGGACGAGACAGGCCCAGCAGATATGTCGCGTGCGTGCCATGGCTACTCCTTGAAGATCGAATCACCATCGCCCGGGCGACCTTGCCGCCGTCCGTACAGGTCCCATCAGGAACGATCCGCCGGAGCGTTCGTCTCCGCCACGGACTCGGTGGGCCTGACCATCGCTCGAAACGCGGTGCGTGTCTCGTCGGTGCCGATGACGGCGACCAGGTCGTCCTCCTCGAAACGGAACTGGGCATCGGGGTTGGCGATGAGCCGGCCGTCACGGATGACCCCGACGACCGACACCCCCGATTGCTTGCGAATCCCAATCTCACCGATCGATCGCCCGACCATCGGGCAATCGTCCTGCAGCAGGATCCACTGTAGATCGAACTGCTGCTCGGCGGATCGCAGCTGTGCCAGCGTCCGGTACTCCTGATCATCGTCGAAGAACGGTGCGAACAGGCCCTGCCGCTGGGACTCGGTCCGCTGCTGGATCTCCGTGACGGGGATGGGAAAGTGCAGCAGCGACTTGCGCGTCATCTCGAGGCTGGCCTCGAACTCGGGGATCACCACGCCGCTGACCCCCATCTGCTTGAACACCGGGAGGAACGAGGGATCCGATGTCCTGGCCACGACACTCAGATCGGCGTTCAGCCGTCGCGCACCGGTGATGATCGAGCGTGCCGCGACCATGTCCGGCGTCGTGACCACCAGCAGTCGCGCCGAACGGACCTCGGCCGCCTCGAGCACGAGCTCGTGCGTTGCGTCCCCATAGACCACCGGGACGCCGCTCGCCTTGGTCGCCTGGACTCGCCGCTGGTCGAGCTCCACGACCACCAGGGGGAGCCCCACCTCCTGGAAGACCGAGGCGATCCGGGACCCGACGCGACCGCCGCCCACCACGACCGCGTGCTGGCGCAGCCCCGCCTCGGGGAGGTTGAGCGTCTCGAGCGGCTCGTTCCTGAACCATCGTTTCTTCAACGAGTACAGTCGCGCAGTCTGGCCCGAGACGAGGGGAGTGAGGATCATCGTGAGGATCGCCGCCGTCAGGATCATGGAGTAGTGGTCGTGCCCGATGGACTTCGTCGAGACGCCCACGGTCGCGAGGACGAAGGCGAACTCCCCGATCTGGAACAGCCCGAGCCCGACCGCCAGGGGGATGACGTTCCCGTACCGGAACACCTTCGCCAGCACGGCGAAGATGAGGCCCTTGCCGAGGCTCACCGCCACGACCAGGACGGCCACCTCCCACAGGTGATCCAGCAGGAATCGAGGGTCGAGCAGCATCCCGACCGAGGAGAAGAACAGCAGGCCGAACAGGTCACGAAGCGGGATGATGTCGCTGAGTGCCTGGTGGCCGTAGTCCGACTCGCTGAGCACCATCCCGGCGACGAACGCGCCGAAGGCGAACGACAACCCGACCAGGTGTGTGGCGTAGCCGATGCCGAGCCCGATGGCGGCGATCGCCAGCAGGAAAAGCTCCCGGGAGCCGAGCCCGGCGATGTGCCCCATCAGCCGGGGCAGCAGCCTGGTGCCGAGCAACAACATGCCTCCGATGAACGCCGCCGCTTTGAGCGCAGCGAAGCCGAGGGCGGGCAGTCCCACGGAGGGGTCGTTGAGCTGGGGGAGGATGATCATCAGGGGGACCACCGCGAGGTCCTGGACGATGAGCATCCCGATCATCACCTTGCTCGAGAGGGTGCCCAGCCAGCCCTGGTTCATCAGGGTCTTGAGGATCACCATCGTGCTCGAAAGCGAGATGCAGGCCCCGAGCCAGATCGCGTGCTTCCACTCCCAGCCCATCAGCTGGCCGATCCCGTAGCCGAGCCCGAGGGTCAGGACGATCTGGATCGGGGTCCCGATCAAGGCGATCTTCTTGACCGGCTTGAGGTCCTTGATCGAGAACTCGAGCCCGAGCGCGAACAGCAACAGGGCCACGCCGATCTCGGCCAGCCGCTCGATCTCGTGGATGTTGGAGACGGTGAGGCCGCCCGTGTGTGGCCCCAGGATGATCCCCGCCGCGATGTACCCGAGGATCACGGGCTGACCGAGCCGTTGCAGCAGCAGCCCGCAGCCGAACGAGGCCACGATGAGCAGGATGATGTCTGTCGCGATGCCCATGGCGCTTACGCGGTCTGTCCTCCTTCGAGTGAGGGTCCACGATGCGACCTTTCGGGAACACTGACAAGTCAGACAGAATGTGAGATCGGCCTCTTACTCAAGGAGAGATCGTCCTCACCGTTCAGCTCTCCACCGCATCTTAGGTCCAGCGCGAGATCGCGCGTTTCAGAAGTCCGGAGCAGCATTCAGCAAGAACCGGTATTCTCCGGATCCACGGGAGGGCACCGAACATGTTCGATATAGACAACCCGGGTTTGATCATGGGGCTCGTGCTGATGTTGGCTCTCAACGGGTGCCCGGCGAGCGATGACGATACGACGGACGACGACGACGCGGCCGATGACGACACGGCCGATGACGACACGGCGGACGACGACAGCGGGGACGACGATACGGTGGGCGAGGGCAGCGGCACGTGGACGGTCACTGACGGTCCGGACTGCGGTCCGGTGCGCTCGGTGGTGTGGTTCGAGTACCTCGAGCTGCTGGGCGTCGGCGGGATTCTCGCATCGTCGGAGCCGCTCACCTGCCAGCTGTGGAGCGATACCGTCGCAGCGATGACGGCCGCAGGGCAGACCTGGGACGCCGCGATGGTAGCGGCCAGCGACGTCCAGGACGGCGCCGCCGCGTGCGCCGCGACACTGGCCTACCTCACGGAGCTGCAGCAGCTGTGGGCCACGCTGATGCCGGCGGGCTCGTGCCTGCTGGAGCTGTACCCCGCCGCGTACACGTGGACCGACTACACGATCCCCACCCAGGCAGGGGGGGACTGGTGGTCGGTGGAGGATGGCTGGTACGCGACCCAGGTGGCGTACATGACCGAGGCGTGCGCAGGCGTGTCGAACTGGTCCGCCTGGGTCACGGTGGAGACGGAGCTGTGGACGATGCCGGAGGTGGACGCCGAGAGCTGGTCCCTGACCGGAGGGACGCTGACCCTCGCCAGCGGCGAGGACCTGCACGTAACCGCCGCAGGCCTGGAGATCTTCGACTACGAGGCCCAGCAGACGGGAACCCTCGACCTGGACTTGCAGGCCACCGCCTGCGACCCGTGAGATCCGGCTCCCGGGAACTCCTTCAGGGCGCGAGGTAGACTGGGATCTCTCTTGGTGACCAGGAGACGATTCCACCTCGGGCCGACGCCCCTCGGTAGACGTGGACAGGGAGGGACGGTCATAGGGAGGCGTTCTCGTGCTATCGGTGGATGCCGAGCCTCTCCATACCATCCATCATCACCCTCAACTCCCCTGTCGGCTCCCTCAGCATGGTTCGAGCTTTGTCCACGACGGGGAGCCAACATTGACCACAGGCAGAACCGTCGGCGACCACCGCGGTTCTGCTTTCTTCGTTCTGGACGTCCGTTTACTCGCAAATACGCATAATTACGCGTAAGCTAGCCTCCACACCGGGAGGCTGCTGGACCATGCCCGACGAGCCGATCACCTTGCCCGACCAGGAGAGCGCCGAGGTCGAGTTCAAGACCACCCTGTCCGACAGCCGCAAGGTCATCGAGACCGTCGCGGCGATGGCGACCATCGGCGGTGGCACCGTCTGGATCGGCGTCCGGCCCGATGGCACCCCCGTGGGTTGCGAGATCGGTGAGGGCGAGCTCGAGCGGTTGGTGCAACGCATCCTCACCGCCACCGACCCCAAGGTGTACGTCACGCTGGACCACCCCCGGGCCGAAGGGCAGCGCCTGCTGCGCATCCAGGTCCCGGCCGGCGACGGGCCGCACCTGGCGTTCGGCCGGGCCTTTCACCGGGTCGGGCCGGCGACCGTGGCGATGACCCGAGACGAGTACGAGCGGCGGCTGCTCGACCGGCTCCGGGAGTCGTCGGGGTTCGAGCGGCGCGCGGACCACGGCGTGACGCTGGACGACGTGGACCCAGACGCGATCGCGACGTTCCGGGAACGTGCGTCAGCACGTGGCGACACGCCGCCGGCCGACGCACGCGATCTGCTGATCAAGCTGCATCTGGTCCTGGGAGAAACCCTCACCGTGGGAGGCGCGCTGCTGTTCGCACTCGACCCCCAGCGCGCCCTGCCCCAGGCCGTCATCCGTGCGCGGGCCGCGCGCGGCGTGGGCGAGGACACCGAGGAGATCGGCGGCAACCTGTTCGACCAGATCCTGCGGGCGACCGCCTTCGTGTCGCGGAACCTCCGGACGCGGGTCATCCGCGACGGCGTCCTCCGCGAGGAGGTGCCCGAGCTCCCCGTCGCTGCCGTCCGTGAGGTCGTCGCCAACGCGGTGGCCCACCGCGACTACCGGAGCACGGCGCCGATCCAGCTGAGGCTGACCGACGAGGGCCTGTCCGTGTGGAACCCAGGCCACCTGCCGCCGCCCATCACCCCGGCCCTGCTGCGCCAGGACCACCCCTCCGTGCCGCCGAACCCGTACACCGCCCGAGCGCTGCACCGGGCCGGCTTCATCGAGGAGTGGGGGACGGGCACGCTGCTCGTCATCGACGCTGCGCGCGCCGCCGGGCTCCCCGAGCCGATGTTCGAGGAGGAACGAGGAGCAGGGGTACGTGTTCAGCTGGCGATGGCGGGACGAGCAGCATCCCACCTCGTCCCGCGCCAGACACGGTTCCTGGACTCCTCCGAGTCCGGCTCTTCCTTCACCACGGCCGAGTACGCGGCCTCCCAGGGTGTGTCCCACAGTACGGCGCTGAACGACCTGCGCCACCTCGAGGCCCACGGCCTCGTCGAGCGCCAGGGCCAGGGCAAGAGCAGTCGGTGGGTCCGACGGTAGGTCAGCGGACTGGGGCCAGGGGCACGCTCGGTCATCGGCTCCATCGCCGCAGCGCTTGCGTCACCGCCGCGCGGCTGACGCCCTCTCCTCTCGCCAGCGCCGCACGGGACTCGGGCTCAGACCGCGCTGCGGAGGCTGAAGCAGCAGGGCAACGTCGTCTCCCCCCGGCGCGGCTTCTACGTCGTGGTCCCGCCAGAGTACCGCGCCGTGGGATCTCCGCCCGCGAGCTGGTTCATCGAGGATCTGATGCGACACCTCGGTCAGCCCTACTACGTCGGCTTGCTCAGCGCGGCCGCCGTCCACGGCGCCGCGCACCAGCAGCCGATGGTGTTCCAGGTGATCACCAGCCGGCCGACCCGCGAGATGCGCGCGGGGAGGGTCACGATCCGTTTCTCGATGAGCCGCAAGGTCGAGGAGATGCCGGTCGTCGTGAAGCAGACCGAGACCGGGACCATGCGCGTCGCCACGCCGGAGACCACGGCCTTCGATCTCGTGAGGTACCCGGAGGGCGCTGGTCACCTGAGCAACGCCGCCACGGTACTCTCGGAGCTCGCCGAGCGGCTCGACGCCCGCGCACTCCCGGCCGTCGCGTCGCTCGTCCGGCTTCCGGACGTGCAGCGGCTCGGGTACCTGCTCGACGCGATCGGGCAGGCCCGGATCGCCGATCCCCTGTTCCGGTGGCTCTCCAGCCGTCACCCGCGCGTGGTGCCCCTCCAACCTGGAGAGCCTGCGGCGATGGACCCCGATCCACGCTGGCGCATCCTGCCGAACGCCGAGTTGGAGGTGGACGCATGATCCCACGCGCCAACATCACCGCGTGGCGTTCGGTCGCACCCTGGCCGTCCAACGAGCAGGTGGAACGGGACCTGGCGATCTCCCGCAGTCTCGTCACATCGATCCCCGGAGGCAGCTCCTCGAAGGGCACGTCCACGCGCTCGACGATCTCCGGGGTCAGGTCCAGCAGGTTGAGGATCTGGCAGACCCTAGCGCCGGTGATCCCTTCCTGCCGTCCCAGGTCCCACAGCGAGGTCGCCTGGCCCGAGTCGAGTATCCTCCGGAACCTCCGCGCCCTCTCGAACAAGTGCTGGACACCCTTCCCCCGCGGCTTCCGCGGCCGCTCAGCGGCGGCCTCGTCCGATGGCACGCAGCCGTGGCACGCATCGCGATCCGATGGCACGCAAGCCGGATCGCTCGACGAGGCGGGCGTTTCCGCGTGGCACGCATCGCCGCTCAGGCGGCGGGACGCCCTCGCG
>CAZOYV010000282.1:3667-10586 GCA_964584075.1 uncultured Rickettsiales bacterium | reverse complement strand
CCGAGATTCCTGGCTGAGTGGCTCTCAACTCGACATAACGCGGCGCTCGACATTAGCTCCAGCATCGCCGCGGACCTGAACCACGACGGGTACATCGACCTGGTGCGCAACGACTGGGCCGAGATCGAGATCTTCCTCAACGGCGGGCCCACCGCCACCCCGCCCTTCTCGTTCGGCGACGGCAGCCAGGACCCCAGCTTCACGATCGACAACACGTCGGTCCCGATGTCGTACAACCTCGAGGGCGTCGCGTTCGTCGACTACGACAACGACGGCTGGCTCGACCTGTTCGCCGAGAACCAGGCCGCCGGCTTCGCGCTGTACCGCAACCCCGCCGACGGAGGCGCCGCGTTCACCGCCGTGGACCTGCTCCCCACCGGGCTGTGGGGCCTGGACAGCCCGGGCGACTACGTCGCGGTGGCGGACTACGACGTGGACGGCGACGTGGACGTGCTGGCCCGCAAGGCCAGCCGCTACGACCTGTGGAACAACGACGGCGACGGCACGTTCAGCGCCGAGTGGACCTTCGACATGGACGCCCCCGACGGCAACAAGGGCGGGGTGGTGTTCTGCGACTTCGACAACGACGGCGACCTGGACCTGTTCTGGGGCGACGGCGGCGCCGACGAGCTCACCGGGCTGATCCCGGCCAACCAGTTCTTCCGCGAGGACGGGCTGGGGCTGTGGCAGCCCACCGGGGAACCGCCGGTGCCCAACGGGCTGAGCGTCGACGGCGTGGCCTGCGGCGACGTGGACCACGACGGCGACCTGGACCTGTTCCTCTCCGACGCCGGCACCGATCTGCTGTACCTCAACGACTGGGACGCCGGGTTCGACGGCTTCACGCTGGACGCCGCCAGCGGGATCACCGGCGCCAGCGACGGCGAGGGGGCGTCGTTCGCCGACTACGACCGCGACGGCGACCTGGACCTGCTGGTCGACCAGGCCGGGGCCGACGCCCTGTGGCGCAACGACACCGACGACGACCACTCGCTGCTGGTGCGGGTGCTGGCCGACGTCGGCGGCTGCCCCGGCGGCCCGGTGCTGCGCGACGACCTCGGCGCCACGCTGAGCCTCCACGACCGCAACAGCGGGGCGATGCTCACCGGCGTGCGCGAGATCAACGGCGGCAAGGGCCACGGCAGCCAGGGCTGGCACGTGGCGCACTTCGGGCTGCCGTGGGGGCCGGCCACCGAGATCCTGCTCCACGTGCGGTTCGTGTACGGCGTCGAGCCCGACGCGGTGGTGCCCGTGATCCCCGCCGAGCTGGGCGGCTACCCGTACCTCGAGATCGTCCACGACGACCCCGACGGCGACGGGATCCTGACCTCGGACGAGCTGGACGACGGCGCCACGCTGCCGAACGGGCCCGACGGCGACGTGGACGGCGACGGGGTCCCCAACGAGTACGACGCCGACGCCGACGGCGACGGCTACGACGACGCCACCGAGGCCGGCGACAGCGACCCCTGCTCGCTGCCCAACGACTCCGACGGCGACGGCGCCCCCGACTACCTCGACCTGGACTCCGACGACGACGGCCTCGACGACGCCGACGAGCTGACCTGGGGCACCGACCCGATCGCCCCGGACACCGACGGCGACGGGCTGACCGACGGGGACGAGGTGTGGGTCCACGGCACCGACCCGCTGGACACCGACACCGACGACGACACCATCGGGGACGGCGTCGAGGTCCAGTCGCTGCCCACCGACCCGCTGGACGACGACACCGACGACGACGGCCTGACCGACGGCTGGGAGGTGAGCCAGAACACCGATCCCGACGACCCCGACTCGGACGGCGACGGGGTCCAGGACGGCACCGAGGTCGGGCTCAGCTCGCCCCAGGGCGTGGACACCGACCCGGCCGGGTTCGTGCCCGACGCCGACGGCGGGGCGACGACCACCGACCCGCTGCTGCCCGACACCGACGGCGGCGGCGTGGACGACGGCGTCGAGGACGCCGACCACGACGGGCAGATCGACCCCGGGGAGTGCGATCCCACCGACCCCCTCGACGACGGGGCGTGCCTGGACAGCGACGGGGACGGGCTCAGCGACGCCGAGGAGGACACCGACGGGGACGGCGTGGTCGACCCCGGCGAGACCGACCCGCTGGACGACGACAGCGACGACGACGGCCTTACCGACGGCCACGAGGCATCCGGCGGCACCGATCCGCTGGACCCCGACAGCGACGGCGACGGCCTGCTCGACGGGACCGAGGTGGGGCTGGTGCTGCCCCAGGGCGACGACACCGATCTCGGCGTGTTCGTGCCCGACGCCGACGGCGGGGCGACCACCACCGACCCGCTGGACCCCGACACCGACGGCGGCGGCGTGGACGACGGCGTCGAGGACGCCGACCTCGACGGCGCGGTGGACGCCGCGGAGTGCGATCCCACCGACCCGACCGACGACGGGTTCTGCGTCGACAGCGACGGCGACGGGCTCAGCGACGCCGACGAGGACGCCGACGGCGACGGCGTCGTCGACCCCGGCGAGACCGACCCGCTGGACGACGACAGCGACGACGACGGCCTGCTCGACGGGGTCGAGCAGCTCGGCGGGACCGACCCGCTGGACCCCGACAGCGACGGCGACGGCCTGCTCGACGGCACCGAGGCCGGGCTGGTGCTGCCCCAGGGCGACGACACCGATCTGGGCGTGTTCGTGCCCGACGGCGACGCCGGCCTGACCACCACCGATCCGACCGCCGCCGACAGCGACGGGGGCGGCGCCGACGACGGCGAGGAGGACGCCGACCTCGACGGCGCGATCGATCCCGGCGAGTGCGATCCGAACGACGCCAGCGACGACGGGTTCTGCCTCGACAGCGACGGCGACGGGCTCGGCGACGCCGACGAGGACGCCGACGGCGACGGCGTGGTCGACCCCGGCGAGACCGACCCGCTGGACGACGACAGCGACGACGACGGCCTGACCGACGGTGCCGAGGTGGCGCTGGGCACCGACCCGCTGCTGGCCGACAGCGACGGCGACGGGCTGCAGGACGGCACCGAGCTGGGGCTGGACGCGCCCCAGGGCGGCGACACCGATCCCGCGGTGTTCGTGCCCGACGGCGACGCCGGGACCACCACCACCGACCCGCTGCTGCCCGACAGCGACGGAGGCGGCGCGGGCGACGGCGCCGAGGACACCGACGGCGACGGCGTCGTCGACCCCGGCGAGTGCGATCCCAACGACGCCAGCGACGACGCGTTCTGCGTCGACAGCGACGGCGACGGGCTTTCCGACGGCGACGAGGACCTGGACGGCGACGGCAACGTCGACCCCGGCGAGACCGACCCGCTGGACGACGACACCGACGACGACGGCCTGACCGACGGTGCCGAGGGGCCGCTGGGTACCGACCCGACCCTGCGCGACAGCGACGGCGACGGGCTGCAGGACGGCACCGAGCTGGGGCTCGCCGCCGCCCAGGGGAACGACACCGACCCGGCCGTGTTCCAGCCCGACGCCGACGCCGGCGCGACCACCACCGATCCCCTCGAGGCCGACACCGACGGCGGCGGGACCCCCGACGGCGTCGAGGACATGGACCACGACGGCGAGCTCGACCCCGGCGAGTGCGATCCCAACGAGCCGGCCGACGACGGGCTGTGCCTCGACAGCGACGGCGACGGGCTCGCCGACGGGGTCGAGGACGCCGACGGCGACGGCATCGTCGACCCAGGCGAGACCGACCCGCTGGACGACGACACCGACGACGACGGCCTGCTCGACGGCGCCGAGGACACGCTGGGCAGCAACCCGCGCGACCCCGACACCGACGGCGACGGCCTGCTCGACGGCACCGAGGTCGGGCTGGACCACCCCCAGGGCGACGACACCGACCCGGCCGTGTTCGTCCCGGACGCCGACGCCGGGGCCACCGTCACCGACCCGCTGGACGCCGACACCGACGGTGGCGGGCTCGACGACGGCGCCGAGGACGGCAACCACGACGGCGCGCTCGACCCCGGCGAGTGCGATCCGACCGATCCGGCGGACGACGGCTTCTGCGTGGACGGCGACGGCGACGGGCTGTCCGACGCCGAGGAGGACGCCGACGGCGACGGCGTGGTCGACCCCGGCGAGACCGACCCGTGGGACGACGACACCGACGACGACGGCCTGATGGACGGCTCCGAGGTCGCGCTGGGCAGCGACCCGCTGCTGGCCGACACCGACGGCGACGGCCTGCTCGACGGCACCGAGGTCGGGCTCACCGAGCCCGAGGGCGACGACACCGATCCCGCCGTGTTCGTCCCCGACGCCGACGCGGGGGCGACGGTCACCGACCCCACCGAGCCGGACAGCGACGGCGGCGGGCTCGAGGACGGCCTCGAGGACGCCAACCTCGACGGCGCCGTCGACCCCGGCGAGTGCGATCCGACCGACCCCAGCGACGACGGCTACTGCATCGACCAGGACGGCGACGGCCTCAGCGACGGCGAGGAGGACGACCTGGGCACCGACCCGCTGGACGACGACACCGACGACGACGGCCTGCTGGACAGCACCGAGGTGGCGCTCGGGACCGACCCCACCGAGGCCGACAGCGACGGCGACGGGGTCCAGGACGGCACCGAGCTGGGGCTGACCGAGCCCGAGGGCGACGACACCGACCCGGGGCCGTTCCAGCCCGACGGGGACGGCGGCGAGACGACCACCGACCCGCTGGACGGCGACACCGACGACGACGGCCTGCTCGACGGCGACGAGGACATCGACGCCGACGGCGTGGTCGACGACGGCGAGACCGATCCGAGCGACCCGGACTGCGACGGCGACGGCCTGCTCGACGGCGACGAGGTCACGCTCGGCACCGACCCGCTGGACGAGGACAGCGACGACGACACCCTCGGCGACGGCGACGAGGTCGAGCTCGGCACCGACCCGCTGTCCCCGGACACCGACGGCGACGGGCTCGGCGACGCCGAGGAGCTGCAGCTGGGCACCGATCCGACCGAGGCCGAGGCGCTGCAGGGCGGCTGCGGGTGCACCCAGCACGGCCGCGGCGGGGCGGCCGGCGGGGCAGCGCTGCTGATCGCCGCGCTGGTGCTGGTGACGCGGCGCCGCCGGGGTCGGTGGCCCGGGGTGCTCGCGGTGGGCGCGGCCGCCGGGCTGCTGGCGGTGGCGGCGACGACCCCCGCCGCGGCCGCCGACGCCGACGCCAGCGCGCCGCGGCTGGACGTCCAGCGCTTCGACCCCGTGCACCAGGACCGCGGGTTCTCGCGGGTGCTGACCGCCGAGCAGCTCCCTGGGCCGTCGGTGGGCTTCCTCGTCTCGGTGAACTACGGGCTGCAGCCGCTGCAGCTGGCCACGGTCGAGGGCGGCACCCGCGCCGTGGGCGTGGTCGACAACCTGATCGGTGTCGACGTCGGCGTGCTGGTCTCGCCGGCCGACTTCCTGCAGTTCGGGGTCTCGATCCCGGCGCTGCAGGTGATGGCCGGGAGCGACGAGGCCGAGGCCGCGCGGGCCAGCCTGACCGGCCGCGAGGAGCCGGTCGGGATCGGCGATCTGGCCCTGACCGTCGGCCTCCAGCCGCTGCGCCAGGAGACCGCCGGGATCGGCCTGGCGATCGTGCCCCGCTTCACCTTCCCCACCGGCTCGCGGGCCCTGCTGCTCGGCGCGGGCGCGGCGGGGCTGGGCCTCGACGTGGCGCTGGGCCGCCGCTGGTCCCACTTCCGGTTCGCGCTCAACGTCGGCTTCCAGGTGCTGACCGAGGGCGGCGGGCTGGTGGGCCTCCGTGCCGACGACGAGCTGCGCTGGGGCGTGGGCCTGGGGGTCCCGCTGGGGCCGCCGGACGGGGCGGCGGGCCGCTGGGAGATCGACATCGAGTGGATCGGCGCGACCGTGATCGACCCCGAGGCCCACGAGGACCTGGGGATCAAGGCGTTCCACCCGACCCACACCCCGATGGAGCTCGCCGCCGGCGTGCGCTACGACAGCCCCGGCCCGCTGTCGGTGTCCGTCGGCGCCGGCCCCGGGCTGGGCCGCGGGTTCGGCACCCCCGGCTTCCGGGCCTACGCCCGGATGGGGCTGCGCTTCGGCCCCGGGGACGCCGCCGCGCCCCAGGACCGCGGGCCCGTCGACCCCGGCAGCCGCGACCGCGATCGCGACGGCATCGCCGACGCCGACGACGGCTGCCCCGGGCGCGCCGAGGTGGTCAACCGCGTGCTGGACGGCGACGGCTGCCCGGACGCCCTGCGCGCCTCGCTGGCCGCGGTCACCGAGGGCTCGCAGATCCAGCTGGACGCCCCGATCCGGTTCGACCCCGTCACCGGCGAACTTACCGCCGACGCCTGGGAGGTCGTGGGCTCGGTGGCGCTGATCCTCGAGGACCACCCCGAGATCGCGCGGCTCAACATCGAGGGCCACGTCAGCGCCGCCGACGGCGACGCGGTCGAGGTCGTCGACCTCAGCCGGGCCCACGCCGACGCGGTGCGCGACGCCCTGATCGCGCTGGGGATCGCGCCCGGCCGCCTGACCTCGCTGGGCCAGGGCGGCCTGATGCCGCTGGCGACCAACACCACCGAGGAGGGCCGCGCGGCCAACCGCCGCGTCGAGTTCTACGTGTCCAAGGTGGAGTGAGCTGCGACCCTGGTCCTGAACCCGACCCTGCTGTATAATCGCGCCTCCCGCCGCGCGGGAAGGCGAAAGGACCCGTGATGCCGACGCCGAAGGACAGCGACAAGCCGGCCGAGAAGGCCGCTCCCGCGAGAAAGCCTGCTGCGAAGAAGCCTGTTGCGAAGAAGGCCGCCGCGAAGAAGCCGTCCAGCGCGAAGAAGGCCGCCGCGAAGAAGCCGGCACCGGCGAAGAAGGCCACCGCGAAGAAGCCGGCACCGGCGAAGAAGGCCGCCGCGAAGAAGCCGGCACCGGCGAAGGAGGCCGCCGCGAAGAAGCCGGC
>CAZOYV010000282.1:0-3567 GCA_964584075.1 uncultured Rickettsiales bacterium | reverse complement strand
AGGCCGCCGCGAAGAAGCCGGCACCGGCGAAGGAGGCCGCCGCGAAGAAGCCGGCCACCGCGAAGAAGGCCGCCGCGAAGAAGCCGGCACCGGCGAAGAAGGTCGCGCCCCCCCGGCGCCCCCCGATCTCCAAGGCTGCACCGCAGTCCACCGTCGCAGTGCTGCGCACCTCGCCGGCGACCGTGCTGTCCGACTACCACGAGCTGATGAACCTCGCCGGCTACCAGCAGACGCTGGACAAGGCGATCGAGACCGCCCTGAAGATCAACATCTCGTGGCACTTCTTCTACCCCGCGGCGTCCACCACCCCGTGGCAGCTCGACGGCGTGATCCGCGCGATGCAGCAGGACGGCTACGACCTCGGCAAGGTCCACGGCTGCCACAACCGCACCGTCGTGATCGACGCCCACCTCGGGGAGCGCCAGAACAAGCAGCTGGACGTGATCGAGGCCCACGGCCTGCGCAACATCCACCTGTACGAGGACGAGGAGTGGATCGACGTCCGCGAGGCCGTCGGCGACCTGGCCCGCGAGTTCCTGGTGCTCAACGACGTGTACCCCAAGGGGTTCTCGATCCCGAAGCGCTTCATCGGCGAGAACATCCTGCACCTGCCGACGGTCAAGACCCACATCTTCACCACCACCACCGGGGCGATGAAGAACGCCTTCGGCGGCCTGCTCAACGAGCACCGCCACTGGACCCACCCGGTGATCCATGAAACGCTCGTCGACCTGCTGTCGATCCAGAAGAAGATCCACCCCGGGATCTTCGCCGTGATGGACGGCACCTTCGCCGGCGACGGCCCCGGCCCGCGCTGCATGGTCCCCCACGTCAAGAACGTGATCCTGGCCTCCTCGGACCAGGTCGCGATCGACGCCGTGGCAGCCAAGCTGATGGGCTTCGAGCCGCTGCGCGACTGCAAGTTCATCCGGATGGCCGACGCCAAGGGCCTCGGGGTCGGCGACCCGCGCAACATCCGCATCGTCGGCGACACCGACGCCCTGGAGCAGCCCTGGAACTTCCAGGGTCCGTTCCACGACATGACCTTCGCCGCCCGCCAGCAGCACCGCATCTACTGGGGTCCGCTCAAGGCCCCCCTGGAGTGGTCGCTCAAGACCTGGCTGGCCCCGTGGTCGTACGTCAGCTCGGTGGCCTACCACGACATGTTCTGGCTGCCCACGATCGGCAAGCAGCACCTGCGCACCGCGCTGGACAGCGAGTGGGGCCGGCTGTTCTCCAACTGGGAGACCCGCCGCACCGACCCCGACGGTCGCGGCTACCCCGACGTCGGCCCCGGCGGCGCCGAGATCACCACCGCCGGGATGCGCCAGGTCCTCGAGGGCATGCGCCTGGTCGGGATGGCCGTCCGCGAGGCCCCCGAGTTCGCCGCCAAGCGCCGCCGCCACGCCCACTGAGCCCCGCTCCGCCCCCCCGGGCGCCACAAGACCCCTCCCGGTTTGTCATGGATCCGTCATACAATGGACGGGCTGGGGGGCGATCCGTCCGTGCTGGGCGGTGTTCATCGAGGAGGTTCGGACATGTCGCGCATCCCGCATCCCTGGACCCTGCTGGCCCTGCTGCTCGCCGCTGCACTGTGGACCGTCGGCTGCCCCGAGGACGACGACGACGCCGCGGACGACGACACCGGTGACGACGACACCGGTGACGACGACACCGGCGACGACGACTCCGGCGACGACGACTCCGCCGGCGACGACGACACCGGCGACGACGACAGCGGGGACGACGACACCTCGGTGGACTACTGGTACCTGTACGACCACGTCGACGACGGCGTGATGACCGGGTGCTCGGGCGAGGACCTCGCCTACCACACCTGGACCCCCAACGCCGAGGCCGCCACGGCCAACGTGATCTTCATGAACGGCCGCGGCGAGTTCATCGAGCGCTACCACCACGTGGTCAACCTGTTCGAGGGCCGGCCGTGGAACATCGTGATGTACGACCACTACGGCCAGGGCCACTCCGGCGGCATCCGTGCCCACTGCCCCGACTTCGACGACGTGTTCGTCTGCGACGTCCAGCTGGTCAAGGACACCCTGCTCGACAACGGCCTGCCCACCGTGATCTTCGCCCACTCGATGGGCGGGTTCATCGCCACCCGCTACGTGATCCAGAACCCGGGCGAGGTGGACGCCGTGGTGCTCAGCTCCCCGATGTACGGCCTGCGCCTCGCCGACGCCGGCTACACCTACGAGAAGGCCCTGGCGCTGGTGCAGGTGTTCGTCAACGGCGGCGCCGCGGAGAACCCCTCGATGTTCGGCACCGGCAACGATGCCGAGACCTGCAAGGAGAACGTCGGGACCCACGACTGCGACCTGTGGGAGCAGTTCGCCGGCAACCCGCTGGGCGAGATCGGAAACCCGACCTGGGGCTGGCTCGAGGAGGTCCTGCTCGAGCAGGCCGATCTCTACGCCGACGCCGGGACACTGGCCACCCCGATCCTGCTGCACCAGGCCGGTGACGAGCAATACGTCGACGAGACCAAGCACGACGAGGTCTGCGCCACGGCCAACGCCGCGACCGCCGACATCTGCACCCTCGAGCCGTGGCCCGGCATGTACCACGAGCTGTTCCGCGAGACCTGCCGCTGGGACCTGTTCGCCCAGAGCCTGCCGTGGGTCGAGGGGCACATGGGGCTGTAGGCCCCCGCGCCACGCGTCCGCCCAGTCCCCGTATCCGCTCCCGACGCCTCGACTGACCCGCGTCCTCTCCTGGACAACCCCTGTCTACCCAACAGCGTAGGGTCGCTCATCGCGGCCACTCGCGCTGCCGCGCCTACCGGGGAATCCATGGGCACCTCGGCGGGTTGCCGGCTGCGCGCGGTGACCAACGAGCAAGAACAACGACACACCAGGAAGAGGGATCCATGGCCCATCCACGACCGCGCCCGCTGCGCGAAGCCGACATCTTCATCGACGCCCCCGAACCCGCCCCCGGCGCCCTGTACCAGCACGTCCGCGACACCCTGCGCGCCCGCCACTACAGCCGCCGCACCGAGGAGGCCTACCTCGGCTGGATCCACCGCTTCGTCGTGTTCCACGGCGTCCGCCACCCCGCCACCATGGGCAGCCCCGAGATCCGCGCCTACCTGACCCACCTCGCCGTCGAGCGCAGGGTCTCCGCCGCCACCCAGTCCCAGGCCCTCGCCGCCCTGCTGTTCCTCTACGACAAGGTCCTGCGCATCGATCTCGACGATCTCCAGCAGATCCCCCGAGCCAAGAAACCCCGCCGTCTCCCCGTCGTCCTCACCCGCGACGAGGTCCGCCGCCTGCTCGACACCATGACCGGAACCCCCCGCCTCGTCGCCCTGCTGCTCTACGGCTCCGGCCTGCGCCTGCTCGAGGCCCTGACCCTGCGCATCAAGGACGTAGACCTGGAGACCGCCGAGATCACCGTCCGCCGTGGCAAGGGCAACAAGGACCGCGTCACCATGCTCCCCGCCCTCGCCCGCGCCCCCCTGATCCCCCACCTCGACAAGGTCCGCGCCCTCCACCGGAAGCACGACGTCCACGTCGCCCTCCCCGACGCCCTCGCCCGCAAGTC
>CAZOYV010000281.1:0-10685 GCA_964584075.1 uncultured Rickettsiales bacterium | reverse complement strand
CCGGTCTCAGGACCGGCCCTCCGCTACTCTACCGCCTCCGTCCGTGACGGACGCACTCCTCCTTTGCGTAGCCGTCCGTGACGGACGGCCCCATGTCCTTCCGAGATCGCACTCGAGATCGAGAGTGAGAGTGAGATCGAGAGCGAGATCGAGATCGAGGAAGGAGGGTCGGGCCCGACCGGGCCCGACCGATCCGGGGCCTACTCCCCGTTTTCGGGTTGGATGATCTTGAACTCCACCCGCCGGTTCATCACCCGGCCTTCCTGGGTGTCGTTGTCCGCGATGGGCATCGTCTCGCCGTAGCCGATGGCGATCAGGCGGGTGCCGTCGATGCCGCGGTTGACCAGGTAGCGGCGCACCGACTCGGAGCGCTTCTGGCTGAGGATCATGTTGTGCGTGTCGTCGCCGTCGGCGCTGGCGTGGCCCTGGATCTCCATCCGGATCGCCGGGAACTCGGTGAGCACGTCGGCGGCCTCGTTGAGGATCGGGAACGACGACGGCAGCAGCTCGTCGCTGTTGAGCTTGAACTGGATCCCCGGGATCACACCGGTGAACTTCTTGACCACCTCGGGCAGCTCGTCGGGGCAGCCGTCCTCGTCTTCGAAGCCGTTGCGGTTCTCCTTGTCGTTGGGACACGCGTCCACGTTGTCGAGGAAGCCGTCGGCGTCGTTGTCGATGTCGGGGCAGCCGTCGTTGTCCTCCCAGCCGTCGCGGTCCTCGGGGTCCATCGGGCAGCGGTCCTGGTCGTCGTAGATCCCGTCGCCGTCGTTGTCGCGGTCGGGGCAGCCGTCGGTGTCCTCGAACCCGTCGCGGTCCTCGGGGTCGTTGGGGCACTGGTCGTCCTCGTCGAGGATCCCGTCCTTGTCGGTGTCGTTCTCCGGGCAGCCGTGCTTCATCATGTTGTCCGGGCGCCGGCGCCCCGCCGAGTTGGGGCAGGCGTCCTCGGCGTCGAGGATGCTGTCGGCGTCGTTGTCGATGTCGGGGCAGCCGTCGGCGTCGTCCCAGCCGTCCTTGTCCTCGGCCTCCATCGGGCAGCCGTCCTTGCTGTCCGGCACGCCGTCGCCGTCGTTGTCCGGGTCGGGGCAGCCGTCGGTGTCCTCGAACTGGTCCACGTCCTCGGGGTCGTTGGGGCAGCGGTCGGAGGCGTCCGGGATCCCGTCGCCGTCGTTGTCGTCCTCGGGGCAGCCGTCCTTGTCCTTGAACCCGTCCTTGTCCTCGGGCTCGTTGGGGCACTGGTCCATCTGGTCGAGGATGCCGTCCTTGTCGTTGTCGAACTCGGGGCATCCGTCGCCGTCCTCGAAGCCGTCGAAGTCCTCGGGGTCCTCGGGGCAGCGGTCCTCCTTGTCCTGGATCCCGTCGCCGTCCATGTCCTTGTCGAGCTTGCCGCCGATCAGCACGAACAGGCTGCCGGTGAACTCGATGTGGTGGAAGTTGTCCACCGCGCGCCAGCCGCCGCCCTCGGCGGTGATGATCGGGTCCTGGCCGGCCTTGTCGTGGGTGAACATGTAGCGGCCGTCGACGCGCAGCCCGAAGCGGTCGACGAACAGCACCTTGACCCCGCCGCCGCCGGCGACGAGGAAGTCGATGTCCTTCTCCAGGTACTCCTGGTCCGGGGGCCGCGGCAGGTCGCCGCCGTTGCTCTTGTACTTGCCCAGCCGACCGTAGCGCGAGAACCCGGCACCGACGTAGACGAACGGCACCACCGTCCACTTCGTCAGGTGGAAGATCACGCCGAAGTTGGGCGCCACGTACGACACCCGCTCGAGCTCGTCGAGCGTCACCGTCGGCACGTAGGTGAACGACGCCTCGAACCCCACGATCTGCGTGAAGTGGATGTTCATCTTGGCGTTGACGTCGAGGTTGTGCTTGAAGTTCTCGCTCTTCTGCGCGAACCAGAAGAACCCCGCCCCCACGTCGAGCTCCAGGCTGGTGGGGATCATCCCCATCCCCTGGGCCTGAGCCGGTCTGGGAAGCAGCAGTGCAGCCGCGATCAGCGCGGCCGCGAGGCCGGTCGAGAGTGTGTTGCGAGTCACCGTGCGCACCTCCACAACGTCGAGCCCCCGGTGTTCGAATTCCTCGTGCGTGATTCCCAGGGTACCGCGGTTTTTGGGATTTCCACAACGCGTGGGCCCGGGTTCGATCAGTCCCCGGAGCCCTCGCCGTTGGGCGGGGCCAGGCGGATCCGGACGTCGATCACGCCGCCCTGGCGACGGTCGGGGTGGGCCAGCAGCGGGTTGAGATCGAGCTCGACGATCCGCGGGTTGTCCGCCGCCAGCATCCCCACCCGCACGATCACGTCCTCGAGCAGCGAGCGGTCCACCGGGGGCTTGCCGCGCAGCCCGTCGAGGATCTTGCGGCCACGGATCCCGGCGATCATCCGCCGCGCCTTGGCCGTGGTGACCGGCAGCATCTCGAACCGCACGTCGCCGAGCACCTCCACGGCGGTGCCGCCGAGGCCGAACATGATCACGTGGCCGAAGTGGGGGTCGAGGGTGACCCCGACGATCGTCTCGACCCCGCCGCCGGCCATGCACTGCACGCGGTAGCCGTGCTCCGGCGCGTCGGGCCCCAGCGCCGCCTCGATGGTCTCGAACGCCTCGCGGATCGCCTCGGGGTGGCGCAGGTCGAGGACCACCCCGCCCACGTCGGTCTTGTGCGGGATCGCGTCGGAGTCGACCTTGAGCGCCACCGCGCACCGGTGCTCCGCGGCGAACGCCACCGCGTCGTCGGGGCCCGTCACCCGGCGGGAGGGGATCGCGGGGATCCCGTAGGCCCGCAGCACCTGCACCGCGGTGTCCCCGTCGAGCCAGCCCGCGGGCTGGTCCTGCAGCAGCGTCCAGACCCGCTCGGCGTCCACGTCGAGGTACGGTACCTCGCCCTCGGGCTCGTCGAGCCAGCGGGCGAACTGGTTCATCTTGGCCAGCGCCTGGATCGCGTGCTCGGGGAACGGGTAGACCGGGAAGCCGGCCTCGCGCAGGACCCGCTCGCCCGGGTCGTCGCGCGACTTGCCCATCACGCAGGTGACCACCGACTTGGCCCGATCGGCCTCGCCCAGCCCCTGGCGGATGCCGGCCACGATCTGGGTCGCGACCGCCTCGGTGTCGAGGATCACCGGGGTGACGTAGATCAGCAGCAGCGCATCGATCCCGGGGTCGGCGAGCAGCGCCGCGGCGCAGTGCTGGAAGTTCTCGCCGCCGGCGGTGGCGATCATGTCCACCGGGTTGTCCAGCGCCGCCCCCGGGGGCAGCACCGCCGCCATCCGGTCCCTGGTCTCCTGCGTCAGCGTGCCGACCTTCAGCCCGTAGTACGCGGTGGCGTCGGTGGCCTGGATCCCCGGCCCGCCGGCGTTGCTCAGGATCGCCACCCGCGGGCCTCCCGGCAGCGGCTGGGTGGCGAACGCCTTGGCCACCGTGAACAGGTCGTAGATCTCGTCGACGCGCACGATCCCGGAGCGCTCGAAGGCCACGTCGGTGAGCTGGTCGCGGCCGGCCAGCGCGCCGGTGTGGGACGACGCGGCCCGGGCGCCGGCGCGGGTCCGCCCCGACTTGACCGCCAGGATCGGCTTGCGCGCGCCGCGGGTCGCGATCAGCGCCCGCTCCATCAGCAGGTGGGCGTCGCCGAGGTTCTCGAGGTACAGCAGGATCACCCGGGTCCGCGGGTCGTCGGCCCAGTGGGAGATCAGGTCCTCGCTGGTCAGGTCGGTGGCGTTGCCCACCGAGACGAACGCGCTGAGCCCCAGCCCGATCGTCGCGGCGTGGGACAGGATCGCCTCGCCGATCGAGCCCGACTGGCTGGCGAACGCCACCGTGCCCTCCAGCGGCTGGGTGAAGGCGAACGTGGCGTTGAGCCGCACCGCGGGATCGGTGTTGATGATCCCCATGCAGTTGGGCCCCGCCATCCGCACGCCGAGCTCGCGCAGGGTGTCGCGCAGCTCGTCCTCCAGCGTCGCCCCCGAGTCGCCGGTCTCGCGGAACCCGGCGCTGATCGTCACCACCGCGCGGATCCCCCGGGCGTGGCACGCCCGCACCGTCTCGGCGACCACGCGCGCCGGCAGCACCAGCACCGCCAGATCGACCCCGTCGGGCAGCGCCTCGACGCCGGGGTAGCAGCGCTGCTCGAGGATCTCGTCGGCCTTGGGGTTGACCGGGTAGACCGGGCCGCGGAACCCGAAGTCCAGCAGGTTGCGGACCACCTGGTAGCCGATCGAGCGCGGCGAGCGCCCGGCGCCGACCACCGCGACGGCGCGCGGCGCGAACATCGGATCGAGGGTCTGCACGGCGCTACCCCGGCGGCCAGCCCAGCTTGCGCCCCCCGAGCACGTGGAAGTGCAGGTGCATCACCTCCTGGCCGGCGTCGGGGCCGGTGTTGGACACCACCCGGTAGCCGCCGGGCATCAGGCCGCGGGCGTCGGCGGCGTCCCGGATCAGCGCCATCACGCCGGCCATCGCCGCGGCGTCGCCGCCGCCGTGGGTCGCCAGGTCGACGATGTGCTCGCGGGGCACCACCAGCAGGTGCACCGGCGCGGAGGGGTTGAGGTCGGCAAACGCGATCGCGTGCTCGTTCTCGGCCACCACCTCGGCCGGGATCTCGCCCGCGACGATCTTGCAGAACACGCAGTCTTCCATCACAGACCTCGCGTGGTTCGGAGCCGCTCGGGGGCTCACTTGGAGCGCTTCATCCGCGCCTCGAGCTCGTCGAGGCAGCGGCGGATGATCTCGTCGTCGGGGGCCAGCTCGTGGGCCTTCTGGAAGTGGTGGCGGGCCTCGTCGAGCTGGTCCATCTCCATGTAGGCCAGCCCCAGGTTGCTGGTGATCCCGGCGTCGTTGGGGCGCAGCTCGTGGGCCTGCTTGGCGTGGTCGAGGGCGTCCTCGCGGCGCCGCAGCTGGCCCAGCGCGACCGACAGCTCGTTGTGCGCGTCGGGCTGGTCGTCGCGGATCCCGATCACCTTGCGGAACGCCTCGACCGCGGCCTCCCACTTCTCCTGGAGGCGGTAGCAGGTCCCCAGGTAGAACCACGCCTGCCAGTACCGTGGCGCGATCTTGACCGCCTTCTTGAGGTACGGGATGGCCTGCTCGGGGCGGTTGCCCTTGACCCGGTCGGCGCCCTTCTGGAAGTACTCGCGGGCGTCCTGCATCGGGTCGACGGGGATGAAGATCTTGCCCAGCTCCTCCTCGGCCTGGCGCCCGATGGGGCCGGTGGGGTCCATCTTGGCCGCCTCCTCGAGCACCTCCTTGGCCTCGCGGTTGTGGCCCAGCCGCAGCAGGCAGGTGCCGCGGTTGAGGTACAGCACGGGGAAGTTGGGGCGGAGCTTGATCGCCTTCTCGAAGTGGCCGGCGGCCAGCTCCCAGTTGCGCAGGTCCTGGTAGTACAGCCCCAGGTTGTAGTGCGTCGCGAAGTGGTTGGGGGCCGAGTCCGCGGCCTGGGTGAACAGCTCCTCGGCGCGGTCGTCGTTGCCCAGCCGGTGGTGGCCCAGCGCCAGGTTGGCGAGGATCCCGTGCAGCGACGGGTCGATCGCCAGCGCCCGCTCCCACAGCACGACCGCGGCCACCTCGTGGCCCTCGTTGGCGCGGAACACGCCCAGCTGCTCGTAGAGGAACGGGTGGCAGCAGCGGCGCTCCACGGCGCGCTGCATGCTCTCCGCGGCGTTCTCCTCGTCGCCCAGGCTCATCAGGTACTGTCCGGCCTCGAACAGTGCCATCCCGTCGGCCTCGAACCCGATCACCTTGAGGATGTCGCTGCGCGCGCCGTCGTGGTCGGCCTTGTCGCGCAGGTACTGGCTGCGCCGCAGGTAGGTCCGCGGCGACTCCGGGAAGCGCTCGGGGAGCGACATCACCAGCTGCCCGGCCTCGTCGCGGCGTTCCATCGCGTCGAACAGCTCGGCCATCAGCAGCCAGGCCTCGTCCAGCTCGGGCTCGAGCTTGATCGCCTCCTGGCAGCGCTTCAGCCGCTCGTCGAGGGGCAGCCGTTCGCAGCGCGCCTCGCACAGCAGGCGGTAGCCCTGGACGCTCTGCGGGCCGCTGCGCACCATCGGGCTGGCGTCGATCGGCGCCTCGGTGGCCGCCGCGACCGTCTCGCTGGCCACCGCCAGCCGCCCCTGCCACACCGAGCCCTCCACCAGCGGGAAGCTCGCGGTCCACAGCAGGTCGCCGCGCCCGCGCACCAGCTTGACGGACAGGCTGGCCTCGTCGTCGCCCCAGTCCAGCGTGCCGAGCAGCACCATCTCGGCGTTGAACTCGGCCAGGATCTCGCCGATCGTGACGTCGTCCGGGGGCACGTCGGGGATCGTCGGGGTCCGGCCCTCGTCGTCTCCGTCGAACACCAGGGCGTCGACGCGCACGCCGCCGAGGCGCTCCAGGAAGAAGGTCAGGTCCGCCGCGAACCCTTCTGCCAGGGGGGCCAGCGCCGTGTCACCCGACGCCACCGAGGCGGTGGGGACCACCACCCGGGCGAAGGGTGCGAGCTTGGCGATGATGCGAGATCGCCGGCGCACTTGCTCTCCCTATGCAGACCGGTTGACCCACGAGTGTAAAAGAAAGGGTCGGGAGGGCGAAAGTCTACGCCGTCGATCGGTGGGTCGCAACCGGCGCGGCGGCCACCGGGCCAGCCCGGCTACTCGGCCTCGAGCTCCCCGAGGTAGCGCTCGGCGTCGAGGGCCGCCATGCAGCCCGAGCCGGCGGCGGTGATCGCCTGGCGGTAGACGTGGTCCTTGACGTCGCCGGCCGCGAACACGCCGGGCACGTTGGTGCGCGTCGAGTCGGGCTCGGTGATCAGGTAGCCGGCCTGGTCCATGTCCAGCTTTCCCCTGAAGATCGCGGTGTTGGGCGTGTGTCCGATGGCCATGAACAGGCCGTCCAGCGGGAGCTTGCGCTCCTGGCCGGTCCGGGTGTCGGTCAGCGTCGCGGCGGTCAGCCCGGTGGAACGATCGCCGTCGAGGTCGGTGACCACGGCGTTCCACTCGAAGGTGATCTTGGGGTTGGCCTCGGCCCGGGCCTGCATGATCTTCGAGGCGCGGAGCTCGTCCCGGCGGTGGATCACGTGGACCCTGGAGGCGAACTTGGTCAGGAAGTCGGCCTCCTCCATCGCCGAGTCGCCGCCGCCGACGACGCCCACCACGCGATCGCGGTAGAACGCGCCGTCGCACGTCGCGCACGCGCTGACGCCGAAGCCCTGCAGCTGCTTCTCGGCCTCGATCCCGAGCCACCGCGCGGTCGCCCCGGTGGCGATGATCAGCGCGTCGCAGGTCTTGCGGTCGCTGCCGTCGACGGTGATCACGAACGGGCGCTGGTCGAGGTCCACCTCGGTCACCTCGCCGAACAGGAACCGGGTCCCGAACCGCTCGGCCTGGGCGCGCGTGCGGTCCATCAGCTCGGGGCCCATGATCCCCTCGGGGAAGCCGGGGTAGTTCTCCACGTCGGTGGTGATCGTCAGCTGGCCGCCCGGCTGCATCCCGTCGATGATCAGGGGCGGCAGGTCGGCGCGGGCGGCGTAGATCGCGGCGGTCAGCCCGGCGGGGCCGCTGCCCAGGATGATGATCGGATGGTGCTCGACCTCGGACATCGCTCTCTCCTCGTCTCGTCGGGCGCGGCGGATTGGCACCGGCCCGATCCCGTTCGTCCCCTTGGAGCCAGGGGACGAACCGATGGGTTCAGCTACTCGATGGAGATCATCTCGTCCACCGGAGGCTCGCCGATGTCGACCTCGTAGACCTGGTCCATCGGCTTGGCCTCGAAGCCCTCCGGCATCGTCTCCCCGAGCTGGGGGATCTGCAGCCGGATCGGCAGCGGCAGGACCTCGATCTCGTCCCGCTTCCGCTTGGCCTCGAAGGTCAGCGCCGACATGTACAGCGTGTCCACCGCCATCGAGCGGTCGGCCATCGAGACCAGCACGCTGACCTCCACCGAGGCCCCCGGCTCGATCTCGATCTCCTCGGCCGGGTCGATCTCGACGTTGTCGACCTCGAGCGTGGCGCCGGTCTCGTCGGTCCACTCCCCGGCGAACTGCACGGTCACCTGCACCGGGTCCTCCTGGTGGTTGATCAGCACGAAGTACCGCGAGCAGGTCTGTCCGCGGTAGGCGGTGAACCCCAGCCCGGAGAACGGCGGCGGCGGCGGCGGCGGCTCCCACACGTACTCGACCAGCGCCATGGCCACCTCGCGGGGTTGCTCGAGCAGCAGGAAGTGGCCGGCCTCGTCGACCACCTTGAGCCGCGCGTCGGGGAACCGGTGGACGAGGTCGTCGGCCTGCGCGACGGGGAAGTAGGGGTCGGACTTGCCCCACACGATGAACACCGGCTTCTCGATCGTCTCGTACCACTTCTCCATCTGGTACAGGTCGCGCCCGGTGGTGTTGATCCAGTCCCGCAGCTGGTCCCGCGTCTCGCGATCGTCGAAGAACGTGTACAGGTCCTCGACGGTCTGCTCGTCGTAGCGCGTCGGGTCGTGGAGCCCCTCGCGGACGTACGACTTCATCTTGCCCTTGAGCCCGCTGAACACCGCGTCGCCGGTGATCGGCACCTGCGCGTCGGCGAGCAGGCCGGTGTAGGACTCGGGGAACACCGGGCCGGCGCCGACGATCACGGAGTGGACGCGGTCGGGGTTGTCGTAGGCGAAGCGCAGGGCGGCGGCGGCGCCGAGGTCGAAGCCGGCGATGTGGGCCTTGGCGATCTCCTGGTGGTCCATCAGGCGCAGCAGGAACTGCGCCATCCCCTGCGGCGAGTAGTCGACCCAGTTGGGGCCGCCGGAGAACCCGAAGCCCTGGGGGTCGACGACGATCACGCGGAACCGCTTGGAGAGCGTCTCCAGCATCGCCTGGCCGGCCAGCGCGGGCTCGGGGAAGCCGGGCAGCACGATCAGGACCTCGTGCTGGTCCCAGCCGGCCTCGAGGAAGTGGACCCGCTGCTGGTCGATCAGCAGCACCTTGGACAGGGGCGTCGGCGGCTCGAGCAGGTCGGACGGGCCCACCTTGGTGTCGCGCCGCATCCCGCCCGGTCGGGTGCCGGCGGCCGTGCTGGGCTTGACCGTCTGGGGCTTGTCCGGACCGCCGGTCCGCTTCTTGTCCTTCTTGTCCTTCTTGTCCTTCTCGTCCTTCTCGTCGTCGCCCTTCTTGTCGGCGACGGAGTCCGCGGGGGCCGCCGGAGGGGGCGGGGCGGCGCCCGCGCGAGGCGCGATCAGGGCCAGGGTGAGCAGCAACCACGGGACCCATCGACTCGGGTGCATCGGACTTCCTTCCCCGCGCGCTCCCCATGTTCCCGCGCGGGAGCGTGGGCGTGTCCCCTCGGCCATGCGCGCTGGAAACCGTATTCAACCCGAGCCGCCCGAGAGGTTCAAGGAATTGGGGCGCATGGAGTAGAATCGGCGGAACTGCCACACACCGGGACCCGTCCCCGGGGAGGTGTATGAACAGCGCCAGCGAGGCCGGCGAGGAGAGGCTCCAGACCCTCATCGCCAAGATCGAGCCGGTGGACGACGCCGCGGTCGACGACATCGAGGGCCGGCTCGAGGAGCGCGCCCGGACCCGGGAGCTGGTGTGGCCGCTGCGCCAGATCACCGCGCGGGTCTGTGCGATCCACCGCCACGAGCCCCCCCGGCTGAACCGCAAGCTGCTGCTGCTGTGCGCGGCGGACCACGGCACCGGCACGGGCGAGGACCCGCTGCACGACGAGTGGGCCGGGGAGCGCGTGATGGCGTTCCTCAACAGCGTCGCGCCGGTCAACCACATCTCCCGCCAGGTTGGGGCCCGGACGCGGCTGCTGGACGTCGGGATCGCCGGGGACATCCCCAGCCACCCCAACCTGGTCCCGCGCAAGGTCGCGTGGGGCACGGCGCCGATGCACCGGATGCCGGCGATGGGCCGCCACCAGGCGTCGGAGGTGGTGCTCGCGGGCTACGACCTGTTCGCCGACTACTACCACCACCGGGCGGTGGACGCCGTGGCGGTGGGGAGCATCGCCACCGGGGACGCACCCGCCGTGGCGGCGCTGGCCGCCGGCCTGCTGGACCTCGACGAGAAGGCCCTGCGCAGCCGCCGCGCGATGCCCGGCGGCGAGGCCGGCAAGCGGCTGCGCGCCGCGCTGCGGGAGCGGGCGCTGGTGGCCGACGATCCGCTGGGGCTGCTCAGCGAGGTGGGCGGCTTCGAGATCGGGGCGATGGCGGGGATCTACCTCGCCGCCGCGCGGTACCGCACCGCGGCCGTGATCGACAGCCAGCCCTCGGCCGTCGCCGCGCTGCTGGCCCGCGCGTTCTGTCCCGCCGTGACCGGCTACCTGTTCGCCTCCCACACCTCCGGCCGCCCCCTGCACCGCGCGGTCCTCAAGGAGCTCGGCCTGGTCCCGCTGCTGGGCTTCGAGATGGACGGCGGCGAGGCCGTCGGCGCCGCGTTCTCGCTGGGCGTGCTGGCCTCCTGCGTCGCGATCTGGGACCAGAAGCCGATCCGGTAGGGAAGAGGCTCCTGGTCGGCTCGCGTCGTCGGCAGCGAAGCAACGGTCGGGGTCACGGGTCGAGTCTCCAGCGACCTCGCGATTCGAATCCCAGCCAGATCGACCCCGATGGGCGCCCATCACGCCCCGAATGGCCGAATCCCAGCCAGAACGACCCCGATGGGCGCCCATCACGCCCCGAATGGCCGGATTCCGGCCAGATCGACCCCGATGGGCGCCCATCACGCCCCGAATGGCCGAATCCCAGCCA
>CAZOYV010000280.1:0-10686 GCA_964584075.1 uncultured Rickettsiales bacterium | reverse complement strand
GACTCGCCAGTCGAGCGCGGCTCGGCACGCGCCAATCTGCGACAGGCTGCTAGTCCCCTGTCTCAGGAGTCCGTTGCGTTTGTCGGCGAGCAATCGCGGCGGCTGGCAAGTCGCGAGGAGGGAGCATACTCTGACGTATGTGACCGACGAGCGGCGCAGCCAGACGTCGTGAGGGCCGTCGAAAAACGTGACGGACTCCTGATACAGGGGACTAGTTGGTGTCCCCCGACGCGTTGTTGCTGTAGGTGACGTTGGTCAGGGTCGGGCTGGCCCCGCCGGTGAGGTACACCCCGTAGCTCGACGAGTCGCGGATCGTGCTGTCGGTGATCGTCCCGTCGCAGGCGTTGAACACCACGTTGCCGTTGCCGTTGGCACCGCCGAACTCGATCACGGCGTGGTCGATCCAGCAGTCGTTCTCGTCGCAGTGGTTGTTGAACCACAGCCCGCGCCAGTCCCCCGGCTGCGGCGAGGGATCGGCGGCGGTGAAGACCACCGGGTCCTGGGCGGTCCCGGACACCGTCAGCGCGCCGATGTCGTAGTAGCCGACGTAGAAGTCGACGCCGCTGGCGAACTCCACCGTCGCGCCGGCCTCGACCACCAGGAGCGGCTGAGCGGGGCCCTCGACGAACACGTCCGCGGTCATCCGGTAGGGCACGTCGAGGGCCATCCAGGTGGCGTCGTCGGTGACGGTGTCGTTGAGGATCTCGACGCGGTCGTCCGCGTCGCCGAAGAACGTGCAGCTGTCCCCGTCGATCTGGCCGACGGAGTTGGCCGGCAGGCTCACCGCGTAGCCGCCGTTGCCCAGGCTGGAGTTGCCGGTGAAGGTCGGGCCGCCGGCGCTGGCCAGCGCCGAGTCGGTGTGGACGTGCAGGCCGTCGTCGGTGTTGTCCAGGAACGCGGTGCCGCTGGCCGCCAGCTCGGAGGCGCCGGAGGCGTACAGCCCGTGGTTGGAGGAGTGCCGGACCACGCAGTCGATCAGCTCCACGTCCGCGCCGTTGAGCCGGATCGTGCCATCCCCGTTGGCCCCGCCGTACTCGGCGGTCAGCCCGGTCAGCACCGAGCCGTCGTCGTGGTTGTTGAACCACAGCCCGCGCCAGTCCCCCGGGCCCGGCGACGGATCGCTGGAGGTGAACACCACCCCGAGGGTGTGGCCGTCGACCACCAGCGAGCCGTGGTCGTAGTAGCCGACGTAGAAGTCGACGCCGGAGTCCAGCTGCACCACCGCCCCGTCCTCGACGACGAGCTCGGGATGGGTCGGGCCCTCGACGAAGACGTCGTTCTGCACCCGGTACGGCACGTCCAGCGCCGACCACAGGGCGTCGTCGGTGACCGTGTCGGCGAGGATCTGCACGGCGTCGAGGTCGTTGCCGGCGAAGGCGCAGGTGTCCCCGTCGATCTGGCCGACGGAGTTGGCCGGCAGCGTCATCGCGAAGCCCTCGTTGCCGCTGCAGGTGTTGCCGGTGAAGGTCGGGCCGCCGGCGGTGGCGAGCCACGAGTCGGTGTGGACGTACAGGCCGTCCCGGAGGTTGTCCACGAACTGCGTACCGCTCGCCGCGAGCTCGGAGGCGCCGGAGGCGTACAGCCCGTGGTTCGAGGAGTGCCGGACCACGCAGTCGATCAGCTCCACGCGGGCGCCGTTGAGCCGGATCGTGCCGTCGCCGTTGGCGCCGCCGTACTCGGCGGTCAGCCCGGTCAGCACCGAGTCGTCGTCGTGGTTGTTGAACCACAGCCCGCGCCAGTCCCCGGGGCCCGGCGACGGATCGCTGGAGGTGAACACCACCCCGAGGGTGTGGCCGTCGACCACCAGCGAGCCGTGGTCGTAGTAGCCGACGTAGAAGTCGACGCCGGCGTCCAGCTGCACCACCGCCCCGTCCTCGACGACGACCTCGGGGTGGGTCGGGCCCTCGACGAACACGTCGTTCTGCACCCGGTACGGCACGTCCAGCGCCGACCACTGCGCGTCGTCGGTGACCGTGTCGGCGAGGATCCGCACGACGTCGAGGTCGTTGCCGGCGAAGGCGCAGGTGTCGCCGTCGAGCTGCCCCACCGAGTTGGCCGGGAGCGACATCGCGTGGCCCCCGTTGCCGGTGCTGGTGTTGCCCGCGAAGGTGGGGCCCGAGTCGTCGTCCAGCGCCGAGTCGGTGTGGATGTAGATCCCGTCCTGGTCGTTGTCGCGGAAGGTGGAGTTCTCGACCCGGAGCGTGCCCCCGCCGGACACGTACAGCCCGTGGTGCGTGGAGTGCTCCACGGTGCAGCCGTCCATCGTGACGTCGGCGCCGTTGAGCCGGATCGCGCCATCGCCGTTGGCGCCCGCGTAGGCCACGGTCAGCCCGGTCAGCTCGGAGCCGTCGTCGTGGTTGTTGAACCACAGCCCGCGCCAGTCCCCCGGGTCGGGGTCCTGATCCGCAGAGGTGAAGGTCACGCCCTGGGTGTGGCCGTCGACCACCAGCGAGCCGTCGTCGTAGTAGCCGACGTAGAAGTCCACGCCGGACTCGAGGATCACCAGCGTGCCGTCCTGGATCGTCAGCCGCGGCGAGGCGTTGCCCTCGACGAACAGGTCGCAGGTGACCACGTGGACCATCGACGAGTCCCAGATCTCGTCGGTGGAGATCGTGCCGCAGTGGTCGAGGCAGATGTCGTCGGCGACGCCGCTGCAGTCCTCGTCCACGCCGTTGCCGCACCACTCGGTGGCGCCGGGGTTGACGTCGTCGTTGGCGTCGTTACAGTCGCCGTCCGCGGCCACGTAGCCGGTGGGCGGGTCGCAGGCGACCACGGCGTCGGCGGTCTCGCCGTAGCCGTCCCCGTCGGTGTCGCCGTACCAGGTGGTCGCGTCGGCGGCGTCGGGCTCGTCGGTGTCGCCGTCGCAGTCGTCGTCGAACCCGTTGCACAGCTCGGTGGCGCCGGGGTTGGCGGCGGCGTTGGCGTCGTCGCAGTCGTCGTCGGTGGAGGCGTAGCCGGTGGGCTGGTCGCAGGCCACGGTGGTGCCGGCGGCGACCCCGTGGCCGTCCCCGTCGGCGTCCAGGTACCAGGTGGCGGCGTCGGCGGCGTCGGGCTCGTCGGTGGCCCCGTCGCAGTCGTTGTCGGCCCCGTCGCAGACCTCGGTGCCCTCGGGGCTGATGGCGGCGTCGCCGTCGTCGCAGTCCTGGTCGTCGGCCACGTGGCCGGTGGGCTGGTCGCACGCGGTGGTCGTGCTGGCCGCGTCCCCGTAGCCGTCGCCGTCGGCGTCCTGGTACCAGGTGGCGGCGTCGGTGGCGTCGCCCTCGTCGGTGTCGCCGTCGCAGTCGTTGTCGGCCCCGTCGCAGACCTCGTCGGCGCCCGGGTGGATCGCGGCGTCGCCGTCGTCGCAGTCGCCCTCGCACTCGGCCGCCCCGTCGCCGTCGTCGTCGGTCTCGTCGGCGGGGACGGTGCCGTCGCAGTCGTCGTCGACCCCGTTGCACGCCTCGGCGGCCCCCGGGTGGACCGCGGCGTCGCCGTCGTCGCAGTCGCCCTCGCACTCGGCCACCCCGTCGCCGTCGTCGTCGGTCTCGTCGGCGGGGACGGTGCCGTCGCAGTCGTTGTCCAGGCCGTCGCACAGCTCGTCGGCGCCCGGGTAGGTGGCGGCGTCGCCGTCGTCGCAGTCCTCGTCCTCGTCGTACCCGTCGCCGTCCTCGTCGGCCGGCGGCTCGGGCTCCTCCTCGGGGCAGCCCGTCGCGAGGGCCAGGGCTCCGGCCAGCAACAGGCCGGACCAGGGGTGCGGGATGGTCCGCATCGTGTGTCCTCCAGTGGGGGTCGGGTGTTCGCGCTGCGGCGACGGCGCGGCCGGCTCGGCCAGGCCCTCGCGATCCAGGGTACGGGGGGTGCGGCGGACGGGTCAATCCACGCTGCGGGCCTCGCTCCGGTGCGCTCCGCGGCGCCTCACGCGCCCCCGCCGAGCAGCCCGCCGACGAACCGCACCGCGAGCCGCACGCCGGCCACCAGCGCCACCCCGCCGAACACCAGCTGCAGCGCCCGCGGCGAGGCCCGGCCCGCCCCCCAGCGGGCGCCGGCGAAGCCGCCGACGATCACGAAGCCCGACCAGATCGCGATGGAGACCCACTCCAGCGTCCCGCCGCGGGCGAAGAACCCGGCCAGCGCCCCGGCGGAGACCACCAGGATGTAGATGCTGGTCATCGCCGCGGTGCGCTTGATGTCGAGCCACCCCAGCGCGATCACGATCGGCCCGAGGATGATCCCGCCGCCGATCCCCACCAGCCCCGAGACCACGCCGACCGCCAGCCCCAGCGCCAGCGCCAGCGGCCACGCGCGGGGCCGCACGTCCTGCTTGCCGGCGGGCTTGCGGCCCAGCAGCATCTTGCCTGCCGCGGCGATCAGCGTCAGCGCCAGCAGCCCGGCGAACGCCAGCTCCCCCATCGGCAGCGCGGCGCCGACCATCCCGCCGGCGCAGCCCCCCAGCAGGAACGGCCACGCGATGCGCGCCTCGAAGTGGCCGGCCTTGCGGAACTGCCAGAACCCCACCGCCGCGACGATCACGTTGAGCGTCCAGGCGACGGGCCGCAGCGAGTCCGGGTCGGCGTCGAAGAACGACATCACCGACAGGTAGGCGGTGCCGCCGGCGAGGCCCACCGAGGCGTAGACCCCCGCGATCACGGCGAGCACGACGGCGAGCAGCAGCTGGAGCCACAGGGCCATGGCGGCATTGTGCCAGAGCCCGCGCGCAGCGGGATCAGGCGCCCAGCTTGGGCTGCACCGCGCGGGTCCAGGCGGCGATCGCCTCCCAGTCGCGGTGGTCGCCCTCGGGGGCCTTCATCTTCTGCAGGATCGTCCGGCCCAGGAACCCGAACTCGCCGGGCTTGAACCAGCCGGCGAACAGCCCGATGTCCACCGGCTGCAGGCCGGTCTCCTCCAGCAGCGCGTCGGTGTAGGCGCGGACCTCGTCGGCCTTCTCGGGGTGGTCGGCCATCGTCAGCCCCACGGTGAACAGCGCCAGCGGCTTGCCCTCGAGCGTGCCGGCGTGGCTCTTGACCCACTTCTTGGCCTTGCGGTGCCAGTTGCCGGCGCGGACCCCGCTGCCGACGACCACGGCGTCGAAGCCCGCCGGATCGGGGCGGTCGCCCGCCGCCGCCACGGTGATCTCGGCGCCGCCCTCGGCGAGGACCTCGCCGATCCTCTCGGCGATCCCCCGGGTGCAGCCCGTCGCGGTCGCGTAGGTCACCAGGATCTTCGTCATCGCGTTGCCCTCCATGGCTCAGCGTACGCCGGTGAAGATACATTCATTTCATCGAATGTCGATTCAGGCGCAGCCGCGGACCGGGCCAGGCGCCACAGATCGCGGCCCAGCAGCGGGAAGAACGGGATGTAGAACACGCCCATCGTCATCTGGATCACCGACGCGACCCCCGGTGCCACTGCGTGCAGCAGGTGCTGGCACAGGTCCATCGCGTTGGCGAGGATGCACAGCCACGCGGTCCAGCGCGAGAAGGGGCTGCTGCGCAGCATCAGCACTCCGATCAGCACCGAGCCTCCCTGGAGCAGGATCCCGCACGTGAAGCCCGCGGTGGAGTGCCACAGATCACCGGCGATGACGGCCTCGCCGGCTGCGATCAAGGCAGCTCGTTCCTCGGTGCTGGTCGCCGCGGCGTGGCGCTCGGCGAGACCGATCAGCGAGTGCCCGGAGTGCACCGCGAAGGTCGCGCCGACCGCCACCAGGATCCCCGCCGTGGCCACCGCGGCCCACGGCCCGTGGGCGCGGCGCAGCGCACCCCACACGGCGATGGCGGTGACCAGGTACAGCGCGATCAGCGCCAGGGTGCCGAACTCGTTGTGGGTCAGCCGGGTCAGGGGCTGGTCCTGGTACAGCGCGAACACCTCGGCGGCGGTGTCCGGCGGGAACCCGGTCAGGAAGAACGTGAAGATGATCCCGAGCTGTGCGAACGCCGCGACGGCGGCGGCGCGGTAGAAGCTGGGCCATCCCGGGCCGTGCTCGGGGGGGAACGGGGCGGGGGGGGTGCGGTCCATGCTGGCCTCCTCGTGGGACCAGCGTGCCGCGCGGCGCTCGCGCCGCCATCACACGAAGATGTGAATCGTGGGCTCACCCTCCCGGGCCCCCGCACCGCGGCGGCGCCGTCGCGGTCGTCGAGCACGACGCCGTTCTCGTGGTCCTGGACGTCCCCCACCACCGCCGCGCTGTCGCGCAGCGCGAGCCCCACGTCGGCGGGAGATCACGGCGTCCAGTCGGGCGCGCCCTCACCGGCCCAGGCGGAGAGCGGCTCCCAGATCGGGCCCTGGCGCTGCTCGGGCACGGTGACCGCCTCCACAGCGGCCTCGCCGAGGCGGTCCGCGAGCTGCTGCAGGTACAGGCTGCGCGGCGTCACCGGCGTGCCCAGCGACTCCTGGATCCCCGGCGGCTCCTCGGGGGCCCACTGGCCCTCGCCCTCGTCGCCGACGAGGCCGACCACCCAGTTCATCGCCGCGGGCGGCGCGTCGGAGACGAAGTGGTCGGTGACCACGCCGTTCCAGAACAGCACCTGGGCCCCGGCCCAGCCGTGGCCGCTGCCCGAGTCCTGCCGGTTCTGGACCCGCAGCTCCGCCGAGCGGGTGTTGTCGAACAGCAACCCGGTGGCCCAGCGGTGGTGGGGGCCGTCGTCGGCGTGGCACTGCTCGGCGAGGCAGTCGAGCCACACGTGGGGGCCGGTCACCCGCGAGCCGGTGACGAAGCTGTGGCGGCCGTCGCGCGCGTAGCAGCGCTGGAACAGCACGCCCAGCCCCTCGTCGACGTTGAACGGGTAGCGGCGACCGCCGGTGATCTGCGAGACCGGGTCGAGCATCGCGCAGTCCTGGACCGTGACGAAGCGGGTGGCACCCTCCACCGAGACCGCGTGGCTGCCGAAGTGCAGGGCGGTGACGCGCTGGACCCAGGCGTGCTCCACGTCGCGCAGCAGCACCCCGGTCCAGGCGTGGTCCTCGTCCTCGTCACCGTCGTGGGTCGAGTCCAGGCGCAGGTCCTCCACGCCGCAGTCGCGGATCCGCGCGCCGCCCTCGAGGCGCTCGACGCGCCCGCCGCCGTGCTCCGCGGCGATGGAGTCCACCAGCGGGATGTCCAGCTCGACCGTGCCCTCGCCGTGGTCGACCCGCACCACGGTGCGCTCGTGGGCGATGGCGTAGCTGTCGGCGGTCCAGCCGTAGGGCTCCATCCCCAGCGCGTCGATCCAGTCGTCGTTCGGCGTGCGGCGCACCGCCACGAGGTCCCCCGGTTCGAACGTGTCGGTGTCCTCGACGGGGACGACGTGGGCGCCCACCGGGACGTGATCGGCGGTGATCGCCCGCTCGCTGCCGTCCACCACGTCCGGCCCGCCCCCGCCAACGACCTCGATCAGCGCGATCGGGCCGGCGGCGGTGGCGACGATCACGGTGCCGTCGTCGCCCTGGCCCTCGCCGCGCAGCACCACGCCGCTGGCCTCGATGCGCAGCGTCTCCGAGGACTCGTACGTCCCGGCGGCGAGCAGGACCGCGCCGCGGAAGCCGTCCGCGTCGGGAGCCAGCGCGGCGACCTCGTCCAGCGCGCCCTGGATGCGCTCGTGGTCGTCGCCGGGCTCGGGCTGCAGCGTGCGCACCGTCGGCACCTGGGGCAGCGCGACGCCGCCGCCGCCGTAGCCGGCGAACGAGAAGTCGGGCAGCCGGTTGTCGGCGTGGTCCTGGTCGCGGTTGGCGTAGGGCCCGTAGACCAGCACGCCGCACTCGCCGAGCGCGGCCAGCGGATCGCCCGCCTCCGGAGGATCGTCGATGCAGGGCAGCTCTCCCGGCCCCGGCGTGGCGGAGGGCGGGGCGCCGCCGTCGTCGTCGGCTCCGTCGTCGTCGCCCGTGTCGTCGTCGGCGGTGTCGTCGTCGGCTCCGTCGTCGTCCCCGGCGGGGGGGTCGTCGGGTTCCGGGCAGCCGGCGAGCGTCGCGGCCAGCGCCAGCCAGACCGCCGGGGGCAGCGCGCGGACTCGGCTCAGGGACATGGCGGCGCCTCCGGGACCCACCAGTTGCCGCTCATCGCGATCATCGCCAGCAGCGAGATGGTGTCCTCGTAGTACCCCTCCGCCATCGCCGGGTCGGTCACCGCGCCCCACACCGCGTCGAGCCACGCCTGGGACGTGGGCTCGGCCATCGCCGCGACGCCGAACGGGGCGATGAACGCCAGCGAGGGGAAGTCGGAGCCGGGCACCGGGGTGCCGTCCAGCTCGAAGCCCGACGCGATCGCGTAGGGGTCCCCGCCGCTGGTGGACTGGGCGAAGGCGTCCATCGCCTGGACCGCGGCGCGGGCCCGGGGGTCGCCGTGCAGCGCGTGGACGCCCAGCCGCCACGGCGTGCGGCAGGCGTTGTAGTAGTGGTGGCCGTCGTGGTCGCCCTCGAGGAAGCCGGGGGCCGCCGGGAGCGGCGTGCCGCCGGGGTAGAGCACGAAGTCGGGCAGCAGCCCGGTGGACGGCGAGTGGGTCGCCTGGAGCGCCTCGGTGATGCCCAGCACGCTGTCCGTCAGGTCGGGCCAGTCGGCGGCGGGGTCCGCCGCGGCGAAGCTGGCGAAGTGCCCCGGCATCCAGTCGCTGCTGCGGGTGGCGGCGTAGTAGGTCTGATCGGCCGGATCGACCCAGTCGCCCAGCAGCGGGTAGCGGGCCCAGCCGTCGACCTCGTGGGCCCGGATGGCGTCGATCACCAGCCCCGCCTCGGCGAGGTAGTCCACCGCGCCGGCGCTGCCCCACTGCCGGTCGGCGAGCAGCAGCGCGTAGGCGATGTCCAGGTCGCCGTCGGTGGCCGAGCTGGCGCCCTGGTTGCTGACGCACCAGGCGTCCTGCGACCACGCCATCAGGTCCGGCGAGCCGTCGCTGGGGTGGTCGCGGAAGTAGGCCACCATCCCGTCGAACACCGCGCGCGCCTGGGGGTCGTGGCCGGCCAGGTAGGCGGTGACGATCATCCCGAAGCCGTGGGCCTCGCTGACCGTCAGGCTGTTGCCCATCCCGGTGGCCACGTAGTAGCGCCCCGGGCCGCAGCCCTGGACCACGTAGGTCGCCTTCCAGGTGTCGTAGGCGTCGCGCACCGCGTCGTCGAGCGTGGCGGTCGCGCCGCTCGGACGGATCGTCCCCGGCGCGTACTGGAACGCGTGGTTGGCGAACGGCTGCAGGGCGTCGCCGCCTCCGTCGCAGCCGGCGGTGTCGTCGTCGCCCGTGTCATCGTCGCCCGTGTCGTCGTCGCCGCTGTCGTCGTCGCCGCTGTCGTCGTCGCCGCTGTCGTCGTCGGCGGTGTCGTCGTCGCCCGCGTCGTCGTCGCCCGCGTCGTCGTCGCCGGTGTGGTCGTCGCCCGTGGGGTCGGGCGCGGTGGGGCAGCCGCCGGCGCCCAGCGCCAGCGCGAGGAACAGGGCCGTGAGCTCGGGACGCCGCAACGGGGCACCTCGGGGCTTGGCAGGACGGGTCACTCGTCGTACTCGAACCAGTCCTCGTTGGCGATCTCGAGGGTCCCGCGGGTCAGGTCGACCTCGACGAGGTGGAAGCGCATCGGGGGTGGGTCGTCCCCCTCGCCGTGGCTGGTCTGGAGCACCGAGTTGCCCACCGAGTCGGTCATCAGCACCGGGGTGCCGTGCCACTCGTCGGCGAGCCACCAGTGGCTGTGGCCGACGAACACCGCCAGCACCTGGTCGGCGTGGGCCTCGAGCAGGGCGTAGATCGGGTCGGTCCAGTCCTCGTACTCGGTGCCCTCGTACTTGAGGTAGTCGCCCTCGGCGCGCGGGACCTCGAACGGCATGCCCCCGGAGACCCCGCCGGTGGCGGCGTGGTCCAGCGCCAGCGGGTGGTGGAAGAACAGCACCGCGGGGACGCCGTCGGCCAGCTCCTGCTCGAGCCACGCCAGCTGCTCGGGGCCGAACGAGCCGCAGCTGCCGGGGGTCCAGCCCGCGGCCGGATCGGGCTGCATCGAGCTGAGTCCGTAGAACGCGATGCCGCGGTGGTCGTGGCGGAACCACATCCCCGGCAGCCCCAGCCGGTCCTGGAGCAGGGCCTCGCGGGCCGGGAAGTCGTCGGTCGGGCCGCTGAGCAGGCCGCCGTCGTCCAGGTAGTAGTCGTGGTTGCCCAGCACCGCCAGCCACGGCATCTGCAGCCCGGCGAGCAGCTCCTCGAAGCGGTGCAGCGCGGTGTCGTCGTGACCCTCGAAGTAGGCCGGGTCGTCGGTCGGCAGGTCGTCGATCAGGTCGCCACACAGCAACACCAGCTCGACGCCGGGCTCCAGCGCGTTGAGGACCTCGACGGTCGCGGCCATCGCCTGGTTGTTGGTGTGGCTCGCGTCGGGCTTGCAGTGCAGGTCGGTGATCACCGCGAAGCGGAAGGTCTCGTCCTCGTCCTCGTCGCCGGTGGTGGCGCAGGAGGTGGCCAGCAGCAGGCCGCCGGCGCCGAGGCCCCGCAGGACCGTGCGGCGGGTGGGCGGCGGGAACGGGATCGGGCGTCGTCGCGGCATGGGTCTCACCTGGCCGGAAGACTAGGCGCGGGGCGAGAACGTGGTCAAGGGCGTCTGCGCTCCCGGGCGGGCCTTTCGCGGAGCGTGCCGATGGGCGATGATCGATGCGACCGCTCCACTGCTCGTCCGCCTTGGGGGCTCCATGCGCGTCGTCCGCGTCCCTCGACCGTCCCTGTCACTGCTCGTCGCGGTCCTGCTCGCCGGAGCCTGCTGCGGGGGGCCAGGGGCCGG